>JAKEHV010000051.1 GCA_022614915.1 Gemmataceae bacterium | reverse complement strand
TCAGCCCGACGAGTCCAACAAGCTGTTTGAGAAGCTGTTGACGGACAAAGAGAAGTTCGCCGGCGCGGGCGGCGCCAATCTCATCTGGCGCAACAACCCTGCCCTGCGCGAGATGATGGCCCGCGCCCTCCATCACAACTACGTCAACAGCCCGGCCACCTTCCCCAAGCGCCTCGAACCATACCGCTTTCCGCCGCCGCCGAACATCAAGTAGCCCAGCCGACAAGCCGCCGTTTTGGATTTTGGAGTGCGGTGACTCGTCACCGCTTTAGGATTTTTGGAGCACCGTGACGACACCCAATCAAAAGTCCTAAAGCGGCGACAAGTCGCAAGCACTCCAAAAAACCAAAGCGGCGGAATAGCGCCGCATTCCAAAAAAGCTACTTGTGCTTGTGCGGCTTTTCGTCAAACGTGCCGGCGTACGGCGTCTTGCCCACCGTGCCGCTGATCTCGCCTTTGAACTCTATTTCTTTTGCAAGAGCCTCATGAGTGCCGGAAAAGCGCGACGACTTGCCTTTGGGGTCGCCGGCGTCCGGGTCGGCTTTGAGCTGGAGCGTGACTTTGGGCTTCACGTTTTCGATGGTCAGCGTGATGGACTCCACTTCAATGGGCGACGCTTTCTTCGCGGACTTGTCGAGGATATACACGGTCGCTTTTTTCTCCTTGTGATCGACGGTGAACTCGGCGTGATACTCGTGCTCGCCCCATTCCGCCAGCGCGCCGCCGTGTGGGCCTTCGTCGCCATGTTCGTCAGGCTCCTCGCCTTTCTTGCCGGCCAGGGGACTGGGTTTGTCGATCGGCTTTTTCGAGCAGCCCACGGGGCCCAGGCCGATCAAGACCGCCAGCGAGAGAAAGCAAAGACCGAAACTGATGCGAAGCATTGGTTTGTCCTTTCTGAATGAGATAATGTTGGGAACGGATTGCAAGTTTTCAATTTGCAATCCTGTCTTCTCTGTGTCTCTGTGTCTCTGTGGTGAATTCCTCCACGTTCTCCGTAAGTTGCACCGCGTCCTTGCCGCTGAAACGCCAGAACAGACCCGGGTGGATCAAGAACTCGCACAGGGTCGAAGTGCACAGCCCTCCCAAGATCACCGTGGCGACCGGATAGAGTATCTCGCGGCCGGGCTGGTGTCCGCCGACGACCAACGGAATGAGTCCGATGGCGGCGGTGAGAGCGGTCATGAGCACGGGGGACAGCCGTTCCAGGCTGCCGCGCAGGATCATCTGTGGCGTGAAGCGCTCGCCCTCATACTTCATTAGATGGAAATAATGCGTGACCAAGAGAATGCCGTTGCGTGCCGCGATGCCGCCCAGCGAAATGAAGCCGACCATGCTGGCGACGGTGAGCGTTTGCCCGGTGAGCGCGAGGGCCGCCACGCCGCCGACAAACGCGGTGGGCAAGGCGTTTAAGATTTGCAGCACGATGCGCGCCGAGGAATAGAGCATGAGGAGCACGACGAACATGCCGGCGATGGAGACGATCGCCAAGATGCCGATAAGCAAGGTCGCGCGTTGTTGGCTTTCGAATTGCCCGCCCAGATCGACCGCGTAACCGACCGGCCAGCGCCCTTCCGACTGCAGCCGCTCGCGCAACGAGTCGATGCGCTCGCGAATGTCGCCGACGACGCCGGCGAGGTCGCGACCCTGTGTATTGACGCGTATCACCAGCCGGCGGCGGGCATTCTCGCGGTTGACGACGTTCGGGCCGACGCCGATCTCGACATCGGCGAGCGCCGCCAGCGGCACTTGCCCGCGCTTGCCCGGCAATTCCAGGCGCAGCCTCTCAAGGTTGCTCAAATCCGTCCGAAAAGGCTCATCCAGGCGCACCACCAGATCGAAACGCTGCTGCCCCTGGATGATCTGCGATATCTCTTCGCCCTTGAGGGCCACCTGAAGAAACTCCGCCACATAGGACCGGTCCACGCCGTACAGCTTGAGCCGGTCCGGCAATAGCGTGACGTGCAGCTCTTCGACGGACCGTTGCGCTTCGATCACGGGCGGCGCGATGCCGGGAACGCCGGCAATGGTCTCTTTGATCCCTTCGGCGAGCTGCCGCAACACATCCAGGTCGTCGCCATGAATCTTGATTGCGATTTGCGATGTAACACCGGAGAGCATATGGCTGATGAGGTGCGCCAAGGGTTGTTCCGCCTCGAAGTCCACTCCGGGAACCGCGTCTTTGAGGTCCTCCAAGAGGCTTTGCAGAATCTCTTGCCGCGTTCGGCCGGATTCTGGATTGACGGCGAGCAGATACTCGGTATGGCTGACCGGCTCGGCGTGTTCGTCGAGTTCGGCGCGTCCGGTACGGCGTGAGAATTGGAGAATCACTCCCAGCGGATTGGTTTGGGTTTTTTGCAGCGCGCGCAATTTCACGTCGACAATGCGGATCACTTCATTTGCCGCCGTCAACGAGGAGCCCGCCGGCAGCGAGACGTTGAGCTGCACGGTGCCCTCGTCGAACGGCGGCAAAAAGTCCGCGCCCAAGCGCGTCAGTTGCCAGGCGCACAGGCCGACGAGCGCCCAGGAAGCCAGCAGAATCCAGCCGGGCCGGGCCATGCTCAGGCGGATCAGATGGCCTGCGCCCCATTTCAAGCCGCGCAAGAGTGGACTATCCGTTGTTCGGTGCGTCGCTTTTGCTTGCGGCAACAGATAGTACGACAAGACTGGCGTCACGGTGAGCGATACGAGCAGCGACGCCAGAATGGACACGATGTAGGCGATGCCGAGCGGCGTGAACAGCCGGCCTTCGATGCCGCTCAGGGCGAACAGCGGCAGAAAAACGAGAATGACCATGGCAGTGCCGAAGACGATGGCGCTGCGAATTTCCACGCTGGCTTCATAGATAACGCGCAGGACCGGGCGCGGCGCTGAGAGGGTGTGGTTCTCGCGCAGGCGGCGAAAGATGTTTTCCACATCGACAATGGCGTCGTCCACGAGTTCGCCCAGAGCCACCGCGATGCCGCCCAGGGTCATCACGTTGATTGACAGCTCCGTCCCCGTCAGCCAGCTCATGAAACGGAACACGAGGGCCGTCAGAACGAGCGACAAAGGGATCGCGGTCAAGGAGATAAACGTGGTGCGGAAGTTCAGGAGGAAAAGGAAGAGCACGATGACGACCAGGGCCGCGCCGATGGCGAGCGCTTCGGCGACGTTGAAGATGCCGCGATCGATGAAACGGCGCAGTTGGAAAAGCTCCGTGTTGATGACGACGCCGGCGGGCAAGGACACTTCGACGTCGCGGGTGACAGCGACTATGTCGTCCGTGAGGCGGCGCGTGTCCACGTGCGGCTGCTTGGTGATCATGAGCGTGACGGAGGGAATGCCGTTCACGCTGGCGTCACCGCGCTTCAGCTGCGTCCCTTCCACGACGCGCGCGACTTGCGACAACGTGATGCTGCGTCCGGCCATATGCTTAATGGGAATGTCGGCTAGTTGTTGCAAGACCTGCTCCGTGTCGGGACCGAGCCGGCCTTGAATGCGAATGGGCAGTTCCTGATCGGAGCGTTCCGCGAAACCGCCGCTCGCGTTCACGTTGTTCTTTTTGAGCGCGTCTTCGACGTCGTGCAAAGAGATATCATGGGCGGCCAGTGCAATGGGATTGACCAAGACCTGGTACTGTTTGCGCCCGCCGCCCATGACGGTGACCTGCGCGAGCCCTGGTATCTTCAAGAGTTGCGGCCTGAGCACCCAGTCGGCGAGCGTGCGCAGCTCGCGTTGGTTTTGGGATGTGTCCGCGAAGTGGGCGCTTTCGCGCCGGCCGTTTACCTCCACAAAGACGCGGCGTGACTTTTCGTCGAACTGAAACGGTCCCGCGATGCCTTCCGCGGGCAGCCAGGCCTCCGGCCGGCCGCGTTCGGTGACGCGCCAGAAGCGCACGTCGATTCGCTCTTTCGTTCGAATCAGCTCCGCCAGAAACCCTGTTTTTCCCAGCGGTGCAAGTTCGCCGCCGTGGGGACCGGCGCGGCGATGTATCCCAATTAGCATGATCTGGCCCATAATCGAACTTATCGGGCCCATTTGCGGGCGTATGCCGTCGGGTAATAGAGGCGTCGCCGTCGCCAGGCGCTCTTGCACCACCTGGCGGGCGATGCGAATGTCGGTGCCCCAATCGAATTCCACGTAGACGACGGACAAACCCGGTCCCGACTGGCTGCGCACGTCGCGCACGCCGGTCGCGCCCAACAGCGCAGTCTCGAGCGGAAAGGTAATGAGCTCTTCGACGTCGCGCGTCGGCCGGCCCACCGCTTCGGTCATTACCACTACGCGCGGCCGATCCAAATCGGGGAACACGTCGATGGGCAATTGCGTGGCGACATAGCCACCGTAGACAAGCGCGCACAAGCTGAGAAACACGATCAAAGAGCGTTGCCGCAGAGCGAAGCGAATGACAACGTTGAGCATGGCGCGTCTCCTGACAATTAACCACTCACCACTCACAATTAACCACTCACCACTCACAACTCACCACCTAGTGGCTGTGTCCGTGGTGGCCGTGGCCCGCGTCGCCGCCGGCTTGCTGCGCCTTCAAAACGCGGTTGAGGGCCGCGGCGGCGTTTTGAGCAAGGTGCGCGCCCTCGGCGATGCTGCCGTCGTTAGCCAACACGATGCGCCGATCATCCTGGGCGAGCACGTGGACCGGGCGGCGCTCGAAGAGGTTGCCGTTCTGCCGCCAGACGTAGGCTTCGGGACCTTCCCGGACAACGGCGGCGGCCGGCAAGACAAACACTTGTTCGAAGAGTGCGACCGGGACTTGCAGGAGCACCTTCTGTCCGGGGCGGAAACGCCAAATGTGGTGCTTGCGGCCGTCGCGCTCATAGTCGCGGTGCTGATTGGCGAACGGAACGTAGAAGCGGAAAGACTGCGTCTCTTCTTCCATCGAGTTCGACAGGAATTGAATGCGGAGTTTCTGCGGCAGCGACGGCCAGTTGCCGTCCCCTTTCTCCATGAAGTCCGCTTCGAGCACCCAGCCTTTTTCCGCCGCTTGCTGCAGCCACGGCAACTCATCCTTAAACGCTCGTCCTTCGATGTACAGCGATTCGTGGCTGCCCAAGAGGCACAAAACTTGGCCCGGCTGGACTTGCTCACCGGGCTGCACTTTCAGCTCCTCGATTTCCATCACGTCGGGCCGGTCGAGGGCGGCTTTTCCCGGCGCGCGCACGACGATGGATTTCAGAAAAACGCCGGCTGCCGCGTCGTCGATCTCTATGAGCGACAAGCCGCGCGTGGCCAGGTCCTGGCGGTGCATCGTCCGCGTGGCATCGAGGCGATCCAGATTGAGGCGCAGCTCCATAAGCTGCGCCGCTGGTATGACCTGGTCCTTGGCGAGTTCTTCGAGCTGTTTGATGCGGGCGCGCGCGAACTGAATCTCGAGCGTGGTCTTGCGCAGCTCGGTCTGCGACGTTTGCAGGGACTCGCTGTTGACCGCCAGCTCGAACAGCGGCGCATCCGGTTGCGCGGTGTCGCCGGGAAAGGCATAAATCTTCTTCACGACTCCCGCAGTCGGGGCGTGCACGCTGCGGTCGCTGCGGCCGCGGCGCTCAACGACGGTCCCGGGCAGTCCGATGCTGCGCCAATACGCACGCGGCTCGACCGGTTGCACCACAAGCCCCAGGTTGGCTTGGGCCTGCGGGCTGAGCTTGACGCGCTCCGGGCCTTGCGTGTGCGCGTGCTCCTTGGGCGGCGGCGACACGTCCTTACCGGAAAACCAACGGAGCCAGGATTCCTGCGTCAGATAAAGCCCGGCGCCGGCTACTGCCAGCAAGACGGCAACAATGAGAATGCGCATGGAGACCTCAAATGTAGCGGAACTCGCAAGAGTTCCGGCGATACCGAATTCTTGCGAATTCAAACTCCCACGCGGAGCGCGGGGTCTACGTTGTAGAAGAATAGGAAAACGTCGAAGAGGCGAGGCTCTTAGATCAAGAAAGCGCAGACGAGAAGGTAGATTGGCGGCGCGCAGTATGTCTGGGCGCGAGAAAAAACAAAGTGAGACATGACACCATGCGCTGGAGTTGGCGCGTGGGATGAGGGCAAAGCAAGGGCAGACGCCGGATCCAACAATGGACGCACGCTGGTCTTCGCGCCTTCCAGCTTACATTCGATCCAGCAGGTGGGAGCGTGCGGCCCATCCGGGCAAAAGCAATCCATGAAGTGCAAAGAGTCGGAAAGACCTGGATTTTCCAGATCCTCGTGTTCCGAGCATTCGTGATGGCCCGCGTCGTCGAAGGCAGAAGCGTGGTCAGAGGGCGGTGGATCGGAATGTGCCAATCCGCAAGCCATGCGCGCGTCGCAAGTGCAAATGCCGCGCGGCACAACGAGCGCGAGAGCAAGGACCAAAGACACGAGTCGGTTGAACATGATTGGTTAGCGCGGTTTCTTATGGCTTGTCGAGACGGCCGCCAGCTTCGTTTCGATGCCGGTGGGGCACACTTTCCCCAAGGGGCACGCGGGGCATGCCGGGTCGGGGTCCCAACAATGCTCGTCGGCCAATACGCTGATCAGATCAACAAATTCGGCCCCCTTCGCCTTGGGGACCTGGTGCTCCAACGAAGCGCGCTGGGCTTCGGAGTCGTTCTGACCCTCTTCCAATACACCCAGGCGGCGCAGCACGCGCAGCGACGGGGCGTCGACCGGAATGGCGTGCCCGCCCAAGCTCTTTTGAATGACCCAAGCGACGGCGAAGTCGGAGGCCGCTTGATAGCGCGCCAATTGCTTCGCGGCTTGCTTGAGTCCTTTCTTCTGCATGCTCTCCAGGTCAAAGGAAAAAGTCGATTCGAAAACTTCCTGCAAAAAGTCGATGAGGCGTTGGCCGCGAATCTCGGCGTCGGGGACAAACTCCTCGATGGCGTCGGCGATTTCGCGCGCCGAGCTGACGCGGATTTCATTCCAATCGAAAAAGCGCTTTTGCAAACCGTCAAAAGCCCTGTCGGCCGCCTCGGGCGTGACGCCTTCACGACAAATCGCGTACAGGAATCGCTCCAGGACGGGCAAGTCGCGCACCGCGCCGACCTTGCCGTTCTTTCCCAGGTGAAGCACCTGATTGATGACCTTTTGTTTGCTGGTGGTCATGACAGTCTCACTCGCCCTATCCATGGTTTCGAACTCCATAAGAATGACCGGGGTACATTCCCCTCACCCACCTTCTTGGCATCCGGGGCGAGGGTGGATGAAGTTGCCTGGCGGGGTCAGGCGCCGCGGTCATTCTGCTCCGCTTCTTGGTCAGCCGCTGGGCCGGCGGACGGCGTTTCGCTTTGGGGCGGCTTGGATTGCGCCAGCGCCTCGCTGATGAGGCGGCTTATTTCAATGCTGTTCTTGACGCCCTCGTCCAAGATGAACTTGAGCACCGGCGTGAAGCGCGTCTTGAGCCGTGAGCCCAATTTCGATTGCACATAGCCCGCCGAGTGTTTCAGCGCGTGCATGCACAAGTCTTGTTCCTTCTGGGTCCCCATAATGGAGACGTACACCTTGGCATGCTGCAGGTCGGCGGACACTTCCGTGCGCGTGACCGTCACGCCCTTGATGCGCGGATCTTGCAGCTCGAACAGAATCGTCTCGGCCGCGACCTCGCGAATCACCTCGGCCACACGCGCTACCCGATGGGTTTTCATAACCACACAATTTGTCCTGTTTACGTTTCGCGCTTGCAGGTTCCTTGCGAGCGCGAAACGTAAACGATGAATCAAACTTCCAGTTCGTGGTCCAACAATTCCGCCACGGGATGCACGCGCAGGGCTTGCACAATCTGCCCGAGCGCCGTCTTCACATGGTGGGATTCGTTGCTCACCATTGCCAGCGCCAAGACCGCCAATTGTCGGTTGTCTTGCCCCTCGATCTCGGCCACCGACACATTGAAGTTATTGTGCAGCTTATCCTTGATGCTCTTGACCACTTGGCGCTTGTCCTTGAGGCTACGCGCCTCGCGCAGCAACAGGCGCACTTTCAAGGTGCCGACAATCATAGCGTTCTCTGCACCTGGTCCACGCGGAAGAATTCGAATACGTCGCCGACTTTGATGTCGTCGTAGCCGGCGATCTTGATGCCGCATTCGAATCCCTCGCGGACCTCGGCCACGTCTTCCTTGAAGCGCTTGAGCGAGTCCAGGCCGGCGGAGCGGTCCGGCGGCGGGTAAATGACGACGCCGTCGCGGATAACGCGCACCTTGCCGTTGCGGCGGATGGTGCCTTGCGACACGTGGCAGCCGGCCACCGTGCCCACGCGGCTGATCTTGAACGTCTCGCGCACCACGGCCCGGCCCAAGTGCACCACTTCTTCTCTGGGCTTGAGCTTGCCCTCCAAGGCCGAGCGGATGTCGTTCGCCAGGTTGTAGATGATGTCGTATTGTCGTATTTGCACGCCTTTTTCCTCCGCTAGGGTCATCGCTTGATTGTCGGGCACCACGTTGAAGCCGACGATGATCGTGTCGTCAGGCGAAGTAAGCGCCAACCAAACGTCGGCCTCGGTGATGCCGCCCAGGCCGTCTTTGAGCACGCGCACGCGGACTTCCTCGTGCTTGAGCTTGTCGAGCTCTTTGCGAATGGCCTCGATGGAGCCGCGGAAGTCGCCTTTGAGGATGATCTTGAGCTCCGCCACCTTGGCCTCAGTCAGCTTCTCCAACGTCAGCGGCGAGCGCTTGACCTGCGTGGCTTCGTGCAGATCGGATTTGCGATTCTCCGCAACCTCGCGGGCCACGGCCAAATCCGGCAAGACGTAGAACGGGTCGTCGGCGTTGGGCACCATGTCCAGGCCAGTAATGCGCACCGGCACGCTTGGGCCGGCTTCCTCGACGGGCCGGCCCAGATCGTCATAGAGCTGGCGGATGCGGCCATAGGCGGCGCCGCACAGGATGACGTCGCCGCGGCGCAGGGTGCCGTCGCTGACCAGCAGGGTTGCGCGCACGCCTTCGCCTTCGCTCAGCATGGCTTCCAGGCACGTGCCGCGCCCTGGCTTGTTCGGATTCGCTTTCAGTTCTTTTAGTTCGGCGACCAGCGATAACTGGTCCAATAGCTCGTTAATGCCTTTGCCGGTGGCGGCACTGGTTTCCACGAACGGCGCGTCGCCGCCCATGTTGTCGGGCAGGACGTCGAGTCCGTACAGTTGCTGGCGCGTCTTGTTGATGTTGGCGCTGGGCAAATCCACTTTGTTGATGGCGACGACCAGGGACACGCCCGCCGCTTTGGCGTGCTGGATGGCTTCTTCCGTCTGGGGCATGACGCCGTCGTCGGCGGCCACGACGATGACGGCGATATCGGTGACTTGCGCGCCGCGCGCCCGCATCTTGGTAAAAGCCTCGTGGCCGGGCGTGTCGAGGAATGTGATGGGGCGGCCGCCGTGTTCGACGCGCCAGGCGCGGATGACCTGGGTGATCCCGCCGGCCTCGGTGGCGGCGATATCGGTCTTGCGAATCTTGTCGAGCAGGCTCGTTTTGCCGTGGTCGACGTGGCCCATGATCGTGACGATGGGCGCCCGCGGCACGAGATCATCCGGGTTATCCGTCTTGTCGAATTCCGCCAGCGCCAGGTGTTCGGCGTCGTGCGCTTCCTTGATGCGGATCTCGCTGCCGTAGTCGAGGGCGACGACCTGGGCCACTTCCGTTTCGATCGTGGAATTGATCGTGGTGTTGGCAGGCGCGCCGTGGTTGAGAAGCCGGAAAAGCAATTCTCCGGAGCGCACACCCAAGTGCTCGGACAACGCGCGGACAGTGATAGGCGGCACCAATTCGTTTTTCCCCTTGCGCGGCGCGGTAATCTGTTTTTGCTTGAGCTTGCGCTCCTTAAGCCGCGTCAGCGTGTGGCCGGCGCGGTAGTCGTCTTCGTCCTTGACGCGATTGCGGAGGATTTCGACCTCTTCCGCGCTGGTGGTCTTCTTGCGCTCATTCGCGCGTTTGGTGCGTGCTTCCTTGCGGCCCTGGCGGCCGACGAGGGCCTTCGGCTTCTTGCCCTTGTTCTTGTCGTCGTCCTCTTCTTCATCGCCGACGCTGACAGCCTGTGTCTGCTGGCCGCGCAACAGGTCTTCGGCGCGAATCGGCTTGCCTTCGCGGAGTTGTTCTTGGGTGAGCCGGGCTATCGGTTGTTGGACTTTGGGTTCTTCTTTTTTGGGCGGCGCGCGTAGCGGCTTGAGAGTCGGAGGCGGCACGGCGCGAGGACCCATACCCGGATGCAACTCGCGGCGCGGGCCCGTCCTGCCCGTCGGCCTGGAAGGCGGCGTATGCGTGGGGGGTGGTTTCGATCCGCCTGGAAGCGTGGGGACTTTGCCGACCGTAGCCGCGGGCGCGAGCGGCGGCCTGGCCTCCGGCGATTTGATGGGTTGGACCGAGGGCGCGGGCGGGGCCGGGGGCGCAGTCGTGGGTTTGTCCGCTGCGGCCGGGGCTAAGGCGGGCTTGCTTTCCTGGATGGGTGGAGGTTGCGGCGGAGCGCTATCGGCCAAGGGAACCGGCGGCGTCTCGACGGGTTTGGCGACCGGCACCGGCTCGTGGCGCACGGGTTCCGCCTCGCGTTTCGGCCGGCCGCCCGCGAGCGTAGGCACGGATCGGTGAACATCCGGCAAGCGCGTCGGCTTGGCCGGCGCGGAAGCCGCCGCGGCAGACCCTTTGGCGCCCTTCTTCACCAATTCGCGCAACTGGGTCACGTGTTCGGGCTCCAAGTTGCTGAGCTGGTTCTTGACGTCCAAGCCGGCCATTTTGGCGATGTCCAAAAGGTCTTTGCTTTCGACATTCAATTCCCGCGCCAAGGCATAGACGCGCACTCGTTCTTTCTGCTGCTGCAAGCGGCACTCCTTGAAGTTAACTTACCATCCAAAACCCCCTTGAAAGAGATTGCCCAACTCCGAGTTTTGGACCAATGTTTCCGCAAATCTCATTGTACCGACTCCGGGCGGCACAGTAGTCCCCACGCTCCGCGTGGGGAAGTCGGCGTCCAATTCCCCACGCGGAGCGTGGGGTCTACACTTGGGGTGGCTTCTCCTCGGGAGGAGTCGGCGACTCACCCGTGCCTTCTTCCGCCGTCGGTTTTTGCTCCTGGGGCTCGTTCGGAATGTCCGGGCCGAACACGCTTTCCACTGTCGGCTTGATTTCCACAGGCTCGGCAGGCACGTCGTCGCGGAAGAGCTGCTGAGCCGGAGTAAGCTGCGCGGCCACCGAGCGTCCGGGCTGTTCCTCGTCCGCGCCGGTTTCGCCGGCCGCCTCGGCCGCTTCCTTGGCCGCCCGTTGTTCTTCTTCGACGCGCATCGATGCGTCTTCGGCGTAATCGACGATCTCCTGCGCCTGTTCCTCGGTGACGCCGGCCAATTCCGCCATTTCCGCGATTTCCAAAAACGTCAAATCGTCGTACGACAAGAAGCCCTCTTCGATCAGCGTTTCGACTTGTTCGTCGGCGATGTGCGGCACCTGGCTGAACCAACCGACGGCCCGTTCAATGCTCTCGTTGAGTTCCTCGTGGGTCATGATTTCGATGTCCCAACCCACGAGCTTGCTCGCCAGCCGCACGTTTTGGCCGCGCCGGCCGATCGCCAGCGACAGTTGATCCTCCTTGACCAGGACGATGGCCCGCCCCAATCGTGGATACAAAAACACTTCCTCGATTTGCGCCGGCTGCAGGGCATTGGGAATCATCACCTGCAGCGAGTCATTCCAACGAACAATGTCGATGCGCTCGCCGCCCAGCTCGTCCACCACATTCTTGATGCGCGAGCCGCGCACGCCCACGCAGGCGCCGACGCAGTCCACCTTGAGGTCGATGCTGGAGACGGCGATTTTGGCCCGATAACCCGCTTCGCGCGCCAAAGCCTTTATCTCGATGGTGCGGTCGGCGATTTCCGGAATCTCATTCTCGAACAGCCGCCGCACAAAGTCCGGGTGCGTCCGCGACAGCACGATCTTGACGCGATGCCCGACCTTGCGCACGTCGAGGATGACCGCCTTGATGCGCTCGCCGACGTGGTGCGTCTCGCCCGGAATCTGCTCGCCGCGCGGCAAGATGGATTCGGTCTTGCCGAGCGTCACAATGCCGGCGCCGCCGTCGTGCCGCGTGATGGTGCCGTGCACCAGGTCGCCCTTCATGGCCGCGTATTCGTCAAAGACGGAATTGCACTCCGCCTCGCGAATCTTCTGAATCATCACCTGCTTGGCGCTTTGGGCGGCGATGCGGCCCAGCTCTTCCGGGTCGATCGCTTCCTCACCGCGCTTGGCTTTGATTTCGCCGGTGTCGCGGTCGAGCGTGACGACCACGCCCGACTCCTCGCCGAATTTCTTCTGCGTGGCGAGTTGCACGGCGGCCTCAATGCCCTCGAAGATAATGTCGCGATTGATGTTCTTCTCGTGGTGCATTTGGTCCACGAGCCGCAACAATTCCGAGCCTTTCATCATGGATCAAACCTCGCTCGGCCACCCGCCGATTCTCTTTGGGCCATTCGTCACCGTCGGGTGACCAATGTCCAAAGACGAATGGCCTAAAAACAAAAAAAGTGGGTCGAAGCCCACTTTTGATGCGTCCGCGCAAAGCTGCGTCAGCGCACCCTCCCCGGCTATCCCGATGCAACCACTGCGAGCACACGTTGGAAAGCCATGGAACGTCCTCACGCTTGCGTTATCGAGCCAGGAACTCCGCCACAAAGGAATCGCGCGGCTGGCGGCGGAGTTCACCGGGGGCGTCGACTTGCACCAAGACCCCGTCCCTGAGCACCGCCACGCGATCGCCCAAGGCCAGAGCTTCAGCCGGATCGTGGGTTACGATTATTATTGTCGCGGGGAAACGGCTCCGGAGCAAGGGCAAATCCTTACAAAATTCCCGTCGGAGCGGTGCGTCTAATTGGCCAAATGGTTCGTCCAAAAGGCAGATCGAAGCATTTCGCGCCAGGATCCGGCCCAAGGCGACCCGTTGCTGTTGCCCGCCTGATAACTCGGCAGGAAACCGGTCCAAAAGGTCAGCGATCTTGAGCAAGCGGGCAATTTCGTCAACCCGGCCGTCCGTAAACGGTGTTTTGAGGCCGAACTGGAGGTTTTGCCGAACTCGTTTGGTGGGAAACAACGCGGGCCGTTGGAAACTCATCGACACATCTCTTTTCCACGGTTCCAGTTGCGTCACGTCCCTGCCGGCGATTCGAATTACGCCGCTCGACGGGGTTTCCAAACCCGCGACCACGCGCAACGTGGTGGTCTTGCCGCAACCGGA
Source organism: Gemmataceae bacterium (assembly GCA_022614915.1). GTDB lineage: Bacteria > Planctomycetota > Planctomycetia > Gemmatales > Gemmataceae > JAKEFD01. The sequence goes on along the minus strand of JAKEHV010000051.1, from coordinate 2,162 downwards.
CGGGCCTACAAGCGCAAGCCACTCGCCGGAAGCGACTTCCAACTCGAGATCCTTCAAAGCCTGGACGCCGTTTGGATAGGTCTTCGAAACTCTGCTCAGGCTAATGGCGGCCATGAGCCTATTCTAGTGCAAACCCGCTTTCTCTTGGGCGCGGCACTTCTTGTTAACTAGCCCGACGCGAGCGAGGCACTCCTCACACTCGACGCGCGAGCGAGGACCTGCTAACACTAGCCCGACGCGCGAGCGAGGGACTGCTCACACTAGCCCGATGCGCGAGCGAAGGACTGCTCACACTAGCCCGATGCGCGAGCGAGGGACTATTAACGAACAGCGGCGGTCCCTTTCGGACCGCCGCTGTTTTTTCCCGGCGTGTGCGGGTTGTCGGCAGCCTTAAGGCTGCAAAATCCTAGTCGATGAACCAGCCGTCGCCGGCTGCTCACTTCCTTTTGCAGTCAATCTTCGACACCTCCCGTCGGTCGCCTCGTTGCTCCCACGTAGCGGTGAGCATGTCGCCGACCTTGAGGTCCGCGAGTTTCGACTCGCGGTCATTGATTAGGATTTTCGCAGTGGCGGCCACAGTGAAGTTGTGGTCCCTGCCGTCCTTGTCGGTCAATGTAAAGGTCTTCTTGTCGACCTGAATGGACTTGATCTTGCCATCCTGGTCGGCGGCGTAACTTGGAGCGGCGAATGCCAACACCAACGCCACGGCGAACAGGATTACGATGCTGATACGGATCGGATTCATGGAGTACCCTCCCTGTTGCAAGGTACGCCGCCGCTTGAACCGCGCACCGTGCGCGGCCAATGACGACGCAATAACTCGACCAACACGCCGGGATGACGGTTCACCGCCGGACGTGACCTGTGCCTCTCAGTTATGGGAACGCGAATTCCCATTCGGGCGATTGCTTGCAGACGCGTCTACGCTTTAGTCGAGACAAACACGACTTTTGAGCGATTCTCGTTGCGCCAAAACGCGTTTTTTGCAGGACGCGGCTGGAACATTCAGGCCGCGCTGTTCCGATCGATTAGTGATGGAGGGCTTTTGCAAACGGCGTGCCCAGAATGTCAAGCCCTGGTGAACTAAAGGATGCGATCAAGTCGAGACCGTAAACGCCGCCGTGTCTTTGCTTTGTTTATTTCTTAGATTGCTCAATTCGATAGAGCTTGGAATAGGTCCGGATAAACAGACTGCCGCGCGAGATGGCGGGCGTGGCCCAAGCGGGCTCGTCGAGCGCGCAAGTGTGGAGCAGTTTGTATTCCAGGCCGTCTTCGAGCACGTAGGTCGTGCCGTCCTCGTTGAGCAGGAAGACTTTGCCGTGGTAGGACCAGGGCGAGGCGTAGAAGCGGCCGGGACCGGTGTCGATGCGCTGGCGGTTGTAGTGAATCTTGCCCGTCTTGGCGTCGTGGCAGGTCACGAAGCTCGCATCAAATACCGAATAGAGCCGCTCGCCCAGGATTAGGAACGAAGGGTGGATGCCCGCCCCTTTCGGCTCGTGCCAGGCGATCCACTGGTTGGCTTTCTCGCCGGCCTTGAGGCTGATGTCGCCCGATGCTCCCGGCCGCAGCGCGTAAAGCGGCCCATAGTGATAGCCGCCGCCCAGGTACAAGAGGCCGTGCTTGGCGACCGGCATCAGGCTGACGAGTCCGCAGGGGCCGGCCAGTTCCCAGAGCACTTTGCCGTCAAGGTCATACGAGCGCACTTTGGCGGTGCCGATAGTGACGAGCTCGCTGCGTTGGCCGTTTTCCCACACATAGGGCGTGGACCAGTTGCTTTTCTCCTCGCGCTCGACCCGCCAAATCTCTTTGCCGGTGCGTTTATCGAGGGCGACCAGGAACGACTTCTCTTCGTTGTCATTGACCAGGTAGAGCCGATCCTTGTGCAGGACCGGCGACGCCCCCGTGCCCCAGCCGCCGCGCATGCGGAAGTTGCCCCACTTCTGGTCCCAGAGCGGTTTGCCGTCCATGTCGAAGACGAACAGGCCGACGTTGCCGAAATTGGCGTAGACGCGCTGGCCGTCGGTGATCGGAGTTTCCGAGGCATAGGAGTTGCGCGGATGACGCGGCTGCGGCGGCACTCCCTTGTGAACTTCCCGCTCCCAGAGGAGCTTGCCCTTGTCGCGGTCGAAGCAAAAGACCATGAAGCGGTGCACGTCTTTGGG
>JAKEHV010000398.1 GCA_022614915.1 Gemmataceae bacterium | reverse complement strand
GGGCCGGTCTTTTATCAGAGAAAGGGTGTAATGCCAAGCGCGATTCCTGTTGGAAGAACGGGAGGCTGGCACAAGCTTGGATGACTAGAGAAGCGTTGCCTAGACTACTCTTGGGAAAACCGCTCCTGTAACAACTTTCGCAACCGCGCCACGCTCGCCGCATGCATCGGCTCCGCCGCCAGGTTGCGCAGCTCGTGCGGGTCGGCGACGTGGTCATACAACTCCGCCAGCTTTCCTTCTGCGTCCCATTCGGTGTAGCGGAAACGCTCAGTGCGCACGGAGCGGCCCAGCACCTTGCCGCGCTGGGCTAAGCTGAACGCGGCGTGATGCCAGCCGGCGGCCGGTTCGCGCAGAAGCGGTGCGAGGCTCTTGCCTTCGAGAGCTTTCGGCACAGGGAAGCCACCCAATTCCACGAGCGTTGGGTAAATGTCCAAAAGTTGAACGGGGCGATTGCACGGTTGGCCTCCCTCACCCCCGGCCCCTCTCCCTTGGGGCGAGGGGAGCTGTCGCCCCGGCGCCGAAATCAAGAGGGGCACGCGCAAGGCCACTTCATAGAGCGAGCCGTGCTTGGACCATTTGCCTTTCTCGCCCAGGTGATAGCCGTGGTCGCCGAAGAAAACGATGATGGTGTTGTCGCGCAGGCCCAGACGGTCGAGGGCGTCGAGCAGCCGGCCCACCTCGGCGTCCATGTACGACACGCAGGCGTAGTAAGCCGCGATGTACTCGCGGGCCTCCTTCTCACTGGCGTCGCGGCTGATGAAGAGGTCGCTGTTCCGCGCGGGCAAGGCGATTTCCGGGACGCCGGGCCGGACGGTCGGCTTGGCGGCAAAGTCCACCGGCAGCGGGATGTTCGAGGGGTCATAAAGGTCGAAGTACTTCTTAGGTGCGATGAGCGGCGAGTGCGGCCGCGCATAACCGACCGCAAGGAAAAACGGCTTGTCCTTGTGCTTCTCGAGTAGTGCGATGGCCCGCTCCGTGGTCTTCGTGTCGAGCAGGCTTTCGGCGTTTTCTTCGAAGGCGACCCAGCGATCCGACTGCTGGGCGTATTTCTTCTGGTCCTGCGGCTTGCGTTCCTTGCGCGGCTCGGCGCCTTCCACCCAGGATTTCTCGTCGTCCAGGCCGCCGTGGAATATCTTGCCGACGCGCACGGTCGAGTAGCCGGCCAGTCGGAAAAGCTCCGGCAGTGTGACCCAATCGGGAAAGGCGTCTCGAAAATGCTTCGAGTTGTCGGTTATCTTCGTGGTTGTCGGATGCTTGCCGGTGAGCATCGAGGTGCGCGACGGGTTGCACAAGGGAAACTGGCAATAGGCATTGCGGAACAACACGGCGGACTTGGCGAGCTTGTCGAGGTTCGGCGTCTTGACGATGGGATTGCCGTAGCAGCCAAGGGCGGGCCGCAGATCGTCGACGGCGATGAAGAGGACGTTCGGCTTCTTGGCCGGTTCCTGGGCGTTGGCCTGCTGCATTGGTGCCGCAACTAGCAGTAGTAGGGCACAGGAACTCAGTTGATGAAACGACTTCATGAAATCACCTGAATGTAAAGAATGAAGTCGAGACAGCCGAATTGTCAGCGGGGAAGCACTTCAAGTCAATGAACTTTATGCTTTAGTAGTGCGTCAGTTTGGCAAATCCGTGGGGCAGACATTCCTGTCTGCCGGCAGACAGGAATGTCTGCCCCACCGAACTGACCCACTACCTACGCCTTGGGTGGGAATACTCCTTCAGTAATCAACGCCGCGCGTTGGGCGACGCGGTGCGGCCGATTGATAGCAAACGTCTCAAGTGATTTTTTCATTGGTTAGGATGCCCTGCTCCGTCTGCGCAAGGCCTGACGAGCTTTAGAATGCAGGATATCGAGCAAGCACCCCAGTCGCTCGTAGGCTTCGATTTCCGCATTCTCTTTGGCAGTTAGAGTTCCAGTGCGGGCCTTCGCGGACAGCTCGCTCATTCGTTCGTGGTCAAACGGAGAGAACTGGAAGTCAATAAGCGCTCGTGCGGCGGGAATCGAGAGTTCCCGTGTAAACTGAATGCGTTCCCAGATCTCACTTTCAGGAATCGACGAATGTGCGTTTTTCATGTCTGGAATTATACTCGATTTGGATTACTACTGAGAAGAAGGAATTGTCGATCTAGGACTCTCAATCATCGAGGCTCAAATGTCCGCACGCATTGATTGGATGTATCACCGCAAAGGCTGAATGGGGTGCAAGAAGGCTCAAGGGTTCCTTGAGAAAAACGACGTGGAGGTGGCAGCGCTTGTCGATGCGGGCAAGGACCGCAAGGGTCGCGCGCAAGCGCTGGCCCTTGCGAAAGAAGCTGCCAAAATCGTCGTGGCCAGGGGGAAGAAAGTTGTTTCGTTTGACATGAAGAAGGACCCGCCGGACGACGACACGTTGGCCGCGCATGTGTTGGGACCGACCGGCAACCTGCGGGCGCCGACGGTGCGGAAGGGCAAGACGCTGTACATCGGCTTCAGCGACGACGTTTATCGCGAATTGGCGAAGTGAGCGCACGACATTTTTTGCCATTTTCAGTAGTGCCTTTTCCTTGGCTGTGGTCTAATCAAACTCCATGAGCGCATTTATGGGCAATGCCGTGGTCGCTCAGTCCGGCGGGCCCACGGCGGTGATCAACTCCAGCGCGTGCGGCGTCATCGAAGAAGTGCTCCGCCAGCGCGACACCATCCCTTCGCTCTTCGGCGCCAACAACGGCATCCTCGGCATCGTACAAGAGGACCTGTTCGACCTGGGCGCCGAATCCACGGACACCATCGCGCTCTTACGGGCCACGCCATCCTCCGCCGTTGGCTCGTGCCGCTACAAGCTCGGCGGCCTGGAAAAGGACGCTGACAAATACCAGAGGCTGCTCGCGGTCTTCCAAGCGCATAACATCCGCTATTTCTTCTACATCGGCGGCAACGACTCCATGGACACCGCCGACAAGGTGAATCGCCTTGCCCAAAAGCTCAGCTACGACTTGCGCGTCATGGGCGTGGCCAAGACGATCGACAACGACCTGGTCGCCACGGACCATTGTCCGGGTTACGGCAGCGTGGCCAAGTTTCTGGCGACCTGCGTGATGGAAGCGGGCCGCGACACCGAGGCGATGTACACGTTCGACCCCGTGACCGTGACCGAGGCCATGGGGCGAAACACGGGGTGGATCGCGGCAGCAACGGGGCTGGCGCGACGCGACGAGCACGAAGCGCCGCACCTCATCTACGTGCCGGAAATCCCATTCAGCGAGGAGCGTTTTCTGGAAGATGTGCGCGAAGTGCATCGCCGGCTGGGCCGCGTTTTCATCGTCGTCAGCGAGGGCGTGCGGAACGAGCAGGGGCAATACGTGGCAGCTCAGGCCGAGGTCGATGCCTTCGGGCACCGGCAGTTGGGCGGCGTCGCGGACTATTTGCGCCAGCTCATCACCCGCGAAACGGGCCTCAAAGCCAGATACAATAAGCTTGATACGTGCCAGCGCAACGCGATCCACTTCGCCGCGCGCACCGATAGCGACGAGGCGTATCGCTGCGGGCAAGAAGCGGTGCGGCAAGCGCTGGCGGGCGCCACCGGCAAAATGGTGACGCTGGTGCGGACCAGCGACAATCCATATCAATGCGCTACGGGGCTGGCCCCTTTGGCGGAAGTGGCCAACGGCGTCAAGCCTTTGCCGCGCCATTACATGGACGTGGCCGGGACGCACATTGCGGAGGCGATGCGGTCGTACGCGGGGCCGCTGGTCAAGGGCGAAGTGCCCATCCGCATCGGCATGGACGGGTTGCCCGTATTCGCGCGCTTCGTGCGCCGCCCGATAGCGCGAAAGCTGCCGCCGTTTGTTGGAAGGGGCAGCTAACCACAGAGGCACAGAGACACAGAGAGGAATTCAACGAAAGAAAAGAGAAGAAGGGGGGAGGGTTGTGGAGGAACGAGATCCATTGACGCAGGCGGTGATCGGTGCGGCGATCGAGGTGCATAAGCATATGGGGCCGGGGCTGCTTGAGTCGGTGCACCAGGCGTGTTTAGAGTGTGAATTACGACTGCGTGGAGTGGAGTTCCAGTCGCAAGTCAAGTTGCCGTTGATCTACAAAGGACAGAAGTTGGATGACTACTTTGTTTTGGATTTCTATTTCCCGTCGAAGTTGGTAGTAGAGCTGAAAGCAGTAGAAAAAGTTCTTGGAGTGCACGAGGCGCAACTACTGACAAACATGAAGCTGAGCAAGTGCCCCGTTGGTTTGCTCTTGAATTTCAATGTGCCGGTGCTGAAGGACGGCATGAAGCGTTTCGTTCTCTAATTCTATTGTTTTCTCAGTGCCTCTGTGTCTCTGTGGTTAGAAGAAATGGGCACGATGATCTTGCAACTGCCGCGTGATATGCCTGCTTTGGCGCGGGAGGAGTTGGAGCGCGCCAGCGTGGCCGGCGGCCAGGATTACATGCCCTACCACACCCAAGCGATCGTTGACGACAACCAGCTCATCTTGCACCGCTCCGTCGACGAAAGCGGCTGCGTGGTCGCGCCGTGGAACGTGAACGGCGCCGGCAGGCTCATGGTGGGCAGCGCTACTCTCATGGAACGGCTGGCGCCCTATCAGCTCGCCGTCGAGCTGGCCCGCGGCAAGATCAACCAGCTCCGTGGGCAGACTTCCGATTGGCTCATGGGCGGACTGCTTCTGCCGGACGATTTGGCGGCGCTCATTCAAGGCAGCACGCACATTTTCAGCCGGGCCGTCACGCAAGCGCCGGCTCCGCAAGCCGAGGAGGAGGCGCAACGCGCGCTGGCGCTAGGGTTCCAAGCTTCCGAGAAATTGGTCGGCGCTTATATGAATCAGGTATTCCAAGTTCGGCATTTGCGACAGCCGCATTTGGATACGGCGCTGACATGCCGATTGACGCCGGCTGCCTTGGGCGACGAATTAGATGCCGCTTTTGCCGACACTTTTAATGCCGTCACGCTGCCGTTTTCGTGGGCGGACATCGAGCCGGAGGAAGGGAGCTACCGCTGGCACGAATGGGACGAATTAGTCAACTGGGCCCTGCAAAACAATCTTCCTATCCTCGGCGGCCCCTTGGTGGACTTCTCCGGTCGCGGCTTGCCGTGCTGGCTATGGGAAAAGCAGACCGATCTTGTCAGTTTGTGCGGCCGGCTGACCGAATTCGTGTCACAGACAGTCGAACGCTATCAGGAGCAAATCAAGACCTGGCAGGTGACGGCGGCGAGCAATTGGGCCGGGGTGTTGGCGCTGGCCGACGAAGAGTTATTGTGGCTGACAGTGCGTTTGGCGGAAGCAGTGAAGCAATGCAGTTCGGACTTGGAGCTCATTGTCGGCATCGCGCAGCCTTGGGGCGACTACTTGGCGCATCAAGAGCGGAACCAATCACCCTTCTTGTTCGCGGACACGCTGGTGCGGACTGGGCTGCGCCTGGCGGCCATCAATTTGGAAGTGCTTATGGCCGTGTCGCCGCGCGGCAGCTATTGCCGGGACATCCTCGATCTATCGCGGCTTCTCGATCTTTATGCAATTCTGGGGATGCCGCTGCAGGTAACACTCGGTTATCCCTCGTCGTCGCTTGCGGACCCACTCGCCGATTCGGATCAAAAGCTCGACGCCGGCCAATGGCGCGACGGCTTCACTCCCGAGGTACAAGGCGAATGGGCCACGCTGTTCGCCGGGCTTTCGATCTGCAAGCCGTATGTGCGCACCGTGGAGTGGATGAGTTTCCGCGATACCCATCCGCACCAATTTCCGCATTGCGGGCTGGTGGACGGCGCGGGCAAGGTCAAGCCCGCGCTGCGTTTCTTGAGCCATTTGCGGGCCGAACACTTGAAATGAACCCCAACGATCCCGCTTTGCGCTCGTTTGTGCCGGCGTCGCCGGAATCGCATTTCCCCATTCAGAATCTCCCTTTCGGAGTGTTTTCGCGCTCGCCCGAGGGCCCGCGCCGCGTCGGCGTGGCTATAGGCGAATTCATCCTGGACTTGTCGGTGTTGGCCCAGAAAAAGCTCTTTCCCGGGCAAACGGTATCGGCCGATTTCTTCGCGCGCCAGCAGAACTTGAACGAGTTCTTGAGCCTGGGCCGAAGCGCGTGGCGCGAAGTCCGCGACGCTGTCAGCCAGCTCCTGCGTCACGATGTTGCTGCGCTGCGCGACAGTATTTCATTGCGCGAACAGGCTTTGCTTCCGCGGTCCAGCGTGACCATGCATTTGCCCGCGCGGATCGGCGACTACACCGATTTTTATTCCTCCAAAGAGCACGCCACAAACGTCGGCATCATGCTGCGCGGACCGGACCAGGCGCTCATGCCAAATTGGCTGCATGTGCCGATTGCCTACCACGGCCGGGCCAGCTCGATTGTCGTGAGCGGAACGGATGTGCGCCGGCCGCTGGGGCAAACGAAGGCTGACGATGCCGCCGCGCCGACGTTTGGACCGAGTAGAAATCTGGATTTCGAGCTGGAATTGGGTTTTCTCGTCGGACCGGGAAACGCGCTAGGCGCGCCGATTCCCATTGCCGAAGCGGTGGAACACATCTTCGGCTTCGTGCTGGTGAACGACTGGAGCGCGCGCGACATTCAGAAGTGGGAATACCAGCCGCTGGGACCCTTTTTAGCCAAAAACTTCGCCACATCGATTTCACCGTGGGTGGTAACGCTCGACGCTTTGGAGCCGTTTCGCGTGACGGGAGCCAAACAGGAGCCGGAACCGTTGCCGTATCTGCGCTTGTCGGGAAACTGGGCGCTCGACGTGCAATTGGAAGTCCATTTGCAGACGTCGAAGTTGCCGGGCCCGCAGCGCATAGCCGCGACCAACGCGCGCTATCTTTATTGGAACGCGTGTCAGCAGCTGGCCCACCACGCCAGCAACGGTTGCAACTTGCAGCCGGGCGACCTGTTGGCTTCGGGAACGATCAGCGGCCCCACGCCCGACTCCTACGGCAGCATGCTGGAGTTGGCGTGGAAGGGGACCAGACCGATTACGCTGGCCAATGGAGAGACGCGTTTGTTTCTGCAGGACGGCGACCGCGTGATCATGACTGGCTGGTGTCAAGGATCGAGTTATCGCGTCGGCTTCGGCGAACTGACAGGGAGGATTCTGCCCGCGCTATGACCGTCGTCGAGGTATTACTGCTCTCAGTGCTCGAAGGGCTCACGGAGTTTTTGCCCGTGTCATCCACGGGGCATCTCTTGCTCACGGAAACGGCGCTCGGCATCGACAAGACTCCATTTGTCAAAAGCTTCACGATCGCCATTCAGCTCGGCGCGATCATCGCCGTACTCCTACGCCACGGCAAGCGCTTTTTGGTCGAGCCGGCGGTGCTGACGCGCGTAGGCGTTGCGTTTGTGCCGACTGCACTGCTCGGCTTCGCGCTTTACAACGTGGTCAAAGGCGATCTCATGCAGAGCACCGACGTTATGCTTTGGTCGCTCGGCGTAGGCGGCGCGGTACTCGTCCTTTTCGAGTGGCTGCACGGAGAAAAGCCCAACGCGACGGAAGGGATCGCGGCCATGCCGCATTGGCAAGCCGGTCTGATCGGCATTTTTCAAGCATTTGCCATGGTGCCCGGCGTATCGCGGTCGGCGGCGACCGTTGTCGGCGGGTTGACCTTGGGGCTCAAACGCCGTACGCTGGTCGAATTCTCCTTCCTTCTGGCAGTGCCGACAATGGCGGCGGCCACCGGCTATGATTTGCTGAAAACAGCTGGCTCATTCACTGGCGACGAAGTGGGCTTGCTGCTCTTGGGTTTCGCGGGTGCGTTGGTCACCGCTCTTTTGGCGATGGAATTGTTTTTGCAAGTAGTCAAGAACTTTACACTCGCGGGGTTCGGGTGGTATCGGATAATCGCCGCCCTCGTGTTTTGGCGATTGTTGCAATGATATGTTGCAGGCACTCTCCGTGTGCCGTTCTGCGCAAGACAGCACACGGAGTGTGCCCACTACTTTGGTTTTTTTCCTAGCCAGATCGGTTTTTAGGCCGCACAATAAACGTAGAGAACCCTCGTAGCGGAATTCGCATGAATTCCGGTTCCCCGCTGATCGGAACTCTTGCGAGTTCCGCTACACCTAGAATTCCGGACGCCTTAGCCCTCCCTCCCGGCGATGGAACCCTTTCATGAAAACGCTTTTCGCCTCGGTCCTACTGGCGCTATGGTGCGGGTCAAGCGCTTCCGCTCAGTTTTTCCCGAATGCCAAACGGGTCAAGGAAGCGACCACGATCGACCCCAACAAGCTGCCGATCACCAAGCTAGCGCCGTCAAAGCTGATCCCGAATCTTTGCCTCCTTAAAATCCCCATCACTACCTCGTCGCCCGAATGCCAGGCGTTTTTCGACCAAGGCTTGGGCTTCTTTTATTCGTATGTCTGGATGGAAGCGGCACGCTCGTTTGAAACCGCGGTCAAACATGATCCCCAATGTGCCATGGCCTATTGGGGACTATCGCGCGCCATCGAGAAATGGGGCAAGGGACAGCACACGACCGCGCTTAAGAAGGCGCAAGACCTTTTGGGCAAGGCCAGCCACCGCGAACAACTGCTCATTACCGCCCGGCTCAAGGAGAAAGGCATGATCGCCGGCATCACGCCGGAAAATCGCAGAAAGGAAGCGGCCAAGTCGCTGGATGAGCTCTTGACCCTGTTCGACGACGACGAAGAGGGCTGGTTCGCGCGGGCGCAGATTGCCGAAGGGCCGAACGCCGCGGTGCCGTACTACAAAGCCTTGTTGCGCGTCAATCCGCTGCACCCGGGCGCTCATCACGAATTGGTGCACCACTACGAAAACATCAAGCGGCCCGCGCTCGGCTGGCCGCATGCTTTGGGCTACATGCAATCGTCGCCGAACATCCCGCACGCCTTTCATATGCAGGCACACTTGGGCATGCGCATCGGCAAATGGGAAAAGACGACGGATTGGTCCTATCAGGCGATCGAGATGCAGCGGGCCTATCACAAGCAGATGGACGTGAAACCGAACGAAGATTGGCAGTTCGCGCATCATATGGAAACGCTGATGCGCTCGCTGATTCATGACGGCCGCTTCACCGACGGCAAGAAGATCAAGAAGGAGTGCGAGGGCCTCAAGTATAATCACCAAATCCATTGGTTTCGGCTGCACCTGGGCGAGCGTGATTTCGACGCAGCCCTGAAGATCGCCGCCTTTTTTGCCAAGAAAGACAAGAACACCGCGGCCTACTTGCGTGCTCTCGTTTATTTCAAGAAAGGCGAGCCCGAGCGCGCCGCCCCGGAAGTCGCCGTTTTACAAGAGGCGTATCAAAGCAAGCGCTCGGAAAAGGAACTGGAGCTGCGACTTTGGGAAACGCAGGGAATGCTAATGTGCTGTCAAGGCAGCGGCGACGCCGGGCTCAGGCTGCTGGCCAAAGCGGTCAACAAGACCAAGGATGACTATCGTCACCATGACTGGGGCCACGGCGCCTATTACATGGAAGCTTGGGGCATCGCGGCGCTGCGGGCCAGCCGGCTGGATGTGGCCGAAGAAGCGTTCCTCGAAGCCTTGGCCCATGATTGGGGCTCGGTGCGCGGCGCCTTGGGAATGCAAGTCGTCTGCGAGCGGCAAGGACGCAGCGAGGAAGCAATCCGTTTCGCGGAGCTGGCGGCCAAATGCTGGCGTCGCGCGGACGCGGGTTGCCTGCAAATGGAACTAGCCGATCTGCGCGGCGATAAAGTGCTCGCCGACGCGGAAGAAGGACCATAAAGGATTTTCCCACAAGAATCGATCATGAAAAGACTATCATGCCTGGCGCTAATCGTTCTCGTCCTCCCTGCGCTGGCGGACGAGCCATGCAAGTCCGGATTGCGCGAGAACCAACGGCCGGGACCGTACACGTCTCTTGTCTGTGTTGGACCGCAGCGGGGCACGCAGCATTGCTTCATTTGTGAGACCGCCGACAAGCCGATGGTAATTGTCTTCGCGCGAAACCTGAGCGAGCCTTTGGGTAAGCTGGTTCACAAGCTGGACAAAGCGCTCGCCGAGCACAAGGCGCAGGACTTGAGGGCGTGGGTGACGTTTCTCGCGGAGGACCAAACCAGCATCGATCCCATGGTTGTAAAATGGGGCCAAAAACACGCGACCGGCAACGTGCCCTTGGGCGTCTTCGAGGACGTCGTCGGTCCGCCCACCTATCTTCTGGCGCGCGAGGCCGACGTGACGATCCTTCTGTCCGTGAAGCAAAAAGTGGCCGCCAACTTTGCATTTCGCGCCGGCGAACTTAGCGACGCGCACGTCGCCGAGGTAATGAAAGCGCTGCCGCGGATTTTGGGGAAAAAGTGATGTAGGACAAGGCGCGCATGAGCATCACTTCGATTGCGGCACGTTTCCGAAGCTGCGCCAGATGAACCAAGTGCCGATGCTGCGATACGGCCGCCATGGATCGCCGATTCCTTCGAGCGTTTGCTTGTTCGGCAAGTCTTCAAGCCCGTATTGGTTCCTGACCCCCGCGCGCAAGCCGAAATCGCCGACGGGCAACACGTCAAGCCTGCCCAGCGAGAAAATGAGGAACATTTCCGCGGTCCAGCGGCCTATGCCGCGCACGGGAAGCAGTTTCTCGATCACCTCTTCGTCATTCATGTCCTTGAGTTTCTTGAGCGGCACTGCTCCCGAAGCGCACATTTCGGCGAGGTCCTTAAGCGAGCGCACTTTCATGGCGGACAGGCCGGCCTGGCGCATGATTTCTTCAGGCGCTTTCAAGATCGCCTTGGGGCGCAAGCCGCTGCGGCCAAGCGCCTTGATGAGGCGGCCGCCGATCGCCAGCGCGGCTTTGGTCGAGATCTGCTGCGAGATGATCGACCGCGCGAGGACCGCGAAGCCGTCCGGCATCACCTGGAGCGTGCACGTCCCGACGTGGCGGATGAGCGCTTTCAGCACTGTGTCGCGGCGGGCAAGGTGCCGCTCGATCTTGGGATAATCATGCTTGGAGTTGTTCAACATGTTGAGCCAGTTCCAATAAGTCGCTGACGGTCCAATCCGCCTCGCCGGGCCGGGCATGCGGCCGGTTGACGAAAACGGTCGTCAGCCCGAGGCTGCGCGCCGTGGCCAGATCATAGTCGCCGTACGCCGACACGTGCCACCAGGACGGGCCGAATTCCACTCCCAGCCGCTGGGCCGTTATGCGCCAGCAGTCCGGGTGCGGCTTGTAGACTTGCGTCTCTTCGGCGCAAATCCAGCCGCTCAGGTGATAGCCGAGCTGTTCCTGCACTTGGTCGCCGTGGCACATATCGCTGTTGGTGATCGCGACGCAGGGGGCGTGCAAGAGCAAGAGCCGCAAGCCCTCGGCGGCGTCGGGAAAGAGCGGCCAACGCCCCAACTGTTCGCCGATATGCCGCACGCGCTTGGGCGGCATTCCCAATGTGCGGACCAGGCTCCAGGTGGTGATGTCGGCGTACTTCTGAAAGTAATGGGAGCGCTCCGCTCTTTCCTGATCCGCCAATAGCCGTTCGAAGCGCGGCTCGGAAAGCTCAATGCCTTCCGCGGCCAGATCGCGGCGCAGCCCTGCGCGCCAATCGACGACGGTGCCGAAGATGTCGAAGGTCATGAGCTCGGGCGCTACCATGGCGAGTATTCTAGGACGGAATGAGGCCCGATGAAGAGGTGATGTGGCGACTGTTTCATCCGTAGACCCTTTCTGCCTCAGCCACCGTTCCTACGAGCCTTCTTGGCGAGTTTGGCCGCAAATGCCGCGTGCTCCGGACTGGCGAGTCCTTGACGCAAGACCTTAAGCAAGCGCTTGGTGTCGAAACGCAGCATGGCATCCGGGTCGAGCCAAAGTCCGGGAAAGACCTCGGAGCGCAAAATGCCGTCGTCGTCGGGTTTGAGTTCCTTGAACTTGCCGCGCTGAAGTCGAAACCAGAAAACGTGCTTCATCCGCAATGCAATAACGACATACTCTTGCACCCCCGCATGCTCGTATGCATCTTTTTGCGCATGCAAATCGAGTGACTCGGTGCTCCAGGCCACTTCCACAATGAGTTCCGCGGCGCCTTCAAAGCATTGATCGTCAGTTTCGCGTATTTGTTCGCTCAGCCCGGCCATCAGGTTCATCTGAGCGTCGGGCTGCGTTTCCGTATCGGGCCCCATCATGTTGGTCGTGTTCGCGAACACTTCCACGCCGGGCGTGTGGTCCTCATATGTATACAACCAGCGGTTGACACAGTTTTGGCCGCGCCCATGTGGAATCTTCAGTGGCGAAGACACGTAAACGATTCCTCCAATTAGTTTGGCCCGGAAGTGCTTCGGCATAGCTTCATAGCGCTCGTGAAACGTCTTCTGGTCAAGCCGGTCGCCGGACTCCAGATGAGGCAGCGCCGGCGCTTTGGTCGTGCGTTCCGAGGATCGTTGATAACGAATTGCTCGGTTCATCGTCTTCCTATGAGCATGCGTGTAAGGCGTATTGCATCAGTCCACCGCGACAAACTCGTTGGACATCAGCAAGGCATGCGCGTAACGTTGCCATGGCGCGGCGCCCGGTCCCGCCAAGAAACTCCGTCCCAGAAGCAACTCCTCCGGCGTCGGCGGTCTGCCAAACACGATTTGATAGAGCCGTCCGATTTTGGCAATGTCGTTTTTGACGGACGTGATGTCCGGGCGGCTCGCCAGGTGTTTCGCGCAATCCTGAACAAAGGGATGGTTCATCAGAAAGAGCGCTTGCGGCGCGACCGTCGTCGTCACGCGTTCGGGACTGGTCGCGTCCGGGCTGGGAAAGTCGAACGTGCGAAACAGATTCGGCACGTTGAGCCGGTCGAGGTGCGCATACAAAGTGCGGCGTTTGGCATTCGCGGCCAAATAATTCTGCACACTCGGTCCGCCGATGGTCCGATCCAGCTTGCCGCTGACGACTAGGAGGGCGTCGCGCGTGGCCTCGAAATCCAGGCGGCGTCGCTCCATTTTCCACAAGAGACGGTTTTCCGGATCGACCTTTTGGCACTCCGCTCGGTCGTCGCACTTCTGCTGGTAGGCGCTCGAAAGCAGAATCAGCCGGTGCAGTTTCTTCAGGGACCAGCCGTTGTCCATGAACCACGTGGCCAACCAGTCGAGCAATGCCGGATGGCTGGGCACGTCGCCGCGCAAGCCGAAGTCACCGGGCGTGCGCACCAGGCCGTTGCCGAAGTGCTGCAGCCAGACGCGATTGACCAGAACACGCGCGGTCAGCGGATTGTTGCGGTTCGCGATGGCATGGGCTAACTCCAGCCTGCCGCTGCCTTGCGTAAAGGGCGGCCGCTTTTCGCCCGCGGCGGCGAGCGGCATACGCCGCTGCGTCGTTTCTCCCAGGTTGTTGGGATTGCCGCGCACGAACACGCGCGGCTCATACGGCGTCGGCAAGTCTTCGAGCACCATGGCGCGCGGCGGCGCGCCCGGCCCGGTCGCCCGCCATTGCTCGAGCGCCTTGCGCAATTCCTGCAACTTGGCCTGCGAGGCGCGATCCGGCAGCAATGAGAGGTCCCCGTAGGGCAGAAACGCGACGTTGGCGGCGGCGTCGGGACTATGCAGCGCCTGCCGTACTTCTTCTTCGTCAGGATCCGGCAGTGCCTTAGACATCGGATCCGTTGCCAAAAGATTGTGCCATTTGTCGTCAACGTTTTTCATGATCACGCCATAGCGCTGGGCCACGTCTTTCATTGTTTTCGGCGGCGCTTCGGCAAACGCTTTCGACACGATCGCATTGCTTTTGGACTTTGCGAAGACAGACGCCGCATTGTCAGCGAAGTTTCTGTCGGGCAAGTCGGCCAAGGCATGCCACAAGGCGAACACTGGATCGCTTGTCTTGCGCGTTCTTTCCAATTGCTTCTGCCAGCGGACAATCATCGTCGGATTCAGCTCGCCCGTTTCGGAGATCAGCATGAACTCTTCCGTGCTGGGCTGGTTCCGCTGGGCATGGGCGGCCAACAGATACTCCGCGACTCGTTGCCTGGCGCCACGCGTCAATTCTTCGTGCTTGGCTTTCACAAAATCAGAGAGCTTCTTCTCGCGCTGGCCAAGCTCCTTCTCGAACTTGGCGTATTCCTCCGTCTGGGGCGGCGGCTGATACAAAGGCGGCACCGTCGGCTCGGCGCAGCTCGCGAATACGCCATACAGCGCGTAGTAATCCTTGGCGGGTATCGGATCGTACTTGTGATCGTGGCAGCGGGCACAGGTCACCGTCAAACCCATAAGCCCGCGCGTCACCACGTCGATGCGGTCGTCGAGGATGTCATGCAGATTGTTCATGAACCGCCCGCCGAGCGTGAGGAACCCAAGGGCGGTGAGCGCACGCTTGTCGTCTCCCAGCGACATTCGATCGGCGGCAACTTGTTCCAGGACAAAGCGATCGTAGGGCAGATCTTCATTGAACGCACGAATGACGTAGTCGCGATAGGTCCAGGCCCAGGTGAAACTGGCGTCTTCGAAAAAAACGTAACCCTTGGTGTCGGCGTAGCGTGCCGCGTCGAGCCAGTGGCGGCCCCAGCGCTCACCGTAGTGCGGCGACGCCAACAGCCGATCCACCAATCGTGCCAACGCGTCCGGATAGGGATCGCGCTCGAAAGCGGCGACCTCCTCCGGCGTCGGCGGCAACCCGATCAAGTCAAACGTGACCCGGCGAATCAGCGTGCGCCGGTCGGCGGTGAGCGACGGCGCCAGACCCACTTCTTCCAGTTTCGACAGAATGAAGCGGTCAAGCGCGGTTTGTGCCCACTGCGCGTTCTTAACTGACGGTAGGGATGGATTGCGGATGGGTTGAAACGCCCAGTGTTTCTTCCAATCGTCTGCCGCGACGGCGACGACCTTCTTCGGGTCAGGCCAAGGCGCGCCTATTTTCACCCAAGCGGTGAGAAATTCGATCTCTTGCGGCGACAGTTTCTTCTGTTTGGACGGCATCCTAAGATCGCCTTCATGCCGCACCGCTTGCAGCAACAGACTCTTCGAAACGTCGCCGGGCACGAGAGCGGGTCCGTTGTCGCCGCCTTTCAGCATGGACGCACGTGTGTCCAGCCTGAGCCCCGACTGCTGTTTCTCGGGACCGTGACAACGGAAGCAGTGCTCGGCGAGGAGCGGGCGGACGCGCAATTCGAAGAAGTCCGTTGCTTGATCGGCGCCGACCTTTCCGATCCACAGCGAAGAAGTGTGGAGCAGCAACATTGCGATCGCAATGGACGAGTTACTTCGCATGTCCAACCTTGATTAGGGTGTCGATGCGCAACCAAGACATCTTAGCAGAGTCAAGGCTAAGAATTACCATGTGCATTGTACCTTTCTTCATTGGTCGCAAGGGCTTACAATCTTGATGTCGCAGCTTGCGACATCAAAACAAACTTCGGAATCGCAAATGCCGGCGAAGTCAAAGCCCCGCATCTTGATGTGCCCCCCCGACCACTACGGCATCGAGTACGAGATCAATCCGTGGATGAGCCGGTCGCGCGGCAGCGCGCCGCAGCGGGCGCATC
>JAKEHV010000397.1 GCA_022614915.1 Gemmataceae bacterium | reverse complement strand
TGCAGGGCGTGGGCATAGCCGTCGGAAACGTAGGATTTCCCTTTGGCCAACGCGTCCGCCCATTCCTTGAACTCAATGCGGTCGATCTTGCCGAGCTGCACATACACGCGCCCTTGCCCAACGCGGCTGCCGTTGATGCACGGGAAATCGGTCTCGCCCGATGCCTTGAGCGGGAAGCCGCAATTCATGATGTGATACCAGCAATTCCATTCCGGCGTGCGCTGCGTGTCCATGGCGCTGATGAAATCGCAAATCCCTTGAGCACTGGTCACGCAAATCTCCTGGGCGCCGATGCCATTCATTTCCGGTACGGCGAGATTGGGCAGACTTTGAACAGCGCGGCCGTTGCTTGCGACTAATTCCTTCATCGTGAGAAAGCCGTCGTTGTTAACGTCGATGGTTACGAACGCTTCCGGCAACAAGCCCTTTTGCGCCTCTTGCGCGGAAATCTGGCCGTCCTTATCGCTATCGAGATAGGCCAGGTTGCGCTGAGCGGCGAAATTGGCGTTGACGCCCAGGCCGCTGCCCGAATGCGCGTAGCCGGTATAGGCGCCTTGGTTCTTGGCCCATTTCATGAGCGGCGTGGTCCAGGTCGGCCAACCTTTGGTCTTGGTGCCGTCGGAACCGGGATAGGTCTGATCGCGCAGGTTGAGCAGGCAGACGTGGCCCAGAAGCTGTGAGCCGAAGCCGCTGACTTCGATGTCGTATTTGAGGACGGTGAGCGGTTCGCTGATCTTATGCGCGGTCGGTTCAAAGAACTTTCGTTGAAAATCGTAGCACGGTCCCCAGGTCAGGTTGCAACCGACGTTCATGCCTTCGCCTTTGACGTGCAGAAACATGTCTTCGGCGAAGACGCCCTCGGTCGGGCTGGTGTAATGGGCGCAGCCGGCGGCGTGGATGTGGTGGTCGCCGCTGTACCAGCCATAGTCCATCGGATTGGTCCAACGAGTGAGCTGCACTTTGATCACTGGCTCCCCTTTCTCGGGGATGGTGACTTTCTGCTGTTGCAGTTGATACTCCGGCCCGCGGCCATAGATCATGGTCAATTCGCCGGGCGGCAAGAGCACAATGCCGCCGGAATGACGGTAAACTTGTTCCTGAAAGAAGAAATCCGGGGCCAGGCGCTTGGCTTGCGGCGGGTAAATCCTGCCCTGCTTGTCGCGGAAAGTGAAGCGACCGGTGGTTGGCTTGCCGTCGTGGTCATGGGCGATGAGCTTGACGGGAATCGCGGGGCGAATGTTAAAAAGAATGGGGACTTCGCCGCGGAAGCCGAGGTCTTGCGTGCCCTGGCCGACGTCGAAATGCAGCGTCGCTTCGCGTTTGCCGGCTTGGCTGCTGTGTATGAGTGCGAGTCCATATTCGACTTTCAGGCCGCTTAGCTTGTCCGCGAGCGGGTTCTTGTCGAACATCTCGACGTCGAGGAAGCGGTTTTTCAGGTCCGCTTCTTTGATGATGCCCGCCTTATCGCCAGCGCGGCCGCCGGAATAGATCGGCAATGCCTGCGGACTTTTGACGCGCAGCGACTTGGTCACGCCGGCTTCGTTGACGACTTTGACTAGCACCGGCGTATAGCCGCCTTGTTGCAACACCGCTTCAGCGGGACCGCGTTTCGCCTTGACGCGCGATTCCGGGTTGATGTCGACCGCCACCAGCACGTGCGGATCGAGGATTTCTTGGATTTTGGCGGCATCCTGTTTGCGGACGGCCGGCGCCAGGGCTTTGAGGTTCTCCTCCGGCAGCGGGTGCCCCAGGAATTGCAATGCTTCGAGGAGACGGCCGACGTTGGCGGCCAACGGCTGGCCTTCGACGTCGATGGGCTCGAGTTTCTGTGCTTGGCTGACGGGGCTGAAAACGGCAACGGCGAGGCAAATGCTCAAAAGCGCGGCTGCTTTCGCCCCACAACGATAGGTGCGCGACATGGCGTGACTCCTTGGCCAGGGAGAGATTCTTTGCCCACTACCATACCGCGAACCGGGCCCTGGCAAAAGAAAAAAGATCGTGGCAATAATGAAAAAACAATGTTGTGATTTATCGATTCGTGCTCGCCGAATCTCCGGGGTGACGCGAGCGCGAAGCGATGAATCAGGCGTCTTGCATCATGGCCACTCACGTTCGCTATGTCGTGCTTGTCTGGATGTGCGTGTTTGCCATGGTTATGTACATCCATCGCAACTGTCTTGCAGTTCCGGCCCAGACCATCCAGGGGCAACTCGGAATCAGCCCCGAAGGCATGGGTTGGGCCATGAGTATGTTTTTCTGGGGCTATGCGATCTTTCAGCTTCCCGGCGGCTGGATCGGCGACCGCTGGGGCAGCCGCTGGGTGCTGCCGGTGCTGCTCATTGTTTCCTCCGTGGCGACCAGCTTGATGAGTCTGGCGCTGGGAGCGCTGTTGTTGATCCTAGCGCGTCTCGTCATGGGGGCCGCGCAGGCGGGGACGTTTCCGTGCGCGGTGCTGACGTTCGGCCAGTGGTTTCCCAAAAGCGAACGCGCCTTTCCCAACGGCATGCTGGCGAGTTTCATGTCCGTCGGCGCCGTTCTGGCCAGTGCACTCATTGGGTTTCTGCTTGACCTGGATATGTCGTGGCGAGTCGTATTCTCTCTGTTTTCGTTACCGGGGCTGTTCTTGGGGCTGTGGTTCTTCGCTTGGTTCCGAGACCGGCCGCGCGATCATCCTGCGGTCGGCGCGGAGGAACTGCAATACATCGAAGCGGGCCGAGCGCCCGATGTGCAAGGTCCGAAAGAGCCGCTCCCATGGAGAAAGATTCTGACCGACCCGAACGTGGGATGCATTTGCGGCCAGCAGTTTTTTCGCGCGGCGGGCTACAACATCTTTCTGACTTGGTTCCCAACGTTTTTGCAAGTTACCCGCAATGTCGATGAAAGTGTGTCCGGCTATCTCACCAGTTTGCCCCTTGTCGGCGTCGTGATCGGCAGCGCCGCGGGCGGTTTGGTCACCGATTGGATCTATCGCCGCACGGGCAGCGCAACCTTGAGCCGCAAAGGCGTCGCTCTATTT
>JAKEHV010000396.1 GCA_022614915.1 Gemmataceae bacterium | reverse complement strand
TATCCGCCGCAGCCGCCTGAGATTTTCGCGTTCACGCAGAACAATCAGCCCTGGCCGGAAAGCAAAGGCCCGGACCGCTATCGCCGCGGCATGTACACGTTCATCTGGCGGCAAAGCCAGCATCCGTTGCTCACTACCTTCGACGCACCGGATGCCCAAACCGCCTGCACCCGCCGCAATCGCTCGAATACACCTTTGCAAGCGCTGCACCTGGCCAACGATCCAACCTTTGTCGAGATCGCCAAAGGACTGGCCGACCGCATGGCGAAGGAAGGACCGAAGGACGACGCGGGGCGCATCGGCATGGGGTTCAAGCTGTGTTATTGCCGCGAGCCGAACGATGCGGAGCAAAGTCGACTATTGCAGTATTTGGAACAGCAACGCGGCCGGAATGCGGAACAAGCGTGGACGATGCTGGCGCGGGTGTTGTTGAATTTGGATGAATTCATCACGCGAGAGTGATCGCCCGAATGCCGTTCTACTTCTTCTTTTGGACCGACGAGATCATCGCCCATCTCGCGGAGAACGATATAACTCCGCAGGATTTTGAACATGTGCTCATGAATCCGATCGACGAGACAACGAGCCATTCATCGGCATTGCCGGCGGCATTTGGGTATACTCAAGATGGGCGGTTCATTATTGCGGTGTTTGAGTATTTGGACGACACAACGATCCTGCCAGTTACGGCCTACGAGGTGCCGGAATCGCGCTAAGGTGCAAACATGGAGAGAATCAAAATCAAGCGACGGATTTACGGAGAGCTGAGCCCGGCCAAAATGCGGCAGGTACGCAAATGGCGAAAGCAGATTGCGACGGAATTGCCTGATATGGTTCGTCGGCACCACAAGACCATGGACGCATTGAAGGAAAAGACTTTTAGCGGGGCTTTACGCCGAGCCATCCACGACCATCCCATCGCCCCTTGGAGGATCGCCGAAAAAGCCGAACTGACATGGATGGAACTGAGTGATTTCTTGACCGGCGAGAAGTCGCTGACATCTGACGTAATCGACCGACTTCTCAAAGTGTTGAAGCTGAAACTGCAAACGAGCAAGACAAAATCCCGGCCGCGAACAGCCAGGGCGGGCTGATCGTCCTTCATAGCTGACACAACAATCAGCAGCGTAAACGTTGAATGAAATACAAGAAAGTTACTCGCTGGGTTCTTGTCTTTCTCGCCTTGTTTGTCTTGGCGACGGCGGTCAAGGCATACATTTTCAATTTCAGAATAACGAAACCAAATGATCCACCATATTCACCGCTGACACATTCGTCTGCCGAATCCAAGAAACGAGGCATTTGGATTTGCGATGTTGCCATTGAGCCGCAGACAATAAATATGGGGCAGCGTGAATTCCAATTGCGTGAAGCGTGGATCGAGGCTTCTTATGATGAAGACTTTCACTTGGACTGGTTCACCAAGCGTGAACGGAAGGATTGGAATTGGCTGTGCGTTCGTGTGCCGCCCGGCATTTACTTGCTGGGTGCCGCGAGTCCTAGTCAGTCTTGGAATCTGTGTTACAAGAAGCTCTCCGCAAACGATTTCGGCGATCTCAACGCAAACATTACTTTTCGTGACTCTGAGAAAGAACACTATGTTGGCCAAGTTACCTTGAAGCCGGTTCGGGCCGACAAGAAATGAAGCATCGTTTAAATCAATACGAGAGAACCGCGATGAAAGAACTAGAGCCCACGTGTGTCGATCGACTCGCCCTCACCCGCCGCCACTTTTTCCGCGACTGCACCGTCGGCCTCGGCGGCATGGCCCTTGCCTCGCTCGTGAACGCCGAAACGCAGGCCGGCCCGTCGCAAGATCACGTCAATCCTTTGCGCGCTCGCCCCGGCCACTTCACGCCCAAAGCCAAGTCCGTGATCTTCCTCTTCATGGCCGGCGGTCCCAGCCATCTCGAGCTATTCGATCCCAAACCGGTGCTCAACCGTCTCGACGGCCAGGTCGTGCCCGAATCGTACACGCGCGGCCGGCGCTTTGCCTTCATCCGGCCGGACGCGAAGCTCTTGGGCAGCCGGCGGCGCTTCGCTCGCGCCGGCCGCAATGGCGCTTGGATCAGCGAGCTGTTGCCTTACCATCGCGAAATCGTCGACGATATCTGCCTTTTGAAGGGCATGAAGACCGACGTCTTCAATCACGGCCCGGCCAAGGTTTTCCTCAACACCGGCTCGCCGCAGTTTGGCCGGCCCAGCATGGGGTCGTGGGTCGTCTATGGCTTGGGCAGCGAATCGCAGAGCTTGCCGGCTTTCGTCGTGCTGCAATCCGGGCCGCGCGGACCGCGCGGCGGCGCCGCCATCTGGTCGAGCGGCTTTCTGCCCACGCTGTATCAAGGCGTGCCGTTCTTGCGCGGCCCGCAGCCCATCCTCAATCTGCAAACGCCCGCCGGCGTCCGCCCGGAACAACAAGGGCAGTTCATGGACGCCGTCCGCGACCTCAACCGCCTGCGCCTGGACACGGTCGGTGATCCTGAAATTGAAACGCGCATCGCCGCCTACGAAACCGCCTTCCGCATGCAGACCGCCGCCCCCGAAGTCATGGACGTGCACGGCGAAACCGCGGAAACAATGCGTCTCTACGGGGCCCAGCCCGGCCAGCCCTCCTTCGCCATGAACTGTCTTCTGGCCCGTCGCCTCGTCGAGCGCGGCGTCCGCTACGTCCAGCTCATTCACACTGACTGGGACCATCACGGCGGCCCCTTGAACCTCGAGCGCTCGATCGAGCAGATCACGCGCGAGGTCGATCAACCCTGCGCCGGCCTCGTCAAAGACCTCAAGCGCCGCGGCTTGTTGGACGACACACTCGTCATCTGGGGCGGCGAGTTTGGCCGTACGCCGATGGGCGAGCCGCGTGAAAGCCTGGGCCGCGACCATCACATCGACGCCTACACCATGTGGCTGGCTGGCGGCGGCGTCAAACCCGGCTACATCCACGGCCAAACCGACGAAATCGGCTACTACGTCGCCGAGGGCCAGGTCCACGTCCACGACCTGCAAGCCACCATCCTGCACCAGCTCGGCCTGGAGCACACGCGGCTCATCTTCCGCTTCCAGGGCCGCGATTACCGGCTCACCGATGTACACGGCAACGTGGTGCGTGAAATTCTTCTTTGAAACGCAGAGGACGCAAAGAACGCAGAGAGACAAAGCAAAACTCGATGTCTTCCTCTCCGCGTCCTCGGTGCACTCTGCGTTTTGAATGCAGTGTTCGATGCCAACAAGCGCGTTTTGCGCTCGGTCCGCAATCTTTCGAGGGTGTCTAGCAAAGGACAGGCCGTGGACGACTTCTGGCACGATGTAGTCGATGAACAAACCGGCCCGCCCTTGACCGACGACATGGTCCGCGTCGCGGAAGTGATTCTCGGTCGCAAGCTGCCCGAGTCGTATCTAAGGCTGCTGCGCATTCGCAACGGCGGTTATCCGCGCCGCGACTGCTACCCGACTTCGCAGCCGACTTCCTGGGCCGAGGACCACGTCCGAATCCAAACCGTTTTTGGCGTAGGATTTGACCTGGGCATCGACGGCCCACTGCGGTTCAAGTTGCGCGAACTGGGCAGCCCCGAAGTTGGAATCGTCATCGCCGATACGCCGTCCGGTGGGCACGACTTCATTCTCCTGGATTACCGTGCGTGCGGCCCGCACGGGGAGCCAAAGGTCGCTCATGTCGAGACGGAAGGTGGTGTGTCGGCGCCAGTCGTCATCGCGCCCGACTTCGAGACGTTTGCCCGCGGCCTGGTGGACAGTTCGCGGTACGAACTGGCCGATGACTGAATTCAACGCTTACTGCGTGCGCAACGGTTTCATTAGGACTCGAAGTCGAGATCTCCCACGATAAAGGCTTCCACCTTGTCGGCGATGTCGGCGATCTGCTCGTTGTACTCGCCGTCCCGCTAGCGTTTGCGCTGTTGCCAGCTTTCCGCCTGAGTCTCGCCATGATAGGCGATGCCCCAAAAGCGCATACATCAGCGCGCGATCGAGGGAAGGCTCGTGCCGCGTGGCCTCGGCGATCACGTCCAGCGCCCGGGATACGCGTTCCAGGCGCTCCTTTCCCGGATCGTCGCCCATGCGAACGCAGACGGGAATTGCTTCGCCTTCGCGCAACAGCAGTTGTCGGGCTTCCTCAGGAGTCATGCCGCGCTACCTAAATGCTACCTGTCAGCTGCTACCTTACAAAGGTATTAGCGATGTAGCGTTGGATCGACGGGCTTGGGGATCAATCGCGAATGCAGTCGACAATACGCAACGACAGCCGCTGTCAGTCGATTGCAAAGATCGTCCTCCGTGTAGGGATAATCATGATCTCGGAGGACTGTCAGATCTTCGCGGATTGATTGCTTCAATTCGTCGCTAATCCCCGCTTCGCCACACAAAGTTCGCTCGAGGTAGTCGATCAATCTCTCGAATCCGGCATCCCAGTTGATATTGCCGTTGTTTTGTGCTTCCCAAGACAACTTTTCAACGGCTCGAAGAAGTTCTCCCTGAACGGTATTGCATTGACCCGATTTCGGAACGAGGTTGTGCCAGATCCATTTCGCAATCTCGCGGTCGTCAGTGGAGATCGGAATCTCGGTTGGTGTGTTCATAATGTCTGCCGCCGAATTATTCCAAGATCGTCAATTCTTGTGAATTAACGCTTGTCATGCGACCCGTTCCTTCAATGTGGTCACGACTGCCTCCGGTTATCGAAAGGGCAAGACAGACCGGTTCCACCAGCCTCGAATCTCCTTGTCCCTTTCCGCGCGGATATACTCCTCTGCCTTCTTCCAACAACGGCGCCGAGTGATTAATGCTGCCAGACCGGCGCCACAATTTTTGCCGGACATGATAAACACCCAATAGGCCGTTTGGATGGCGAACCGAACGTTGGCGCTGTCGCGCTCGATCAATCCGGGCCAGTGCGCGCCGCCGAAGTTCTTGCAGAACCACAAGTCCACAGCGACCAACCCCCACAGCGCGGCTTCGCTACTCCTTCCGACAAGTTGCGTCTGAAAGCGATTCATGGCCTCGTAGTCGTGGCCGCCGAAATCAACAAAACCAATTTCCTCAATGGCAGCCGGCAAGCGCCGCTTGGCCTCGGCAAAGACCTCCAGGCCATGCGCCGATCTGGCGTCCAAACAAGCCAGGAATTCTTGTTTGTTGGCGAAACCGCGCAGCTTTCGTTCCATGGCAGCAACCCGATTCGTCGAAAACTCACTTCGGCGCCCTGCGAAACCGGCGCGTACGAACATCCCAAAAAGGCGCCTTGTCCCGCTGCTTTCGTTGCTCCCCTACTACGGCCGGCATTATTCGCCTAGCCGCGACCGGACTTGCTCAATGTTCTTGGCGCTCTTGAGAAATCGCGCAAACCGGCGTAGCGCGGCGACCGATCCCAAAGCACGAGCCCTGGGCAGCAGCTTGCGACCGCTCGATCCGAATTTCGACTCCAGGTCCCATTCAATTCCTTCCAAAATCCCTTCGGCGCGTCCTTTTTCAAGGCCTTCTTCACGGCCTCGCTTCAGGGCAAGTCGTTCGATGCTGGTGATGTAAGGCATTTTTTGCTCCTCCTCGAATTCATATATCTCAGTCCGCCACGCTTCGTCCAGGTCTTCCGGCAAGGTCATGATCCAATCGATCAGGCGAAACAATTCGCGCACATCTTCCTTGGACCACTGGCCCCGGTACAGCCCTTTGACGATCCGCAGCTTCCATTGTTGTCGCGTCCTCGGGTCGCCGTGCGAGGGCGATCATCGCACAGGACCGCCAGGCTGACGACGGTCTTGCCATAGAGCTGCCAAGCGGCCAGGTTGTATTCGAACATCCGCCGGGCGAAGTCCTTCGCGTATGCACTCTGAATCTCGATGTGAACCAATAGCCAGCGCTCGGCGCCGTCCTTGAGCCAGATTTTGAAGAGCTTGTCGGCCAGCCGCTTGCCGGTCTTGGCGCGGCGAACTATCTGCTGAAACTCCTTGTCGAGGGATTGATAGCCGCGTGCCCAATCGACATCGTTATAAATGTCCGGCCAGAAAAATTGCAAGATCGACCGCAAATAGCGTTGCAGCGCCTCTTTCCACGGGCTGTCGAAATCATCGGTCGGCGGAGCTTTCGACATGAACGGACTATAGCCAGGTCACAAGCGGCACGCAAGAACCACCGACCAGCGGACGCCTTAGGAACTCAAGCGCTTTGGGCTTTGTTGGCAACCATGTCTGTTTCCTGTCATTGCTGCCAGCGGGTGGTGGCATGAATGTGCGCTGCGTGGTCTCAGTCATTTCGCTTTTGCCCGCTTCAGATTCCAAACCTCAAACTTTGAACCTGGTTTGGCGTCGAAGGCGAGCGGACGTTCCGGGACGGGAATGGGATCAAATGCGGCGCATATGCGAAGCGTGTCCTTTTTCACTTCGTAAATGGCCTCGATTTTCTGCAGCCTTTTGTTTTCCACGGGAACGAGATCCATGACTTTCGGCTTGCAAGAAGAGTCAATCGTTAGTCTGAATTCCTCTTCGAATAACAGTCTGCCGTCCTCGGTTATCTCTAATAAGATATCGTCGTCGTCAGGCAGATCAGTTTCTCCGTCCATTTCTATTGTAACAAGCAGCCATTTCCCCGCGAGTTCCCGCAAATCTTTATCGAGTTTTTCCTGTTGCGGCCCATTCGCCGCGACCATGACCATCACGAGCACCATGCACAGTCCTTGCGCCTTCATGATAACCTCCTTCAACCCGCCGATGCTTGCGGATCGGGGGCCTGCGATCCAGGTCAATATCGTCAGCGATCTAGTCCGTTACCTCTCCACCGGCGCCAGCTCAATCCTTCGGAAGAACACCTCCGCCCCTTCCGACTGAAACAGAATCTTGCCCTTGGTGTGGCTGGCGTGGCTGCCGCCGTTGACCGGTCTGCCGTTGAGGACGTTGGTGACGGCGTCGCCGGAGCAAATGCATTCGAGCTTGTTCCACTGGCCCACTGGGAGCTCGACGTCTTCTTTGCCGCGGAAGCCGAGCACGTCTTTCCACATGGGATCGCGGCCGAACCAGTTGATGCGGCCGCTCTTAAAAAGCATCGGCTCGGCCTTGGGGTTGTAGTAGTGCTGGTTGCCGCGCTTCTCGGCGGCGACTTTGAGGCTGGGCTGGCCCTTGCCTTTAACGAGGATGAAGTCGCCGGTGCCGCCTTCGATCATCTGGCATTCGATGGATTCCATCCAGACGCCGCCGGCCGCCCCGTCGTCGCCGACGCAGTGGAGGAGGATGCCGCTGTCGCGCGTGGCCTTCTCGCGCGGCGGCCAGGTCTTTTCGCCCCATTTGTATTCGACGGTCAAGTGATAGTTCGAGAATTCCTTCTCGGTCGTGAAGCAGCCGAAGACTTTGCCGGACACGCGGATGGCCGGCTTGCCGTCTTCCTGGACGACGGTGAAGACTTTTTCCGGATCGTTGTTCTTTCCGTAGGGCTTCTCGCCCTTGGCGGGCGCGCCCAGCCAGGTGTAGAAGTTGGTGAGGTCCTTGCCGTTGAAGAGCGGAATGGGCTGCGCAAGATTGTCAGTGCCGAGTCCGTAACAAAGGCGCACAGTCCAAACCCATGGCGACAGCGAGAGTGCGACGGCCACGGCACCAAAGGCAAGGTAGTTGACTCTTTTCATGGCTCAAGAAATCAAATCAGTTCAAAGTCCCTCTCAGGAAACAGGTTTTCATCGCCCAAAATCAAAAACAACGTTGTCAGCGCATCGATGTTAATGTCACTGTCTGAGTCTTCGATAACTTGGTTTTGCAGCACGGATTGATAACCCGTTGGTCTCTCGAAATCCAAGTAGTACCGGTCTTGCGCTACGGTCGCGAATTGGCGGTCGCCTGCCGAGTTGGTCGACGAAGTGGCGACGCGTTGTCCGGAAGCATTAACGAACTCCGCGATCAAACTAGTTAAGGAGCCGAGTGCCGAGCCTTGTATCCCTTCTTGTTCTTGCGCAGGTGCGACACTTGGGCGAAGCCGAAGTGTCATCCGATAACCAGTGGGCGTCTGAACTGAAGGATTCATCTGGGAAAGAGTGAAATCTGGAACATCGATATGGAAGAAGAACGTCCCCATTTGTCCATTCGGCAACAAGTTTCCAGTAGCGCCTCTGCTCCAGACGATTAGCGAATGATCGTGGAGGACGTCAGGAAAAAACTCCGCCGGGGGATTGTTCGGGTTAATCCCATTAAAGGGGGCCGGATCTCTGTCTGGCCAGTCGAAATCCAGGCCCTCACCCGCCAGCGGCGCTGCTGGTGCAAAACTACTTCCGGTGCCAAAACCAACTTCGGCGATGAATCCGTTCCAAGATACACCAGTTCGATTCGTCACTCGAGCTTCGAACCAATACTCTGAAATGCCAAGTGTGTTGTCGATTGTGAATTCGATGTCAATGAAACCCGTCGCCCCAAAACTGACATCTTGGCTGTGAAAGTTTACTTTATTGAAGACGTTGTCGTTGTTTGGCGTCGGTGTGTCCCCACCGACGATAAAGTAGAGTCCGCCGTTTTGCAGTCCCGGACCAGTTGCTGCGGGAGCAGGCATGGCAACAATCCTGCCCGGCGTCAGCCGGCTCTCGAGTTCCTCAAGCCGAGGCACGAACGTTAACGTGCTTGATCTGTGCTTTTGAACCATTTCTTGCTCCTTCACCAAATGGCCGTCAATCGACGTTTGGTCTTAGACTCTTTATCAACCCTTCGATACTCCAGAGGCGAAGTGCTTCCAACTCAGTACTCAATAGAGTTTTTCCGTCTGGCAAGAACATCGCAACGGACGTGCCTTTCTGCCGCAATGCCTTCAATTCTCTTCCTGACTTGGCGTCCCAAAAAACTAGATTGCCGCCGCGCTCCGTGGACAGCAAGAAACGCCCATCGGCGGAAATACTAAGGTAATTGATCCAATCGTCAATCTTTCGAGTCAGGGGACGCGGTTCTTTCTCCGGTGATTCTAATTCAAAGGCGAGAATCGGAAGGTTCCACATGCCAACGAACAGGGTCTTTTCGGTCACTGCTACTGCCGACGCGGGGCCATCACATTGGAAACTCGCCTTCCGCTTACCCGTTGCAACGTCCCAAAGATGAACTTTGGAATAACCAAGGCCAGCAGTGATCAGAAAAGTGCCATTTCCGGAGAAAGTGAGCCGCGTTACGAAGCCTCGATCGATGTCCAATCGATGCAGTATCTTCCCATTCCCTGCATCACACAAGCGAACGGAGTCGAAATCCGCAACAGCCAGGTACTTGGAATCAGGCGAGAAGGACAGCGCGCCTCCGTAATTCAAACCGTCCATAGTCCAAAGAAGTTGGTCCCCAGCCAGATTCCAAACGCGGACAAAGCCGTTCTTGCCGCCAATGCTTGCAGCGAACAGCTTATTGTCCGCTCCGAAGGCAATGGCCTCAATTACTTGCTTGTCGTCAATTCCAGTGACGAGTAGGAGGTCTGATTTTTTCTCAGAACGAACCTGCCAAAATTGAATTGATCCGTCTAATCCAGCAACAGCAACGCGGCTTCCATCCGGCGAAAAGTTGTAGCACCTGACATTTTGCCGCGAGACGACCAGCGACGCAATCGGTTTCAGGAGCTGGTCCTTATCGCCAGCGCTGCTTGGAGTCAACAGGGCATTGCACAAAACCGAGGAAATGAAAAACGTGCGTACGACAAGCGACATGCTAATCTCCCTCATGTCCGTGACGAGAGTTTAGTGTCTTTACTCACGCATCTTCAGGTATCCACGTCTGATTGTCAATAATAATCTTAGAACTAGGACAAGTCAGTTTGTTAAAGCCATCTAGTCGATAGTCGCTATTTCCTTTGAAACGAATCCATCAATCAAAGAATGAGTCCTTTAGGGCGCCTACGAACGCACTATTTCTTCACCGCCACCGTCGAATGCTCGTGCACCGACGGTTTCTTCTGGGCCTCCACAAGCTGTCCCACGTGCCCCAAGCGCAGGCCGAGCATGATAAGCGCCGCGCACCAGACTGCGCCGAATTCCAAGACCGCCAGCTCCATCTGGAAAGGCATGACGGCCGCGATCGCGAAAAACGCCACGCCGATCGCGTAACAGCGGCCCCAGTAGTTGCTGCCCATGGTAAAGAAAGCCAGGCCGGACGCAATCGCCAAGAACGGATAGGTCAGCGTTTCCTCGAAATGAGGCGGCGCGAGCGCCGTCGGCTCCATGAAATCGAAACCGCGAATGAAGCGCACGACGACTACGATCAGCAAATGGCTGAAGAAGTAGCCGATCCAGATCGTCCAGAGCTCGCGTTCAGCGCTGCTCGTGGGCAAGAGCCGGCTGCCGCGATTGTACCAGAACAAGAGGCCCAGAAGCGCGAACTGCGTGAAACGGCAAGTCTGGATCGTCCAGTGCGGCGCGTCGGTCTGCATGAGCAGAAAGACGGCGAGGTTTTGCACGCCCACGACCACGCCCATGATGAGCAGCATCGAGCTCCAGGCGGCGAACGCGTAGTCGTGCTGGCTGCGCTCGAGCATGCGCGTCAGCCGGTCGAGCACGTTCGAGCTGCGGGCGTTGATCGAATCGCCGTTGAGGTAGTTTTGCAGATCCTCGGCCAGCGCCTGGGCGGAGGCGTAACGCAGCTCGGGCGTTTTTTCCAAGCACTTAAGGCAAATCGTTTCCAGATCGGCATCGACCTTGGAATTAAGGAGCGACGGCGGCACGGGATCGTTGTGCAACACCTGCATGACGGTGTCGAGCGGCGT
>JAKEHV010000050.1 GCA_022614915.1 Gemmataceae bacterium | reverse complement strand
TACCTGGCTGGTCCCACCCGTTCCCATTCCGAACACGGCCGTTAAGCAGCCAGGGCCGATGGTAGTGCGAATAGCGCGAGAGTAGGTCATCGCCGGATTTTGTAAAAACCCCCGACCGAGGGTGACCTCGTAGGGGGTTTTTGTTTTGCCAATGGATTGCACATTGTCGGCCTTCTGTTTGGAGGACACCCACAAATCGCCACCGTACAATCTACAAATGGTAGCAGACGATCTCGAACATAGCGCCTCATCTGCCCTCAACTGGAGTGCGCCCCAAGAACCCAATGACGGCAATCCTGATCGTGCTCAGTCTGTCCGTCGCGGCGGCGGACGAAGTCAAGGACAAGCCAATCACACCCGCGGAGCAGTACATAGCGCTCGTCAAGGACTTCAACCAGGCGGCAAGCCTATTCTTCAATGCCGC
Source organism: Gemmataceae bacterium (assembly GCA_022614915.1). Lineage (GTDB taxonomy): Bacteria > Planctomycetota > Planctomycetia > Gemmatales > Gemmataceae > JAKEFD01. The sequence continues at coordinate 6,318 of JAKEHV010000050.1, read as the reverse complement.
GACCGACGAGGAGCGAACGAAGCAGGTCGCACGCGCGATCAAGCTGGCGCCACGATTGCTTGAGCTGGTCGAGAAGAACCCGCACGACGCATTTGTGATCGACGCTTTGATCCAAGTGGTCAACCAGGAACTCTGGTTGCAGGCCAATACGAAAGACCCAGGCAGGGCCAATGACCGCACGGAAGCCAGCGCCCTCGAGCTATTGCTGCGCCACCACGTCCGGAGCGACAAACTCGGCGAGGCGTGCCGGCGAGTCCAATACGGCTTCCGGAAGGAATGCGAGACGTTTCTGCGCACGGTCCTGGAGATGAGCCCGCACAGAGATGTCCAGGCGCTAGCTTGCCTGCGGTTGGCACAGTTTCTTCACGGCCGCTTGCAGAGGCTCGACCTTATCAAGGAGCAGCCGGAAATGGCCAAACGTTACGAACGCCTGTTCGGCAAAGACTACCTCGATGCTCTACTGCGGCAGGACCGCGCTAAGGCCGTCAAGGACGTCGAAAAAGTATTCGAGTGGGCCGACGCAAAATACGGCGATGTGAAAGTCCCCTACGGCGGCACGGTCGCCGAGAGGGTCAAAACGGAGCTGTACGAAATCCGTTTCCTGTCGATCGGCAAGACGGTCCAGGAGATCGAAGGCGATGATCAGGACGGCAAGCGTTTCAAGCTGAGCGACTACCGCGGCAAAGTCGTGCTGCTCTACTTCTGGCTGGAGTACTGACCTTCCTGACGGGCCAGTTGGCCCCACGAGCGGTCGCTCGTCAACAAGCTCAAAGAGAAGCCATTCGCATTGATCGGCGTGAACGTCAACAGTGGTGACCCGAAGAAACTCAAACAGATCATGGCCAAGGAGAATTTGAACTGGCGGTCGTTTGCGGGTCGTGACATCGTTGCCAAGTGGAACGCCAGCACGCCGACTTACTACGTGCTTGATCATGAGGGCACAATCCGGCACAAGTGGGTGGGCAGTCCGGGCGAAAAGGCCATCGACACGGCTCTGGAGAAGCTGATCCACGAGGCGGAGGGGAACAAGTCGAAGGACAATACACGAGGGGCCAGTGATCCACCGCAGCCGTTGCCGAAGGAGATCGTCGAAGCTTGGAAGGAGGCCGGGGCCAAGGTCGGCTGGCTGCGGGCAAAAGACGTTGGCTTCCGCTCGAGACAGTTTGTCTTTCATGAGTTTGATCCGGAGCAACCAGCTGCGGCCGGCGACGTTCCGGCATTTCACTTGGTGCGCTGGCAAACGGGACAGCTCGCGAAACTGCCCGCTCCGATGACGGCGTTTGGCCTATTTCTCTCCCGTGCCGAAGTGACGGATGCTGCTCTCAAGGAGTTGATCGGGCTGAAGAAGTTGCAACGGCTCGATTTTAGTTTTACCCAAGTGACCGACGCGGGCTTGAAGGAGCTGGCCAAGCTGAAAAACTTGCAAACGCTTTGGCTCGGCGGTACTAGAGTGACAGCGGAGGGAGTCGCGGCCTTTCGGAAGGCGTTGCCGGGGTGCAAGACCATTCAGTAAGTCGTATCGGAGCCGCTGGATGAACCTGTTGGTGTCGGAAGGAGAGACGGCGCCATGCCGGCCGAGAACAAGGCCGAATCGGAATCGCCGATTGCACGCTGCGTAGTGCTGGGACAACTGCACAGCCCCCGGTCGCAAGGCCAGGGGCTTTTTTGTTGTGCAGTGCGGCAGCGTCTTGTTCGGCTCGGAATCTTGCCGTCACGCCCAGTCCCAATTCTGGAACGGGATCAAATACGGCCCGACGTGGTGCCACTCGTCGCCACCGTGGGCCGCCTCATGGGCAAGATGGCCGGCATACCAGACGACGACATCCTGGCCATCAATGTTTTCGCCATTCAAATAGGGCTGAAGATCGTCACTACTGGCGCTGCCCTGCTGGCCATGTTTGTCTTCCGCGCCGTGATAGCGCATGATCCAGATGTCGCGCGTGGAGAAGGCGTCGGCATTGCCGTCGTGCGGGCCCGGCAAGATGTGGTAGCCCCGGCCGGACTGCTTGTCCAACACGGCCCAACTGCGCTGCGAGGACGTGTTTTTCAGGCGTGCGATCTCGGTGGTTTTCGTGTGCCAGCCGTTTCCCCAGCCCTGATTGGGCGTGTACGTGTTGTATTCCAGAACCAGATCGTTTGCTGCACCGCCAATGTCGAAATCGAAACGCCAGTACGCATGGTGGCGGTGGTCGTCGTTGCACTGGAGTCCGGCGCTGTACAGGCGCGGATAGCAGGCGCCGTCTTCCCAAAACACCCAGCGGTGCGTGAGCCGGTATGCTCCAATGCGATGATAGGACTGGACCTGGAGTGCTCGGAAGCCGCCGCTCACGTAGGAATGGAGGCAGACGCGCTGGCTAGGACAAAGGCTCGTTGTTTGCGCGTTGTTGTAGGTCAGCGGGTCCTTGTAAGGCCCGCAATCGCCGTTGTACTGAACGCGAAGCGAGGGCAAGCTGGCCTTCCAGAACACCTTGCGGCCGCGGAAGTAAACTTGTGTGACGGCGATGCCCTCTTGGTCGGGGCTGTCAGCCAACAGATAGTTGAAGCGCCAGATCGGTTCAGCGGCGCTGGGCCAAATTACGCTTCCGGACTCAGCCATGGCGCCCTCCTCCGCAGTGCTGGTCGACCACGCCCGTGCGTACCACAGTGCCCGTGCTCAGGTCGACGATGGCCGCAAAACGTGGCAGGCGCTCATCGGCGCAGCCAAAGCGAACGTCAAACAGCCGGTGGTTGTAGCGGGGATCAGCAGGGTCGTCGGAAGTAACCTGGATAACCATGCCGACCAGGTCTTCCGTCAAATGCTTGGCAAGGCCCTCGGCGTCCCGGGCGAGACGGATCGCGCGCTCGACCTCTTCTTCGACCGGCGCCGGCTGATAGCGTGCCGTGTTGACTCGACTGACTTCGAGATTGTCGCCGTTGAGCAGCACTTCCACGACTTCGTTGTCGGTGTAGTTGTAAATGACCACCAAGATTTCCGTGCGGATTTGGGCTTCCTTGCTCTCGCGCAGACTGGCGCCGATGGTGATGTAGCGCTTGTCAGCCAACATTTTTGCTACGCGTTGCTCGGAAACGGCGAGGGCCCTGGCGCGGCCGGTCAGTTCGGCGGTCAACACGCGAAAGTCATCTCGGACTGGCAGGCCACGGAAAGCTTCCCATTCTTCCGGTTGCTCGGTCTTGGGACGAGCCACGCCACGGAAGGGCGGCTCGATAATTGGGCCAAGTTCCGGTTGCGGGCGAACGCGCGGCGGGGGCAAAAGCGCCCGCTGCAGGACCTCCTTTTGATAGTCGAATCCCTCCATTTCTCATCTCCTTTCCGAAGAAAGCGATGCGATGTTTGGCACCGGTTCAACGCGGCCCTATTAGGGAGGACGGGATTTCTTGCCATACCGGACCAAGAATCTTGCGGTTTGGGCAGATTTGTCACAAGTTAGCAACTGACACGGCAACGTCGTGTCGGATAAAGGAACGCGGCTGCCCTTCCAAAGTGGTTTCGGGCGCGATTACCTGAAACTCGTCGCCGCTGCTGGATTGGAGCACTACGATGAGGAAGATGATTCGGGCAGGTTTGGCAATGCTTGTCGTAGGTTCAGGGCTGACGCTGGTCGTGACTGGCTGTGGCCGAGAACCATTGCACAAGGGTAAACCTGCTAGTTACTGGCGGACAGCTCTGAAGGGCAAAGAGATTGGGTCGCGGCGCGAAGCGATCTCGGCGATGGGGGCGCTCAAGGTAAAGGAGGCTATCCCCGAGTTGATTGCCGCCCTCAAGGACCAGGATGCGCAGATTCGAGCCAAGGCGGCGGAGGCGCTTTGGAGTTTTGGAGGGGCCGAAACGAAAGAAGCCGTTCCTGCTCTTCTCCCCCTGTTGAAAGACAAAGACGCAATGGTCCGCCTGAATTCCGCGGGGGCACTGGGCGAGAATGGCGCCGCCGCCGCGATTCCTGCGCTGAGAGATTCTCTAAAGGACAGCGATAAATATGTCCGCGCTCAGGCGGCGACGTCGCTCGGCCGGATTCGGCAAGAGGCCGGCTCTGTCGTGCCCGCCCTGGCCGGCATGCTCAAGGATCGGGACAAGAATGTGCGAGTCGCCGCGGCTTATGCACTGGGTGAGTTCGGCGCCGATGCGCGGTCGGCCGTTCCGGCGCTGCAAGAGGCGGGCAAAGAAAAGGACGGAGACGTTAAGACTGCCGTCGCGTTTAGCTTAAAGGCCATCGAAGGCAAATAAATACGGCTCTTCCGGAACAGGCCCTGCCCTGACAGTCCCTGCCCGTGCAGGCCAGGTAGATGGGTTGACTTTGGGGATGATGAACGAAAGCGAGAGAACGATATGAAACAAATCGAAGGTATTTGGCTTCCCGACGAGGACACGCATTTTCAAACGATGTTCCCGCAGTTCCCGAAGGTCGGCGGTAAGGCCACTTACCAGTACGACAAAGTGCAAGCATGTTTGGCCCACTGCCTGCGCCGCCGCGTAGCCGTCGATGTGGGCGCCCACGTCGGCTTGTGGTCGATGATCCTCTGCGATCATTTTGCGAAAGTCATTGCCTTCGAACCCGTCTTCGCCAAGCATTTCCGGCGCAACCTGGAAGGGAAGCCGAACGTGCTCCTCCATGAGGTCGCCCTGTCCGACCGGCCCGGGAACGTTGAGATGGAAATCGTCGGCTACAACAGCGGCGCCACGCATATCGCGAAGTCGCCGACAGGGGGGGGAAAACAGATCACCGCCGCCCGGCTGGATGACTACCGCCTTGATGAAGTCGATCTGATCAAAGTCGATGTGGAGGGCTGGGAGTATCAAGTGTTGCGTGGCGCCGAAGAGACACTGCTGCGCAACAGGCCGCTGGTAATCCTCGAACAGAAGGGGTATGAAAAGGAGTTCTACGGGTTCTCCCACGATTGTGTCGAGCACATGCAAACTCTCGGGGCGCGTGTCCTGGAGACGAAAGGGAAAGACATCCTCATGGGTTGGGGAAATGCCGGAACCTAATGCTGCCGTGCGGGCGGATCATCAGCCGTCGGTGGCCTTCGTTTTTTGTGTCGAGCCAGGTCGGTTGGAGCCCGAGGCTCGCCTTCTGGTGGAGTCGATCCGCCATTTCGGCGGCTGCTTCGCGAATGCAACGCTCTACGCCGTTCAGCCTCGCAATGTGGACGCACTGCGACCTGAGACCATGACAGCTTTCGGGCGCGCGAACGTCATCCATCGCGCAGCGCAACTGAACATGGAATACGCGCCTTGGCCTACCACAAACAAGGTCTATGCCGTCGCCGATGTCGAGAATGTTGCCACAACGGAATACCTGGTGTTTTTGGACACAGACTCCGTAATCATGAATGAACCCCGCGAGTTTTTGCTTCAGGATGGTGTCGATCTGGCGGTACAACCGACGCTCAAGCAGTTTCGTGGTAGTCGGGGGCCTGGCGACCCGAATGATCCGTTCTGGTTGAAGATCTATCGGATGTGTGAAGTCCCTGAGCCTCCTTACGTTCACACAATGCTGGACAGGGTACGGATTCGCGGCTACTACAATGGCGGGCTCGTCGTATTTCGCCGCGCCGCTGGACTGGGACGGCGCTGGCTTGCCTTCCTCCAGCGGATTGGGCCCACGATCCCAGGAGAGATCCGCTACAATCTGGACCAATTCGCGCTCGCCGCCGTTGCCGCCAGCGTGCCGGAGCGCGTCTATCTGCTTCCGAGCGTGTATAATTACAACATCGCCCGCCGCGACCACTTCGTTCTTGACGCGGTCCGACATGCGAGTTTGGACAGCCTCATACATATTCATTATCACGACGCGTTCCGGCAACCCGGTTTTCTTGGCGCGGTGCGTCCCCCGCTCGACCAGACTGACGAGCGCTATCGCTGGCTTGCGCAACGGTTACCCTTGCCAAACTCTGAGTCGGCCCACCAGCCGTTGGACGACGGTGCCGGCCTTCCATGGGCCGAGCGCCTGGCCCTCGCGCGCGACGAGCTTGCTGCCACGATCCCGCCGGGGGCGACGGTCATCGTCGCAGACGAGGACCAGTGGGGCCTGGGGAAGGACCTGTCCGGACGGCCCCTCGTACCCTTCACGGAGCGTGACGGCCAGTACTGGGGCCCCCCCGCGGACGACGCGGCGGCCCTCCAGGAGGTGGAGCGCCTGCGCCAGGCCGGGGCGGGCTTCCTGGCGTTTGGCTGGCCCGCCTTCTGGTGGCTCCGCTATTACCTCGAGCTGCACCGGGATTTGCGCACCCGCTACCAGTGCGTTTTCGAGAATGACCGGCTGATCGTGTTCGACCTGCGGCACCGGCGGCCGGGGCCGCCGTAGCCCCTCAGCCGGAGTCAGG
>JAKEHV010000395.1 GCA_022614915.1 Gemmataceae bacterium | reverse complement strand
GCAAACAACAAAACGACGGCAATGTAGCGACGCATGGATATTCCTCCGGTCTGGAAATGATGTCGCAAGCATGGTAACCGCGCGCAAGCAGAATGGGAAGCGCCAAGCGTCCGAGCCGCGCCCGTGAGGAAGCGGATCAGGCGCCGACGTCAATCTGAACGAATTCGACGAGCACTACGCCGTACACGGCATGTTGATCGTCCACAATGAACGAGAATTGACGAATGCGGCCGTCGCCCTCATCATCTTTGATGAGGATCGCGTACCAGAAGCAATTCGATCCCGGAGCGAGCCGGCGTTCCGTGTCGCTTCGATAGAAGTCGCCGTTGATGCGAAGATCGGAATGGAGATTGGCAAACAGCTTGACGCGCGCTTGCCGGGAGAGGTCTGGATAATTCCGGAGATACCTTGTTACGCGTTCTGCATGGAGTCTTAAGCTATACACGTCACATCATCGCTTCCCCAGGTCTATGCCACAAATCATATGACTGTATGGATCCGTGGCTACGGGCCACGTTTTCCTCAGAAATCACCGCCCGCCCGCAAACGCGCCTCGATATCATCGGAGTCCTCGTAGTTTCCGTAATCCCCGTGAGCTATTGGCGCCCCCCAAGCGGAAACATCGATCTTAGGCCGCGACAGCTCCAACCAAGACTTCAGATTTTTGAGCTCTTCCGCAATGGCACGCGCCTGTTGGGCATATGAGTCCAACGCTTCCAACTCCGAGCCGCGCTCTGGTGCGGGCAGCGCCTCGCCAGCGGCAATCCGGCGGACCGCCGGGTACGTGCGGCCAATGGCCGATTCTATGACATTCAGAAACTGTTCTTGCAGGCCGCGAAGTTTCTCTTTTTCCACGCCGCGCCGCAGAATCACACGATAAGCGGCGAATGTGCGCTCCAAAACAGTCGCGGCTATCCCACATGCGGAGAGGAGGTCGCGGATCTCGGGCGGTGAAAACTCTCTGGCCCCGCCGTTCTGCTCTAACCGCTCAAGAACGGGCCGAAAGACGTTTTCTGCCATCTCGGGAAACAATTCGACCGCCATCGTCTTACTTACCTTTCTCACTTGCAGCCTCATTATCGCTTACTCTTTGTTGTTTGTCTACAATGCCTCGGCACCCACCCTACTCGGACGCGAGCAGATTCTATGAAAAGCCTCTCTTCCTCGCGCCGCCGCTTCCTTGAATCCTCCCTCGCCGCCGGCGGCCTCTTCGCTTTGGACTCGGCAAGCGCCCAAGACGCGGACCCAGGCACGCGCCAGGCCACCGGCGTCAAGGTCGGCGAAGTATCCGACACCACCGCCGTCGTTTGGATGCGCCTGACCGCCGAGGCTGGACGTCGCGCTCAAGGATATGCGCCGAAGTTCGAATCCTTGCCCAAGGATGTTCGCCCCGACCAGGTCCGCTACGCCTGTCCCGGCATGGAGGGGCGCGTCCGACTGCGCTATGCGACGCGCGAAAACTTGTCCGATGCCGTCGCCACCGCTTGGCAAGACGTCGCCGCCAAAACCGATTTCACGCATCAGTTTGCCCTCAACAGTTTGCGGCCCAACTCGACCTATTTTTATTCAGCCGAATCGGCAGGCCGGGGCGGCGCGCCGGTGCACAAGCCGCTTGTCGGCCAATTCCAAACCGCTCCCGCCGCCGATCAATACGCCGATGTCAGCTTCACCGCGATCAGTTGCACCGGCTTTCGCGATCTGGATCATTCAGACGGCTATCACATTTTCCCCACGATGGCCCGTCTGAACCCGCGCTTTTACGTCCACACCGGCGACAACGTCTATTACGACAGCGACGATCTCCAAGCCAACAGCGTCGCCACGGCGCGCCTGCATTGGCAGCGCATGCACGGGCAGCCTCGGCAAATCGCCTTCCACTTGCGCACTCCCGGCTATTGGCTGAAGGACGATCACGACACTTTGGCCAACGACTGCTGGCCCGGCCAAGCCGTCAAGCGCATGCTGCCCTTGACCTTCAACGACGGCCTGGCCGTGTACCGCGAGCAGGTGCCGATGAGCCGGCTGCCGTACCGCACATTCCGCTGGGGCCGCGGCCTGCAGATTTGGCTGATGGAAGGCCGCGACTTCCGCTCGCCCAACACCATGGCGGACGGACCGAAGAAGTCCATCTGGGGGGCGGAGCAAAAGGACTGGTTGTTCAAAAGCCTCCTGGCGTCCAGCGCGGACTACAAGATCCTCATCAGCCCGACGCCGATCGTCGGACCGGATCGGGCCAAAGGTAAAAACGACAATCACTCCAACGACGCGTTCCACACCGAAGGCAATGAGATTCGCGCTTTCTTTCGCAAGCACCTGCCGGAGCGCTTCCTGGTCATCAACGGCGACCGGCACTGGCAGTATCACTCCGTCCACCCGGAGACCGGGCTGCACGAATTCTGCACGGGCGCGGGCAGCGACGCCCACGCCGGCGGCTCGCCCGGTTACAACAAAAAGTTCCACCGATTCCATCGAGTCCTGGGTGGGTTTCTCTCAGTCAGCTTTCGGCGCGAGAAGGATCGCAACACACTGCGAGTGAAGCATCACGACGTGATGGGCAAGGAAGTGTACGTGCACGCCTGGCGCGGCTGACCAGCCTGTGGCTAACTTGAAAGTTGCAAATAGGGAAACCGTCAAAAACGCGTACCGCCCACGCCGGTCAAAAAAGAAGCCGCGTTGCAACGAGCGCGGCTACGGATTACTACATTGTGATCAAACTAAACACTACTGTGGCAGTGCCGGCGTCGGTGGCGGCGGGAACCCCGGGGGCGGCGGCACCACGACAGGAGTGGGGCCGAGGAACGCGTCCGGACCCGAAGGCGGCAGCGCCGGGACTTGGCCAAGGTCGTGTTGACCGTTGTTCGCCGGTACGAAATGCGGGGCGCTGGTTTGGACGGGCACGCTCGCGCTGGGCGTCATGCCGGCAGGATGAAAGCCTTGTGTATTTCGGGAGTGATTACTTGTTTGCACCGGGCTGGGATTCTGAAGTCCGTGCGGCGTCGCGTTTTGATGGACGCCGGGCGCTTGGAAGGTATTGCCTCCCACAAGCAACTGCGGATCGGTTGATTTGTTGGCGGGCTTAGCGCCCGTCATATTGGGGAACGGCGTCGTCTTTGGCCCGGTGTTCTGACAGCCGGCCAACACCAAAGTCAACATCCCCAAACACGAACCCGTCGCGACTAGCTTCCATGCCATCACACACCTCCCATTCCCCCAAGGCAGCCTGGTTCCTTCCAAGCTATGGAGCCTCCAAGGCGGGGCGGACTGTAGCGACGCTCCGCAAACACTGCAAGGTCAACCGAACTTGGAATGACACACCGTTGTCGTGACAGCGCCGTGGAATGAATGCGTAAGCGCGCCGCTTTATTGCTTGGAATGTGTGCATACCAACTTCGGCGCTTCCGGAGACGAGTATCATAATCGCATATGCTGTCGTGAGTTAGGACAAAACGAATTCGGAGTCAAATTGTGGCATATCGATTGCGAATTGCGGGTGCTAGCGTCCGTGATGCAGCGAAGGTGAATCATGTTCGAGCTTTTGCCTCTTTGTGGTCCAAGCGTGGAACCACACAGTGACATTGAAGAACTCACTCTTTTGGTGCCTAAGTGGCAGGTAGAAGCATTGTCGAAAGCAGCGGCCCAGCACGGTGTGAGCGTGGGTCAACTCCTGCGCCGCCTTTGCAATGAATTCCTGCTTGCGGAGCCGCGCACATAAGCAATCGATTCGCGCGGGTTTTTCCAAGACGCCATCGGATTGCCTTGTTCCCTCCAATGAGAAACGGCGGCCATTTTCGGTCGCCGTTTCTGTTTACTTGAGACGTATTTCCGTTAGCGGTCGCACACGCGGCGCATGCGGGCGGTTTTCCGCCGCCGCCTGCGCTTGACCGTCACATTCCTTTGCTCGCGCGCAACTGTTGCAGCCGTTTCCCGCGGCAGCATTGCTATATCTTCAGCCGGTTTTCTGAACTCTTTTCTTGTCGTTTCTTACCCAGCCCGCATGGATTGGGCATATTTGGTAGAGAGTCACCATCCTGTGAGTCGATCCAGCCCAGCGGTCGGTGTCCGTGGGAAAACGGATCGGCGTGTAACGCAACAAAGGAGAAGGCATGGTTCGCCAACCCGTCCGATTCGTGTTGTTGCTTGGCGCCATCGTGGCCACGACGGTCTCGACCGCTCGGGCCGAAGATTGTGCCAGGCCCACTGGTCCCAAAACGAGGACCATTACCATTACCGAGTGCGTGCCGGAGCAATACAAGGCAAAACGCACCGCCTACAAAGTCGAATGCAAGCAAGAGGAGTATGAGGCCGTGCGCACCGTCCTGGTTCCCGAAGTGCAAGAGCGCGTCGTGACCCACAGGGTGCACAAGCCGGTCATGAAGACTGAAACCCGGAAGGTGTGCAAGACCGTGACCGAGTGCGTAGAGAAAACGGTCATGCAGAAATCCTGGCAAAACGTCCAGGAAACCTGCGTGAAAAAGCAGCTGGTCCGCCTGGGCCACTGGGAATGCAAGGAAGAATGCGTGCCCGACTGCTGCGCCAGGCTGCGCAATTGCTTCCACCGCTGCTGCGATTCGTGCGATCACTCGAACTGCGGCCGCCTGCCCGAAACCAGGACCGTATCGCGCAGGTGCTGGGTCTTCTGCCCCGAGTATAAGGACTGCCCGACGACGGTGTGCAAGAGGGTCTGCGTGGAAACACCGGTCAAAATGAAGGTCCCAGTCTGCAAGCAGGTCTGGTCCGAAGTGCAGGTCCAAGTGTGCCACCAGTATCAAGAAGAGAAGCGCGTTGAAAAGGTGACGGTCTGCGTGCCCAAGCAGGAAAAGTACAAGGCCGTCCGCACGGTGCGCGTGTGCGTGCCGTACGAGACCGAAGTGACTTGCACCCGCATGGTGCAGCGCACTCGCGAAGTCCAGGTCGCCGATGGCGCCGGTTGCGGCGCTGGTTGCGGCGATGGCTGTGGCCGACGTTGCTGCGGTCTTTTTGATCGGCTCTGCGGCCGCGGCGGCTGCTGCCGTTAAGGTCCGGAGTCAGGGATCAGCAGTCAGGTGTCGGAGAAACAGTTCACGACACTTGGTTTCGTCAAAAAAAGAAACACCCCGCCGCGAGGCGGGGTGTTTTCATTTGAAGGATGAGGCAGCGGGAAAGGAAGCCAGTGAGCGGGGAGTTGGCCTTGCATCCTTGCCAGGCTGAGGAGCACTGACACATGACTTCTGACACCGGATTCCTGAACTACGACGCGGTGCCGCCGATCGCATTGCCCACGGTGCTGAACGTCTTGTTCGCATTCGTGCCCAGGGCGGTAATCGCGGCGATGCACACCACGATAATCAGGGCCAACATCACGGCGTATTCCACCGCTGTCGGGCCGTCTTCCCGCACGAGAAAGTTCTTCACAGCTTGCAACATGTCCAATCCCTTTCTTGGTCCAGAGAAAGATCGCAACCGGGATGCTTCTGGCACGCAAACCGGCGGTTTCCAAAGACAATTCGGAAACGAAAAGCGAACACTCTCCTGGGGAGACCGGCCTTTGCTTCCCTACGCCCATTTTGAGGAGACGGGTTCGGGATGAGGGTTGACGCCGATTCCGAGGGACCACTCCATTCGGTAGCCTGGCAATCCTGGGGAGAAGGACCCATGGCTTTGCGTCCCATCCTTGCGGATGGTTTGCCTTTGTCGCGGACCCGGAAAGGAGAAAGTCGCGAAAATCCTTTAGCGTTTGAGCGAGTCGACGGGATGCCGACGTTGGGCTATCTGAAGGCCAAGGATAGGGGTCCCGGCCCTGTACGTCGGTTCGCAAAAAAGTAGGTCGCGTTCGATGCGTTGTCAAATCGAAAATCAGTGCTACTTCCCAGGGTTTTGTTAGTGACAACTTACATGCAGGTGTGTAGATGAACCACAGAGACACAGAGTCAGAGAGAAGACCAAAAAAAGAATGATTTGACCGCTTTCTAGGAGTATCTTCTCGGTGTCTCTGTGCCTCTGTGGTTCAATGCTAACTACTAAGAAAGCACGGCTTGGCTTCCTCGGCGCCGGCTGGTGGGCGACCGCGAACCACATCCCGCTCCTGGCCCAGCGCGGCGACGTGGAGTTGGCCGCGGTATGCCGACTCGGTGCGACCGAGTTGCAGCAAGTCAAAGACAGGTTTGGCTTCCGTTTCGCCACCGAAAGCGCCGACGAGCTTGTCCGCTATCCGGGGCTCGATGCGGTCGTGGTCTGTTCGCCGCACACGCTGCACCATGCACACGCCAAACTCGCGCTGGAAAAAGGGCTGCACGTAATGTGCGAAAAGCCCTTTTGCACCAAGGCCGAGCACGCGCTCGAGCTGGTGCGCAGCGCTCATGAGAAGAACCTTCATCTATTGGTCCCTTATGGCTGGCACTACAAGCCTTTCATCCAGCAGGCCAAAAAATGGCTGGACGCCGGCGCAATCGGAGCGATCCAATACGTGCTCTGTCACATGGCGTCGCCGATCCGCGATCTTTTGCAGCATGGCCGTTTTCAGGCCGAACGCGTGAGCGGCCAGGCGGCGGACGTGCTCTTTCAGCCCGACCCCAAAACCTGGTCCGATCCCGAAGTGGCCGGCGGCGGCTATGGCCACGCGCAGCTTTCGCATTCCACGGGCATGCTGTTTTGGCTGACCGGGCTCGTGCCCGAGTCGGTCTACGCCTTGATGAGCGCGCCGGCTGCTCGCGTCGATTTATACGACGCACTTAGCGTTCGCTTCGCCGGCGGCGCTATCGGCACGATCTCCGGCGCGGGCACGGCGCCGCCTATCGGCAAGGCGCAGTATCAAGTGGATCTGCGCCTTTTCGGCAGCGAAGGTTTGCTTATGCTCGACTGTGAACGCGCTCGTTTGGAACTGCGCCGCCACGACGGCCGGCACGAGCAATTGGAACTCGCTCCCGACGCCGGCGCCTATAGCTGCGAAGGCCCGCCGCACAACTTCGTCGATCTGGTTCTCGGCAAGACCACGACCAATAACGCGCCAGGCGAAGCCGCCATGCGTTCTGTCCAACTGTTAGACGCCGCCTATTGCTCGGCGCAGAGTGGTCAGGTGGAGAAGATTCTCGCGTAGCCGAAGTCGTGAGACTTCGGCGAGAGCGGCGATGGCCGAAGTCTCACGACTTCGGCTACGAAAAGATCTGGCATCACTCCGGCGCCGGCGTCTCCAGCGGCTCCGGCGGCAGCACTTTCTCCGCCGCCGGTCTGCGTCTTAGCAACAGGGCCGCAGTCGGCGCAATGACCAAGGGAATTCCAAGCAACTTGATCGGGGCCAAGGGATTGCCCAGAAACACCGCGTCCAATACGAGCGCGAAAACGATCTGCGTCAGGCCAACGACCGAGACCTTGGCGGGATCGCCCAGGGTGAAGGCTTTGGTCAAAAACAGTTGACCGATGGTGGCGGCAATGCCCACGCCGGCCAATTCCACCCAGGGCAAGCTGCCGCTGGGCGCGCGACGCGGCGTCTCGTGATCGAACAGGAAGTAGGCGCCAAGGGCGAAACAGAGCGACACGCTGGAGAAATGCACGACGACGGCGCGGATATCCAACCCCTTGAGCCGATGCAGGCCAATCATGGCCAAAGCTGTGAACAAAGACACGCCGAGCGCTACCAGAATGGTGAAGTCGCCCGCGCTCAGGTGCGGCTGCTGAATGAGGGCCACGCCGACGACGCCGCACAGCGCGGACAGCCACACTTGCCGCGACGGGAATTCTCCCAAAAGCGGCCACGATAAGAGCGCGACCCAAATCGGAAAGATGTTGGTGACCGTGAACACGTCGGCGACCGGCAGCCGAGTCAGCGCGAAGAAAGTGCCGACCAGGCTGATGCTGCCGGCGATGCTGCGCATCCACAGGATCGGCGGTCGAAAGAATACCAACCGTGCACCGCCCGCCAGCGCGAGCACAGCCATGATGACGAGCGGAAAGGCCGAGCGCGCGATCGCGACGAATTGCCAATCGAAGTAAGCGCCGACTTCGTGGGCCAAGGCGCCCATGCAGGCGAAGGAGAAACTGCCGATTAGCATCCAGAGATAGGGTCGAAGCGATTCCGTTTTCACCGGCAGAAAAGATCCATCGAGATCGCCGTGGCGGCGTTTCTGTTGGCGGAGCAGCTGGGGCATCGGATTCGTCGAAAGTTTGCCTACTGTAACATAGCCCGCATTTCAAGACCTCGGTGTAAGTCTGAGCCGCGGCCGGGAGGAAGCGGGTTTCCAAACGATGAAGTTACCATTGCAAGCTGAATTGGTTCGCATCACTTGCCACGACGGCGTACAGCTCGACGGGGCGCTCTGGCGCCCCTTGGCTCGCCCCCAATTGGGAGTGAAGGCGACCGAGCTCGTCTTGGATGCCGTTTGCCTCGTCCACGGCACCGGCGGCAACTTCTATAGCTCGTCACTGTTTGACCATTTCGCCGAGCGCTT
>JAKEHV010000394.1 GCA_022614915.1 Gemmataceae bacterium | reverse complement strand
CTGGCAAGAGCTTCGGCAATTGCCGGAGGCCGAATATGTCGGCCTGGCCCTGCCGCGCTTTTTGTTACGCATGCCCTATGGCAAAGACTTCGCCGGCACCGAACAATTCGCCTTCGAAGAGATGGTGCAGGAATCGACCCACGACAGCTACTTGTGGGGCAATCCCGCCCTGGCCTGCGCTCTGCTCTTGGGCCAGTCCTTCAGCCAAGCGGGCTGGAGCTTGACGCCGGGGAACATCTTAGACGTCGACCGCCTGCCATTGCACTACTTCGAGAACGAGGGCGAACGGCAGGTCAATCCCTGTGCCGAGGTCCTGCTCGGCAACCGGGCCATGGAGCAGATTCTGGACAATGGTCTCATGCCGGTCGTATCACAGAAGGACCGTGATGCGATTCGCCTGGCCCGATTCCAGTCCGTCGCCTCGCCGCCTCGGCCACTGGCCGGCCGCTGGCAATAACCCATTGATCCCTCGCTCACGCGTCGGGCTCTGCGGATCACATTGCCGAGCCCGACGTATGAGCTCTGGGGATCACATTGCGGAGCCCGAGGCGTGAGCGAGGGATTAACTCACTGAATTAGCCCTCTCGTAAGGGAGTAGCCCACTTCCATTTCTCGTGCTACTATAGACACCGCAAACGGCCCAGGATTACAAGGGAGGCACGAACATGTACGATCGAAAAACACGAAGGCCCGAACGTGACGACAGCGATATCGACGAGTCCCTGGTCCGCAAGAAGAAAAAGAAAAAGAAAAAACCAGCGGCCAAGCCCTGGCCGAAAATCGCCGCGCTCGGCGGCGGCGGCGTAGTTGTGCTCACTTTGCTCATTTGGCTCCTCGTGAAATTCACCGCCGGCAGCCCGCCCGTACAGCCCGTCACGGCCTGGGAGAAATTCAGCACCGAGGAGAACGAGTTCGGCTTTGAGTATCCGGCCGGCTGGAACACCAAGCACCATGGCCTCACCGGCAAGCGCGAAGTGGACGTCATCGGCCCAAGCGGCGCCACAGTCAATATCAAGGAAAATCTGACCGGGTCCCTCATAGGCGACATCGCCGGCGCCGCCACCGGCGGCAGGCCGGTCCCCGACGAACTCTCGCCGGTGGGCAGGACGCACGACATGCGCCAGCCCAAGGACACGGTCAGCTACAAAGAGGAGCCAGCCGTGACCGTGATGACCAGATTCGGCAAGGCGCGGCGCTCGGCCTACGTCGATGGCTCCAAGCGCGGCTACCGGGCCACGGTGCTGATGCACAAGACGGCCCTGGATATCTTCTGCGAATGCCGCGAATCAGACTGGAATACGCTGCGGCCGGCGTTCGATCGCCTCATCGAGAGCATCGGCCGCGGCGGCTGAGGTAATTGCTGATTTCCGCAGCGACAGTGTTTCCGGAGCGACAAATAATGCTCCGGAGCGTTGTCAAAAGTCACGCACATTACCCCCTGTCCGCCCGTGGGACCGTTCGCGGCTCTAGCAAGTCCGAAAACCGAACGTACTTTTCACATCGCAAAAATGTGAAAAGTGGCTGGCGATTGTGGATCTTGTTGTTGTGAATATGGTTATGACGAATCGTACCCACCCGTTTTTCAGATTACGTAATAGGCAGCAAAGTGAAATGGTCGGAATTCGGTGCCGCTTTTGGAGCCGCCCGACCGCGAACGTAGACGCCTGGATTGCGCCGCATCGCTCGCCAGCCCCAGCTCTTTGCCTTGGCGTTGCGAGCGAAGATCCGCTGGTAAGCCTCGGTGACGCCGTTCGGGTGCCGAGCACACACATGGACCGCTTCACCACCGGTTCGGTAGCAGAAGTCAGCCCAATGCGGCTTGCCGCCGTTTCCCCGCGTCAACGGTTCGTCGCGCCGAACGAGCTTTTCGTCCACGACAAGGCCGGGCGCTGCCAAGAAGAACCATTCACCCTGACGGATGTACGCGGCATTCTTGCGGCGATTGCGTGCCTTGCCACTCAGACTCTTGCGAGCCTGGGCAGGTTCACGGCATCATGTTCACCATCAGAAAGACGCCGGTGGGAATCGAACCCACTTCGACCGGGTTGCAGCCGGTTGCCTGGCCATCTGGCTCCAGCGTCAAGTATCCTCGGCAGGAGTCGAACCTGCCCCTCGACCTTCGCAGGGTCGTATGCGATCCACCACACCCCGAGGATGAAAAGGTGTCCGGGGGGACTTGAACCCACCACCTCGACGTTCACAGCGTCGTGTGCCAGCCGACTACACCACGGACACAGCGCTCCGACCAGGATTTGAACCTGGAACGCCGAGTTAGAAGCTCGGCATGATTTCCGTTTCAACATCGAAGCAAAAGCAGTTGCCCCGGCCAGGAGTCGAACCCGGAACACTTCGTTAGGACCGAAGCATGATGTCCGTTTCACCACCAGGGCATCTTTTAGCCGAATGCAACCGGCTTACTTCCGAAGTGGACCGCCGGGGAGTTGAACCCCGATTTCCTGGGTGCAAACCAGGTGTCGTACCAAATTGGACCAGCAGCCCGTGTTCAAGAGTGAGGCATCAGGAATCAGGGGTCTGGAACAAACGCCAAGCCAGCGCGTATCGGACGCAACTTCCTGATCATAGACGCCTGATTCCTGGCCTCTGACTCCTGACTCCTGGAATTGCGGAGGTGGGATTTGAACCCACGTCGTACGGCTTATGAGACCGTGCTGGCAACCAGGCTCCAGTCCACTCCGCAGTACTCCCGGCAGGACTCGAACCTGCGATGTGCTCCATGTGAGGGAGCCGCCGTTGCCGCTGGGCCACGGGAGTGTGCACAGGAGTCAGAGGTCAGGCGTCAGCAGTCAGGAGTCAGAGGTCAGAAGTCAGAGATCAGCCGTTTTTCTCGACCCCTGACTCCTGACCCCTGACTCCTGACTCCTGATTTCTGACTCCTGCCTCCTGACTCCTGATTGCTGATTCCTGACTCCTGAAATAGTCTCGGCTGGATTCGAACCAGCGGCCTCCACCGTGTCGGGGTGGCGAGCACTCCGCTGCTCCACGAGACTGTCAGCCCGACGCGCAAGCGAGGGATACACACAGTCCAGACGGGACGAGTCGAACGTCCCTAAACCCGCATATCAGACGGGCGCCTGGCCGCTAGGCTACGTCTGGAAATACGCCCTGTACGGGGATCGAACCCGTCTCGCCTGATCGACAATCAGGTCGCCACCCCAGCTGCGTCACAGGGCAAGCGTTGTCATTGGTCATTCGTCATTAGTCATTCGTCAATCTTCACAGTTACCAATGACTAATGACGATTGACAATTAACTAATGACCACTCCAGCAAGAACGGAAGGATTCGAACCCTCTGTGCCGGCTTTGGAGACCGACTGCTCTCCCAGGAGCACGTTCTTGTGAAGCTGTCCCGGTAGGATTCGGACCTACAGCCTTCCCGTTAACAGCGGGCTGCACCACCGTTGTGCTACGGGACAGTAAAGTCAGACAGGAATGACTGTCCAACATTCACCCAGTTCCGGCGGGTGGGCTCGAGCCACCGACCTTCCGCGCTTCAGGCGGACGCTCTTACCAACTGAGCTACACCGGAGATTGGTGAGTGGTGAGTAGTGAGTGGTGAGTCGAGCCTGACCCACACCAACGAGAGCCAGCGGTGGGGCTCGAACCCACACGTGCCGCATTACGGGTGCGGTGCTCTGCCGCTAGAGCTTCGCCGGCTTCGCTTATCCTTCACTCCTCACCACTCACCACTCACTACTCACCACTCACCCCTCACCACCCGATATCCCTGTGAGGAGTCGAACCCCATCTTCGACGTTCGAAGCGTCGCGTGCCTCCGTCACACTCCAAGGATGTCAGCACCCCGGCCAGGAATCGAACCTGGACCTGCTCCTTCGGAGGGAGCCATGATGTCCGTTTCACCACCAGGGCGAACAAGCTCCGGGGGCTGGGGTCGAACCAGCACCAGCGGGGTCAGAGCCCGCCGTCCTGCCCTTAGACGACCCCGGAAAAAAAAGTGGCCAAGGAGGGACTTGAACCCTCACGCCCGAGGGCAACGGCTTTTGAGACCATCGCGTCTGCCATTCCGCCACCTGGCCAAGTATCCTGGGCGGGATTTGAACCCGCGATCTCCGGGGTGAAAACCCGGCGGCCACAACCGGACAGGCCCACCAGGACACGTAGCTGAACTCGTAAGAGTTCAGTCGACCTTGCGGCTTAGCGTTCGCCTGCAGAGGGGATGACATCGCCCATGCTCGACGAACGCTAAGCCGCAAGCGGCACTTAGTGGCCCAGGTGGGATTTGAACCCACAGCATCTCTCGTTCTGAGCGAGAGTGGTCTTCCGGTTGCCTACCGGGCCATGTCGCCGTGCCGCGTTGTCAAAGAGCGACGCCGGGGGTAGGAGTCGAACCTACATCCGCTGGTTCAACGCCAGCGAGCTTGACCATTAGCCGACCCCGGAATGTCAGAGTGCCCTGCGGGAGTCGAACCCGCCTTTCCTGCTTGGAAGGCAGACGCCTGGGCCGCTCGGCCAAGGGCACATGTCGCCGACACCTTCAGCGGAAGGAGAGGGAGTCGAACCCTCAAGGCTCAGCGCTCGGTGGTTTTCGGGACCACTGCCATCGCCCGTTGGCTTGCCCTTCCGTTCAGTCTGGATGGCTGGATTCGAACCAGCGGTCTCCGGCGCCCGAAGCCGGCGGATTGAACCATGCTCTCCCACATCCAGATGTCCTGACCTCTGATCCCTGACTCCTGACCCCTGACTCCTGAACTAGTGGGACTCCAGGGACTTGAACCCTGACCGCGCTCCTTAAGAGGGAGGAATGCTACCGATAACACCTGAATCCCAATAGGGCCGGAGGAATTGAACCCCTGGCGTCAACAAAAAAGGCCAGGTGCGAAACACCTGGCCTTGCTGAACGCTTCGCAAGTAACCGAGGTGTCACAATCGCAACGGATGGGCGGACTTTCCACGGGCCGCATCTTCGGCATTTTGCCGCCAACAGGGTACGATTCTCGGTAATCCGGCTTTCGTCATCGCTTCCTCGACAAACACAACGCTAGGCTATCCCGCTAGGAATGGCCAACTGCTTGCAATGGATAGACGGGTTCGAGCCGCGCTCGGTTCGCGACGTCGGTGTTTTTTTTGGTTTCGGACACAACCGGAGAAATTTCAAGATGATGTGGCGAGGTCTTGCCGGCGCTGCCGCTCACTCCCCCACCGCGCTGCTTCTGGGAATGGGAAGCCGCGCATCGCGCACTTCGCGCACGTACCGGTGACAGCGGATGCAGGACATGGTCATATCGAAATAGGCGAGGGCCACTCCGTCGAGATTCTTGTCCTTGGCTTTTTGCACGATCACTTCAGCAGCACGGCGAAACTCGTTGCTGTGCAGCTCGTAGCGCGGCGTTTTGAGCACGAACCATTCAGCCGACTTGCTCACCTGAATGAGCTTCTCCGCACTGTTGCCGATCTTGGTGAAGTCGCAGAGAGCGATTCCCTCCAAGAGCAACTTGGAACTGTTCAACTTTTCCTGCATCAGCTTGCCGAGCCCCTCGCCTCCTTTCTGCGCGGGACTCGATCGAGGAAAACAGACGAGCACAGCGATGAACAGCACGACGACGATGATCTTTCTCATAGAACCTCTCCTTGTGTTTGGAGTCCCTCGCTCGCGCGTCGGGCTTGTGTTTGGAGTCCCTCGCTCGCGCGTCGGGCTAATGTTGGACGGCCTGGCGGGCGCGGCGATTCCCTCTGTTTCAACCTCTGTCTCAAGCGCGCAGGTTGCGCAGGAAATCCAGTGAGCTGATGATGCCCACGAGCGTGCCCGAGGCATCAATGACAAACAGGTGGTGAACCCGGAGCTGGAGCATTTCCGCGATCACCGTTGTCACCGGCGTATCCGGGGAGACAGCGAAGACGGCCGGTGTCATCAAGTCGCGGACGAGTGTCCGGTCCACGTTCTCAACGTGAAAACCGTAGCGCAACCTTTCGCCGGCCTTGGTTTCCACTGGCTCCATTGCGACGCCGCTGGCCACGTAGTCCGTTTTTTCCTGGTCATGCACCAGGATATCCGAGCTGCTCAAGACGCCGATGGGACGGCCCGCATCGTCAATCACCGGGGCGGTGCTGAACCCTTTGCCGGTAAAGAGCGCCAGCGCCTCGCGCACGGTCGCATCGTGCTCGATGGACACGGGATTCTCGGTCATCAGGTCCGCCGCCGTTCTTGCGTGCAGCGTCAACTTCGGCGCTTCTAGGGTCATGCTCAGTTTCATGGCTTGGTCCTTTCTCAAAGCTCGTTCGCGTGGGCGACGGCGGCCAGGATATCGGTGCTCGACACAATGCCGACGGGCCGTTCGTCCTTGTCCACGACGATGACGCGGTGAATGTGCGCGTCGATCATCATCTGAGCCAGTTCACGGATGGTCGTTTGCGGCGGGACCGTGACCGGGTCTTTGGTCATGTAGTCCGCCACTTGTTCGCCGTTGGGTATGTCGGGTCGGACGTTATCCCACGGTTGGAAGGTGTCGGACGCACATGGGCCTTTGCGACGTGTCTTTACCTTGTCTGCGTAGTGCACGAAATCCGTGTTCGACAGAACGCCGATGCACCGTCCCTTCTCATCCACAACGGGTGCGCCGCTGACGTCCGCCTGAGCGAGAAGGTGAGCCGCTCCGGGCAACGACATCTCCTTCGGCAAGAGGACGATGCTCTTGGACATCAGATCATAGGCGCGGCGCGTCAACAAACTGCGGAGGGTGGCAATCATGTTCATTCCTCCTGGCATCTCGTTACATTGCGATCCATTTGCTTGCGGTCGCCGTGGGGCAGATAAGCAAAGCATGTGCCGGTGGAAGTTCGGTAAGAATCATGTGCTTTCGACGCCAAATCCGCGAAGTTCGCCGTGAACCGTTCCCGATTTGCGGGCACCACTGTGCGGCAATGAGCCAGCGTGTGAGCGGATTCGGCACACCGGCTGCCGTCAGCTCTTTTTCAATCGAATCCGCGGAAAACGATATGATCAACGACAAAGAACACTGCTGCAACGCGCGTTTAGGTCAAGCATGACGACCTCCCCTTCCATCCGGCTGTTGATCGTGGACGACGACGACCAGTTGCGCCAAACGCTGGTGCGCCGATTTCAGCGCAATGGCCACAGTGACCGAGGCAGCGAGCGGCGAGGAAGCGCTGGAGAAGATAGCCCAAATACGTTTCGACGTGGCCCTTCTCGATTTGCACATGCCGGGCATGAATGGCATCGAGTTCTTGGACAAGCTAAAAGAACGTCAGCCAGAGTTGGCAGCGATGGTGCAACGTGGATTTGAGATGCCAGTTACGGCGAGATTGCGAAAGAGGCCCCTCCCGGATTCGAACCGGGGATGGCGGATTTGCAATCCGCTGCCTTACCGCTTGGCGAAGGGGCCCAAAGTAGGACAATTCCCAGCTTGACTGGCTCGCCTAAATTCCGGCTCGGACGATCACTTCCTCACGATACGCGCTGGGCGGCAACAGTCAAGCTGCAACGTAGACCCACGCTCCGCGTGGGGGCGGCTTCCCCACGCTCCGCATGGTGTCTACGTTCTTTTCGTTCTACTAGATTCCATATCGGCCGAAATCCGCGATAGGATGAAAGAGGGCAAGGGTCTACAAGCGATGGCGACGGCGGCACCACCTTCGGAAACGAGCGCGCCCACAACACCGGGGCTGGGATCGCATTTGGATCGCGTGCTGACCAAGCCCATGTTTTTTCTCACGCTGGCCTTTCTCCTGGTGACGGCGGGAGTGCTCCACCGAATCGGCGAAGGCTTTTTCACTTTCCTCGAACTGGGCATCATCGTCTGGTCTCTTCTCATCTTGTGGCCGATCTTCGTCGCCGAGAGCATTCTTCGCTTCATCGTCAGCGCCGGACAGATGGGCTTCTGGCCGCGCTGGTGGCACATGGTACTTGTATGTCTCTTTCCGCCCGCGCGTCTGGGAGCGCGTAGTTACAGCGACGTCGGCAAGATGTGGCTGCCGAGGTTGGGCTTTGTCGCCGTCGACCGGGCGCTGGTGCGGAAGCTCGAGACTTTCTTCAGCGTGCCGATGATGGGAATCGCGCTTTTGGTGCTGCCGGTATTGGCCATGGAGTATTTCTGGGAGGAACAGGTGCAGGCCCACTTCGGCTGGAAGCTGGCCCTGGACATCGCGTCGAGCGTCATCTGGATGGCGTTCGCGATCGAATTCACGCTCATGGTGTCGACAGCCAAGAACAAAGCCCGTTACTGCTGGCAAAACTGGATGGACCTGACCATCGTTGTTCTGCCCGTGCTGGACTTCTTGCCGATCCTACGGCTGTTCCGGCTGACGCGCATCCTGGAGCTTCAGCAATTAAGCCGTATGGGCCGGCTCTATCGCCTGCGCGGACTGCTCGTAAAACTGTGGCGGGCGGTGTTGCTGCTCGATATTCTGCAAAGGCTGATGGGCAATCGCGACGAGAAGCGCCTAAGCCGACTCCGGGAATTGCTGGCCGCCCGCACGGAGGAGCTGGAAGAGCTGAAACAGGACATCGACGAGCTGGAGAAAACAATCGCGCGCAAGAAGGAAGCCAAGCCATGAAATACGCATGCACTCTGGAAAAGCGCGGCGACGGACGCTTTCGCGCCCGGCACCAAAGCGCCAGCCTGGGCGTAGTTGAGGTGACTGCGGCCACCCAGGCCGAGGCCGTCGACAAGCTGAAGAACGAGCTGCGCTATCGGCTGGAACTATGTCCCTGCACCGGCGATCAATTCCAGCACCTCGATGTCGAAGTCGTGCCCGTTCGTTCGAGCTAGCATTGATTCAGTCTTCTTAGATCCGCCGAAACTGGCGATCCAGATCATGCCGCGTGAACAAAAGCGCCGTCGGCCGCCCGTGTGGGCAATGGTGCGCGTCGTGGGCCAAGTGCCGCTGGGCCACCAGCTCGGCGATTTCCTCCGGCGTGAGCGTGTCGCCGGACCGGACGGCGGCGTGGCAAGCCATCAGGCTCAGCAAGTCGCTTAACAGCTGTTCCTTGGTCGGCAAGCGCTCCTTGGAGGAGAGATGATCGACCACCGCCTTCAGGATTTCGCCGGGCGGCGTGCGGCTCAGGAGCGCCGGGTACGCGGCCAACAGCAGCGTGCCGCCGCCGAAGTCGTCCACCTCCAGGCCCAGCTCGGACAATTCCGCGCGATGCTCGAGAGTCTTGGCGGCCTGCTCCGCGGTCAGCTCAACGGGCTCCGGTATGAGCAGTTTCTGTTTCTCCAAAGTGCCGGCGCGCAGGCGCTCCTTGAGCTGCTCGAACAGAATCCGCTCGTGCAAGGCGTGCTGATCGATCACCAGCATGCCTTCGGGCGTCTCCAAAACCAGATAGGCGTTGTGCAATTGGATGGCGTTTAGCGCCGGCGTTTCGACGTGGCCGTTCGCGTTGTCGCGCCTGCGCGTCGGGCTGGTGTGATCTTGCTCGCGCGTCGGGTCAGAATGTGTCCCTCGCTCGAGCGTCGGGCTGGTGTCACTCGTCGCGTCGAGGTCGCTCACACTAGCCCGACGCGCTAGCGAGGGCTCGCGGCGCGTCGCCTCGGGATCGGGGGGCGGCAAAGGATTCTTGATAAACGCCGGCAGGCCGGGCTTGTTAAACAGCGACGGCGTTTCCTGCACGCTCTGGGGTGTCAGCCAGGGCATGGCGTTGAGCGTGCTGACCGGAACCGCGCCGAGGGGCATCGGCGGCCTTAGGCGCCCGGTCAAGTTCTCGGCGTTAAGGCGTTGCCTGATCGCGCCCAGCACCATGCTATACAAGGCGCCGCCGTCGCGAAAGCGCACCTCCGCCTTGGTCGGATGCACGTTGACGTCGACCTGGTCCGGCGGCAATTCGATAAACAAGAACGCCACCGCGTAGCGCCCGGTCATCAAGAGGCCGCGAAACGCTTCTTGCAGGGCATGGCCCAGGCTGCGGTCGCGAATCCACCGGCCATTGAGGAAAAGATATTGCAGCTTGGCGTTGCCGCGCTCGCAAGCGGGGTCGGCGACAAAGCCGAACAGGCGCGCCGGGCCTTGTTGCACGTCGAGGGCGTAGAGCTTTTCCTTAATGTCGGGGCCGAAGAACAGGCCGATGCGGTCCACGAGACTCGTGGCGTGCGCGATTTCGTAAACGTTCTTGCCGTTGTGCGTCAACACAAGATGCAGACCGGGTTGTGCCAGCGCGAGCCGCGTGACGATCTCACAGATATGGCCGATCTCCGTGCCGGGGCTCTTCAAGAATTTGCGGCGGACGGGCGTGTTGTAGAAAAGATGCCGGACCTCGATGCGCGTGCCGGGTGTGCCGTTCCAGTCCCGGACGGGCGCGAGCTGCCCGCCTTTGCAGGAGACTTCGGCGCCGGCCAGGTCGCCGGGTTGACGTGATTGCAAAGTGACCTGGGCGATGCCGCCGATGGAAGCCAGCGCCTCGCCGCGAAAGCCCAGTGTGCGGACGCGGAAGAGGTCGTCGGCGCTCTGGAGCTTGCTGGTGGCGTGATTGGCGAAGGCCAAGGGCAAGTCGCCGGCCGCGATGCCGCCGCCGTCGTCCGCGACGCGAATGAGCTCGGCGCCGCCTTGCTCCACGTCGATGTCGATGCGCCGCGCCCCCGCGTCCACGCTGTTTTCCAGAAGCTCCTTGACGACGCTCGCGGGCCGCTCGATGACTTCACCCGCGGCGATCTTGGTCACCACCTCGAGCGGCAACTGCACGATGCGAGGACGCCGTTTTTCCGAGTCGGGGGACATTGGCGTGGCGCTCTTCCTTGGCTGAATGTCATAGCTATTCTATGAGACGCGCCTGCCTTGCAGAATGGTCTCTCTTACGACGAAAGCGCCGCCCGGGTGCCAATCGAAAAGCAGCAAGTCGGCGGGTTGCCCAGTTTCCATTGATCGCGGCGGTAAACCGAGCAACGAGCGCGGCTGAGCCGAAGCCATGTCCACAGCTTGAGCCAAAGTGCAATCGGTAAACTTGACGAAGTTGCCCACGCACAAATCGGTGAATGCCCAAGAGCCGGCCAAGAAACCCGACGCCGCAACCACGATCTTGCATTCCAGTGATTTGCCCACGGCGACCACGTCGAATTCCTGGTCCCACTCGCGGTAGCGCCCCGGCGGGCAACCGGCCAAAGGCCCCGCATCACAGGTGAGAATCAATCGCTCTGGAGTTTTCACGCGCTGGATTATGTTGACCAGACTGGGCGGCAGGTGCTGTCCGTCGCAAATGAGACTTGCCCAGAGATTGTCGGAGGCAAGCTGTTCGAGGAAGTAGTTTTCATGGCGCGGCAACAGCGCGTGCGAGCCGTTGCCCAGGTGCGTGCTGAGGCGCGCGCCGGCAACGACGGCGTCGCGGACAAGCGCCGGACTGGCGGCGGTGTGGCCGAGCGCCACAGTGACGCCCGCTTGCACAAGACGCTCGATCAAGTGCATAGCGCCCGGGGCCTCCGGCGCCAGTGTCACCAGGCGAATGCGGCCGCCGGCGGCGTCTTGCAGCTTTTTGAACTCGTCCCAGTCAGCAGGTCGCACGTGCCGTAAAGGATGCGCCCCGCGCGGGCCGTCTTCGGGTGATATGTAGGGCCCTTCGAGGTGGATGCCGGGGATGGCATAAGCAAGTTCGGGATCTTGTTCGCAAGCTTGGCGCAGCGTCGTCATGCCGTGCATCAGCGCTGCGCGGCTCGCGGTCACCAGCGTGGGCAAAAAGCCGCCGATGCCGTGCCTGCGGCAAACTTGGACGACGTGGCGAATCTGTTCGCGGGCAAGCTTGTCCGAGTTGAAGCTATGTCCGTCGCAACCGTTGATCTGCAGATCAAAGAAGGCGGGCGCGACCCAGCCGGCCTCGTGGTCAGGGCTATCCGATGAAGCATCGGCGACGGACCGGATCACGCCGTTCGCGCAGACGATGTCCACGAGATTGCCAGTAGCATGATGACGAGCGCGAATTCGCATGACGATCACATGGAACCGCAGATAAACGCAGACTAACGCAGATGAAGAACAGAATCTGCGTTCATCCGCGTGAATCTGCGGTTCATTCTCTTAGCGCGGAGGCGAGGATGATGCCAAGCACTACCGCGAAGACCACCGCCCCCGCCCCCATTCCGAGCAGAATCCAGTCGCGTTTGCCCATGCCCAGCCATTTGTCGCCAGGGTCGATCATGGGGGTCAGTGCGGACAGGGGGACCAGCTCGACATCAATCTCATTCGGATTGAACTCGGGCCTAGCCGATTTTACCGGCGCTGCCGGCTGTGCGGTTGGATAGTCGTCGTGTGCCTTGTGTTTATGCTTTTTGCGCTTCTTACCATGTGCCCTCGCGTGCGCGCGATCTTGATGGCGCGGGGAGACCGTGGGCGGCACCGGCGTTTTCTTGGAAACACGGGCGGTCGGCGTCGCCACCGGCAGCGGCGCCGCTTGGGGCCGCGGCTTGGCGACTGCAACCTCCCCATGCTTGTCGCCGTTTTCGGCTTCCAGCCAGGTCAGGTATTTCTTGAGTTGCGGCTGCTCATCGGACGGCGGCTTGGACATGCTGTCCGCGATCAGGAACATCTCCAAGGCTTGCGCCGCGCGTTCCGGCGAGGGATAGCGCTCTGCGGGTTGCTTGGCCATCATGTAATTGACGATTTGCTGCAGCCCGTCGGGAATCGTCGAATTGAATTGTTGCAGTGGCTTGGGCGCTTCCGTGGCGTGCCGCACCATCTGGTTTAGGATGTTCGGGTCGGGGAACGGCGGCTGGCCCGAGAGCGCGTGATAAAGCACGCATCCCAGAGAATAGATGTCCGCGCGAATGTCAATGCTGCGCGGATCACGCGCCTGCTCGGGGGCCAAATAGTCCGGCGTGCCCAAGAGGACGCCTTCGCCCGTCAATTCCAGCTTCGCGCGGCCGGATTCCTCTTCGTCAAAAAGCACTCGGCCCAAGCCGATGTCCAGCACTTTTACGGTGGCGGCAATCGTCGAGTCCTGATCTCCCTTCGCCGCCCCGGCCACCAGCATGAGGTTGGCAGGCTTCAAGTCGCGGTGCACCATGCCCTGTTCGTTTATATGTTGCAGTCCCAAAAGAGCCTGGTGGATGAGGCGAACGGCTTCCTGGGGCGGGAGCTTCTTGCGGCGCTGCAGCACTTCGTCGAGCGTTTCGCCCTCCAGGTACTCCATCACGAGATAATGCAGTCCCGCCGACTCGCCGATTTGAAAGGAGCGCACGACATTGGGGTGCTTCAGACGCAGCGCCAAACGAGCCTCACGCTGAAAGCGGCCCAGCATATGCGCATTCTTGGCCCGCGACGGGGGCAAAACCTTGATCGCCACCACTTGGCCCAAGGTGTGCACCGCCTTGTACACTCCCGCCATGCGGCCGCGCCCAAGCCGGTCGAGAATTCGATACTGGTTGATAAAGAACGCTTCCGGTTCGCCGTGCCCTTTGGCCAAGAGCGTCGCTTGATATTCGGAGACGTAATCGTTGGCGGCCAGCCATTTCGTGAAGCTGCCCGCACCGGCGCTTTTGGCGTCGGTCAGCCAGCGCTGGTACATGTTCTTCATTTCTTCCGGCGTCATTAGCCGGCTGCGGATGAGAAAGCCGCATACGTTCTCAGCGGAGAATTCCATGGAAGGACTTGCGAATGCTCAGGCGCCGTGTTTATTAAGTTTACTCTTCAATTGGCGCAAAAGCGAGTTGATTGCCTGGCTCGAGGAGAATGTAATTGCAAGGTATGCCGGGAAAGCCGAAACTAGGACTACATCCATCCGATATCTTGCCGACGGCTGAGAAATCGACGCCCTGAGGTTGCGGCCGCGCGGTCTTACCGGTTCCTATCGTCGAGGCGCATTCCTTGTCCGCGCTAGTAGAATGTCGTTAACGCTTGTTGGAGAATTCGGCATGAAACAGGTCGGTTTGATCCTTGGAGTAATGAGCTTGTTCGTCACCCAAATTGCGGGCCAAACCTCCGACACCCCTGCCGAGCGCGGCAAGCAGGCGCTGCTCACCCGCGCTTACAATGCCGCCACCTGGACGTTTGCCGGCTACGAAAACGCCTGGAAGCACTGGCAGCCTGCGCCGGCCAAACAGCCTGCCGATTACGACAAGGCCTTCCGCGACTACTACGGACTACATGCTGCCTCTTATGAAAGCGGCCGGTATCCCATGGGACTGCGCGAGGCTCAAGGATTGCTTTTTGGCAAAGGCTTGACCAGCGATTGCATGTTGTGCCACGGCGGGTCGATTTTCGGCAAGAGCTATGTCGGCCTGGGCAACGCCTCGTTGGACATCCACGCCCTTTTCCTCGATCTCAATCGAGCCAGCACCAAAGTCGGCAAACTCCCGTTTACTTTCAGCCGCGTGCGCGGCACGTCGGAGGCCGGCGGCTTTGCGACCTTCCTGCTGTCGTACCGCGAGCCTGACTTGTCCTTGCGTCTAGCGCCGCTCGATCTCGACTTGCGCGACGACCTGTGCGAAGACGTGCCGGCCTGGTGGCTGCTCAAAAAGAAGAAAACCATGTACCACACCGGCACCGTGGACGCCCGCTCCGTTCGTTCCATAATGCAATTCATGCTGGTGCCCACCAACAGTGCCGCCACGTTCGCCAAGGAAGAAGCCACTTTCGCCGACATTCGGCAATACATCGTCAGCCTGGAAGCTCCGAAGTATCCGCTGCCCATTGACCGCGGCCTGGCGGACAAAGGCCGCACGATATTCAATAAGACCTGCTCACAATGCCACGGGACTTACGGCGACAACTGGACCTATCCGAACAAACACGTGCCCATCGACGACGTCGGCACCGATCGCAACCGATTCATTGGACTGAGCCGGCGCTTGGCCGAACATTACAACAAGAGCTGGTTCTCTCAAGGCGAAGGCGGCTACAAGTCCATGGAACCGGTCGGCTACCAGGCGCCGCCTCTAGACGGGGTCTGGGCCACAGCGCCGTACTTTCATAACGGCGCGGTCCCAACCATTCACGACGTGCTGAACTCCAAGAGCCGGCCCAAAATCTACACGCGCTCGTTTACGACCGGCGAGACCGACTACGACGCCGTCAAGGTCGGTTGGAAGGTGCACATCCTCGACAAGCGACCGGATGCCGCGGTTTCCGATTACGAGCGCCGCAAAATCTACGACACCACCCAGCCCGGCCGCGGCAACCAGGGACACACCTTTGGCGACGACTTGAGCGACGAGCAGCGCCGGGCCGTCGTGGAATACTTGAAGACGCTATGAAAGTTCAAAAACGCAGAGGACGCGGAGAGATAAAAGACGGAATTCGAAACCGAGCCCTTTGTTTGCCGGCAATATCTGGAGGTTCGGGCCTCGGTCAGACGAAGAAAGGGCCTTATGGACATTGTCGGCATCGGCACTGACATCGTGGAGTGCGTGCGGATCGGACACATGATCGAGAAGCACGGCGAGCTTTTTTTGGCGCGCGTCTATACCGCGCGCGAGATTCGCTATTGCCAAGGAAAAAAACACGCCACCGAGCACTTCGCGGGACGCTGGGCGGCGAAAGAAGCGATCCTTAAGTGTTTGGGCACGGGCTGGCAAAAGGGGATGTGCTGGACCGACATGGAGATTCGCAACGAGCCGGACGGCGAACCGAAGGTGTTTTTGGGCGGCGCGGCCAAGGACCGGGCCAAGGACTTGCATATCGCCGACATTCGAGTGAGCATATCGCACTGCCGCGCCTACGCGACCGCCACGGCACTGGCGGTATCAAAATGAGCCATCCGCAAACGCCGATCCGCACAAGCGGGGCCGCTTGTGGCTACGGGCGATGTGTAGCGACAAGCGGCCCGCTTGTCGGCTCCAAGCTCACCCCACAAGTGGGAGGGATTGGCAATCCGTCTTACTTGTGGGCGTCTGGCCTATTGCAATCGCGTGTCTTCTGAGTTAAGGTGTCAGGCTCCCCGCGATTTGCCACCGAACAATGCTCGCGCCTCATCAGCGTCTGGATGACTTCGAAATCATCCGCCTTCTCGGCCGAGGCGGCATGGGCGAGGTCTATGAAGCGGAGCAAGGCAGTCCGCGGCGGCGCGTGGCTCTCAAAGTGCTCAAACCGTGGTTATCGCATAACCCGGATGCCCTGCGCCGCTTCCGGCGCGAAGCCCAAGTGCCCGCCGAGCTCAATCATCCCGGCATCGTCCGCATCATCACCATCGGCGCCACGCGCGAAGGCCAGGCGTACTATGCCATGCAACTCGTGCGCGGCGTGTCGCTGGCCCAGCTCATTCGCCAAGTGCACGAGCCGTCGGTTACACCAACAGCGATCACCGGTAAGGCCAAGACGCCGACTTCGGACCAGGCCGTCTCCACGCCGGCCGACAGAAACGGCTCCGAAACGTTTGAAGACGAGCTGCCCGGCCTGGCACGCGCCTATTTGCAAGACCGCTTCCGGGCGCTGGCTATGATCGGCGCCCAGGCCGCCCGCGCCTTGGCGTTCGCGCATGGCGAGGGCCACTTGCATCGCGACATCAAGCCTTCGAACTTGATGGTGGATTTTCACGATCAGGTCTGCCTCGTGGATTTCGGCTTGACGCGCGCGCTGCAAGGCGACGCCCTGAGCACCGCGACCGGCGCCGTGGCCGGCACGCCCTGGTATATGAGTCCGGAACAAGCGCAGGGACAACCGCTTGACGAACGCTCCGACCTTTATTCCCTGGGAGTGACACTCTTCGAGTTGGCGACGAGCGGAGTGGGGCCGTACACGTCGCCGCGCAACAATCGAGCGGCAGTGCTGGCGCAGATCGTCGCGGGAATGCGGCTGCCGCTGCGCACCCTGGCGCCGGACATTCCCGAAGCGCTCGAATGTATTATCCTCAAGGCGATGCAAGGGAGTGCCCAACGCCGCTATCCGAACGGCTTGGATTTGGCCGCCGATCTGGAGGCCTTCGCGAACGCGGAACGAGTGGAAAGCACGTCGTGGCTGCCGGCGCTGTCGCCGGAAGTCAAGCGTCGTTCGAAAAGGCTGCTTCTGTATTCGTTTGCAGCCACGCTTTTGGTTTTGGGCGGCTGGATGCTGGGCGGCGGGTTATTCCAGCACGGAACCGGCGCGAAGCAGGACAGCTCGGAAAGCAACGCCCCTTACATGCACCGTCCTTTGCGCACCTGGCTGGACTTGTTCAGCGTGACGCCGCCGACGCCTGTTCTGGGAAAGCAGTTGTGGGGCGAGGGCAATTGGCTGCCGATACGAGACTACGTGGAGCTGAAATCCTTCAACGGCATTACGCTGCTCGCTCTCGATGAGGACAAGCAACGCCGCTGGTTTGAGTTGTTGATCGACGTGGATCCGCTCCCATTCGAAGATGATCCATCGAAAAACCGGCTGGGCATTTTTCTTGGTTGGCGTCAGAATGCCAATGATCCGGCGAGTGTGCCGCGCTTTCTGCTATTCGAACTCGACGAGCGCGGCGTCCCCGGCTTTCCCAACGGTTGCTGGAAGCTGGAAACGGCGCTCTTCGCCAAGAACCATCAAGGCAAAGGCAGCGAATCGTTGTTTCCCTTGCCGGTGCCTTGGAGCTGTGCTCCGGCCGTCGGCCCGCCGATGTGGCACAATATCCGCGTACGCGCTTTCGAAGACAAATTGACGATTTGGGCCAACAATGTGAACCAGCCGGAAAACCCCCAGCCTGTGGAAATCGATTTGAAGAAAGTGCGCGCATCGCATCGTTTCCTTACGGACATCGATGCCCGCGGCGCTTGGGGCATTTGGGTCCGCAACGGCGTCGGCCATTTCCGTAATCCCAAAGTGATGGCGCTGTCGCCCTGAACCCAACGGAGAAAACCATGCCCGCTCCTACCGTAACGATCACTCAGCCGCCGCAAAACGGCCCCGTTTTGGTCTTGCCGTTCACCGTCCAGGGGACCACAACTGCAAACGGGGGCGACGCGGTGACATCCATGTTCTTCGAATTGGACGATCTGGGGGCGCGCCCCATCGCCGCGCCGTTCAACAACTGGAGCTTTGAGCTCAACTCGAGTAATTGCGGCGCCGGCGACCATTCATTGATCGTTACCGCCAGCAACACTTCGGAAACAGGTGAAGCGGCGCGCACAATAACTGTTGGAGGCAGCCCGGGCGGCGGCTAGCGCGAATCCCGCCGCGCGCCAGAGGAAGAAAGACCATGAATAGTAACAAGATTTCGTTCGAGTTGATTCGCGCCGTGCACGCACGCAATCAAAAAATCCCGCTCGACTTCAAGAGAGTGGACTTGCCCAAAAAAGCGCTTGTTTCCATCAAGGCCTTTGTGCGCAAGTCGCCGCAAGAGGCCCCCACCTTTCAGGGCATCGTCTTCTCCGGTCCGTTCAAGAATTGTCCGAGTTCGTTCACTCCCGATTCGGCCGGCTTCCACTCCCTCGTGCTGACCACCGTCGTCGGCAGCAAGACTGTAAGTTACAAGTCACAGCTCTTCGAGGTGGCTTGAGAGTTAAATTGAGCCCGACGCGCGAGCAAGGGACTTAACTCGGCTAACCCTTCGATTTCGCCGCCCGCTCCGGCCGCAGCGAACGCACCACCGCGCCCGCTCGCCACATTTCGCTGTCGGCGACCGCTTTCAGCTCTTTCTCTAGCTGCTCGCGGTAATCCTTGCGGCTGTTCGCGTCGAGCACTCGGCGTGTCTCTTCGCCGGTAGCGACTTTTTGATAGAGCTCTTCGAAAACGGGCTTGGAGGCGTCGCGAAATCGGCCGAACCAATCCAAGGCGCCGCGCTGCGCCGTCGTCGAGCAATTGGCGTACATCCAGTCCATGCCGTTTTCCGCGATTAAGGGATACAGACTCTGCGTGGCTTCCTCGACGGTTTCGTTGAATGCCTCGGAGGGTGAATGGCCATGCTCGCGCAAGACTTCGTATTGCGCCAACCACAGGCCGTAAATCGCGCCCATGAGCACGCCGCGCTCACCGGTCAGGTCGCTGAAGACTTCTTTTTGAAATGTTGTTTCGAACAGATAGCCGGAGCCGATGGCGATGCCGGTGGCCAGACAGCGGTCGCGCGCCCGTCCGGTTGCGTCCTGTTCGATTGCGAAAGAGGCGTTAATGCCGCGACCTTCGAGGAAGAGACGCCGCACCGTGGTCCCGGATCCTTTCGGCGCCACCAGGATCACGTCGATATCCTTGGGCGGGATGACGCCCGTTTGATCGCGGAAGACAATCGAAAATCCGTGTGAAAAGTAGAGCGCCTTCCCCTTGGCGAGCAGCGGCTTGAGGCGCGGCCATTGTTCCTTTTGCCCAGCGTCCGACAGCAAGTATTGAATGATTGTGCCGCGCTCTGTGGCTTCGTCCAAACTGAACAGCGTCTTGCCGGGCATCCAACCGTCTTGCTGGGCAAGGTCCCAGCTGCGGCCGCTTTTCTCGCGCAGCCCGACGATGACGGAAACGCCGTTGTCTTTCATATTCAGGGACTGCCCGCGGCCCTGAACGCCATAGCCCAGGACGGCGATGGTTTCCTTGCCTAGGATGGCCTGAATACGTTCCGCGGGATAGTCGGATCGTTCGACGACAGTTTCTTTGATGTCGCCGATTTGGATCGTGCGCATTGCAAGAACCTTTGTGTTTGGGTAGCGCCCGCATCCGCGCGAAGCGCGCTCCACTCTGCGCGCTTTGCGCTCCGGACACGTGCGGAAGGAATTGTAGGAACTGGACGACCGACTGACACCGAAGCGAGAAACCGGTGAACCGATTCGACCGGAGTTGTGTCGTATCAAAGAACCTGCGAAAATTCCCTGGCGTGGCCAGCGAAGAAAGTATGAAATGGATTGTTGCACAACACTAGCCCGACGCGCTAGCGAGGGCGGACGGGTTGCCGAGGAAATGAATCCCATCCCACGGAACCTGCGGGGAATCGCACGATAGTAATGGCGTCTGCAGCGGCGACACGCTCGCCCTCGCTAACGCGTCGGGCTTGTTTACTCTGAATTTTCACGAAAGGAGACCGGACAGGCCAAAAAATTGGCATATTGAGCAAAAAAACACTAAAAATGAGGGAAGAGCAGAGGCTGGTTCGACCTCTTAACTTTGGGGAGGAGTGTCACTTGGAGGGACCTCATGGCCATTGGCAAATTGCCGTTCCTCGTCCAGCAGCTCAATTATTGGAAGAAGCGCGGAGAAGGGATTGCCGATGCGGAGCTGTTGCAGCGCTATGTGGAACACCACGATGAGACGGCCTTCGAGTTGCTGGCTTGGCGGCACGGCGGATTGGTGCTGGGCGTGTGCCGCCGCATCCT
>JAKEHV010000393.1 GCA_022614915.1 Gemmataceae bacterium | reverse complement strand
TGAACGCAGCGTGCAACGCGTTAGCCATCCCACAATTAGTTGTTCCCGGGTCCGGGCCGCGCGGGGAAGTGTGCAACCCGGACAACAGGCGCGCGGGAACCGTCAAAAGGGCACTTGGCTCTTGGCGGCCGGTTTGTTGACTTCGCGAATATCAAACAATACCTATAACAATACGACTTTATTCTATGGTCGATCCACGGCCGTTTCCGGGCTTTGCCTGGGTGCGCCTGCGCGCGGCCATTTCCTACTTGGGGGAGGAGCTTGACCCATGCCCATTGCCGCACAACGCATTATCAAGCCCGTGACCATCCGCAATTTCGGCCGCTTCGGCGACGCAGTCGAAGTGCCGCCCTTGACCGACGTGCAGCTTCGTTCATACGATCGCTTTCTGCAACTGTACACCGCGCCTGAAAGACGCACCAACACCGGCTTGGAAGGCGTGCTCCGCGAGATCTTTCCCATTGAGAGCTATGACAAGACCATCAGTCTTGAGTACATCAAGTACGAATTGGGCAAGCCGCGCTACGGCCCCGATGAATGCCGCCAGCTCCGTCTCACCTACGGGCGTCCTTTCCGCGTTTGGCTGCGCCTCAACAAAGAGCAGCCGGTCGAGGAAGAAGTCTATTTGGGCGACATGCCGATCATGATCGGCGGCGGCGAGTTCATCATCAACGGCGCCGAGCGCGTCGTCGTCTCGCAGTTGCACCGCTCGCCGGGCGTCGATTACGTCGTCGAAACCGAAGCCAGCGAAAAGAAACTGCATAGTTGCCGCATCATCCCCGAGCGCGGCAGCTGGATCGAAATCAACGTCACCAAGAAAGACGCCCTCGGCGTCCGGATCGATCAATCCGGCAAGTTTTCCGCCATGACGCTCTTGCGGGCCATGGATCCGGAATACTCCAGCGACGGCCAAATCGTGCGCGCCTTCCACGAAGTGAAGACCATTACCCTAACGACAGCCCATCGCGAAGCCATTGAGGGCAATGTGGCGGTCGACGACGTCATCGACCCGGAAACGGGTGAGTTGTATCTGGAAAGCTGCGATGTCTTCACCAAGGAAGCGCTTGACAAGATTTATGCCTGCGGCCTTCGATCGGTCGTTGTCCTGCCAATGAAGAACGAACAGGGCAAATCACTCGATCCCTTGATTCTGGCTTCGCTCAAAGACGATCCGACGGCGACTCACGAAGAAGCGCTCTTGAAGATCTACCAGCGGCTGCGGCCCGGCAACCCGCCGCAACTCGAGAAAGCCAAAGAGCTGTTCAAAGAGAAGTTCCAGGATCCCAATCGTTATCGCCTGGGCAAGGTCGGCCGTTTCCGCATCAATCGCAAGTTCAACCAGGACATTCCCGAAAGCGATATGACGCTGCGGCCGCTCGACTTCCTCAACGCCATTCGCTACATCCTGGACTTGCGCGCGGGCAAGGGCCACGTGGACGACATCGACCACCTGGGCAACCGCCGCCTGCGCACCATCGACGAGTTGGCGGCCGACGAGCTGCGCAAAGGCTTCCTCAAGCTGCGCCGCACGGTGCAAGAGCGCATGTCGATCCGCGACCAGCAGGACATGACGCCGCGCTCGTTGATCAACCCCAAAAGCATCTCCGCGGCGATCGAGTATTTCTTCGGCCGCGGCGAGCTCAGCCAGGTTGTGGACCAGACCAACCCTTTGGCCCAGCTCACGCACGAGCGCCGTCTGAGCGCCCTTGGACCTGGAGGCCTCAATCGCAAACGCGCCGGCTTCGAAGTGCGCGACGTGCACATTTCCCACTATGGCCGCATTTGCCCCATTGAAACCCCAGAAGGCACCAATATCGGCCTTATTTCCAGCCTGAGCATCTACGCCGGCGTTGATGAGTATGGCTTCTTGATCACGCCCTATCGCAAGATCACCAAGCGCAAGCTGGCCGACGACGTCGTCTGGTTGCGGGCCGACGAAGAATCGCAGGCCCACTTGGCGCCGGCCGATACTCCGTCGGACGGCCACAAGATCAATCAAGACCGGGTAACCGCCCGCTTCGGCGGCGACTTCAACGTCATCAGCGCCGATAATGTGCAGTACATCGACATCTCGCCCAAACAGATGGTCGGCGTCTCCGCCGGTCTCATTCCGTTCCTCGAACACGACGACGCCAACCGCGCGCTGATGGGTTCCAACATGCAGCGCCAGGCGGTGCCGCTTCTCATCACCGAACCGCCGCTTGTGTCCACCGGTCTCGAAAGAGAAGTCGCCAAACACTCCGGCATGGTGATCAAGGCTGAGAAGGACGGCCACGTCATCTTCGTCGACGCCGAGCGCATTATCATCAGTCCCGACAAGATTAAGGATGCGGGCGACGGCGACCAACAAAGCCGGCTGGAGCGGGCCCGCGGGCAAACGCTGGCTCAAGAATATGTCCTGCGCAAATTCGTCGGCCTCAACGAACGGACTTGCCTCAATCAGCGGCCGGTCGTCAAGCTCGACGAGCGCGTCAAGAAGGGCCAGATCATTGCCGACGGCGCCGCCACTTTTCAGGGCGAGCTATCCTTGGGCCGCAACGTGCTGGTCGCGTTCATGTCGTGGGACGGTTACAACTTCGAGGACGCCATCATCATCAGTGAGCGCCTCGTCAAGAACGACACCTACACCTCGCTCCACATCGAGGAGTTTGAAATCGAAATCCGCGAGACCAAACTGGGCAAGGAAGAGTTCACCCGCGACATTCCCAATGTGTCGCCCAAGGCCCTGTCCAATCTCGACGACAACGGCATCGTCCGCACCGGCACTTTCGTGCAGCCCGGCGACATCCTGGTGGGTAAAGTCTCGCCCAAATCGAAGAGCGAACTCACCCCCGAGGAAAAACTCCTGCACGCGATCTTCGGCCGCGCCGGCGAGGACGTAAAGAACGACAGCCTCGAAGTGCCCTCGGGCGTGGAGGGCATCGTCATCGACGCGCAGAAATTCAGCCGCCGCGCCAGCATGACCGACGAAGAGCGCAAGGCCGTCGATAAAGAGCACCGCGAGATCGAGAACAAGTACAACAAGCTGATTGCCGAGCAATTTCGGGCTTTCGGCGCCGACTTGGCCGAAGTGCTCGAGAAGAAAGAAATCAAGGCGCTCGGACTGGACAAAGACGACAAAGCGCTGGCGGAATTCGCGGCAACGTTCCGGATCACGCAGCTGGACATTCGTTCGCCGGACCGCCAAAAAGACGCGCAAAAGGTCTTTCACAAGCACCACGAGCGCGTCCAATTCCTCGTCGATGACAAGGAGCGCAAACTGAATTCCTTGAAGCGCGGCGACGAATTGCCCAGCGGCGTGCAGCAAATGGTCAAAGTCTACGTCGCCACCAAACGCGTCATTTCGGTCGGCGACAAGATGGCCGGCCGCCACGGCAACAAGGGCGTCATCTCCAAAGTGCTTCCTGAGGAAGACATGCCCTTCCTGGCCGACGGCACGCCCGTGGACATTCTTCTCAACCCGCTCGGCGTGCCCAGCCGCATGAACGTGGGCCAAATCCTCGAAACGCACCTGGGCTGGGCCGCACAGAAGCTCGGCTTCAAGGCGATTACCCCCGTGTTCGACGGCGCCACCGAAGATGAGATTCGCGCTTGCCTGGTTGAAGCGGGCATTCCCGAAAGCGGCAAATCGTTTCTTTACGACGGCCGCACTGGCGACCGTTTCGAGCAGCCGGTCACCGTGGGCTACATCTATATGCTCAAGCTGCACCACCTCGTGGACGACAAGGTGCACGCGCGGGCCACAGGGCCGTATTCGCTCATCACGCAACAGCCGTTGGGCGGCAAGGCTCGCTTTGGCGGCCAACGCTTCGGCGAAATGGAAGTCTGGGCCCTCGAAGCCTATGGCGCCGCCTATGTGCTGCAGGAATTGCTCACCGTCAAATCCGACGACGTGGAGGGCCGCACCAAGATTTACGAATCCATGGTCAAAGGCGAGAACACCCTCGAAGCCGGCACGCCCGCCAGCTTCGAAGTGCTCACCAACGAAATCCGTGGCTTGGCGCTCAACATGCAACTAGAGCGCAAGCAGCGAATTTGAGGTATTGCCTCGCTTGCTCACAACTGCCGCTGACGGCGCATCGGTAAACCGCGATCCGCATTCCGCTATCAACCCTGGGAGGGCGTTATGTCCACCACCGGCGAAACGACTTACGACCGCATTAACGACTACGGCTCCGTGCGCATCAGCCTGGCCAGCCCGCACGATATCCGCAGCTGGTCGTTCGGCGAGGTCAAAAAACCCGAAACGATCAACTACCGCACCTACCGTCCCGAAAAGGACGGCTTGTTCTGCGAGCGCATTTTCGGCCCGGAAAAGGACTGGGAATGCGCCTGCGGCAAATACCGAGGCATGAAGTACAAAGGCATGATCTGCGACCGCTGCGGCGTCAAGGTCACGCACAGCCGCGTGCGCCGCAAACGCATGGGCCACATCGAGCTGGCCGCCCCAGTTGTGCACATCTGGTTCTTCAAGGCCATGCCCAGCCGCTTGGGCACGCTTTTGGACATGAAAACCACCAGCCTGGAAAAGATCATCTACTTCCAAGACTATGTAGTCGTCGATCCGGGCGAGACCGGCCTCAAGTTCAAGCAACTTCTCACTGAGGACGAGTATCGCCGCGCCCGCGAAAGTTTTGGCGACAAGTTCGAGGCCGGCATGGGCGCCGAAGCGGTCAAAAAGCTGCTCGAACGTCTCGACCTTGTGCAGCTTTCCAAGGAATTGCGCGACGATCTGACCGCCCTTAGCCAAAAGGAAAAGCCCTCGAAACAAAAACAACGCGATCTCGTCAAGCGCCTGAAGGTGGTCGAGTCTTTGCGCGACAGCGGTTTGGGCGGCCCCGCCAACAAACCCGAGTGGATGGTGCTCGAGTGCATCCCGGTTATCCCGCCGGACCTGCGCCCGCTCGTACTCCTCGATTCGGGCAATTTCGCCACCAGCGACCTCAACGACCTCTATCGCCGCATCATTAACCGCAACAACCGGCTCAAGAAGCT
>JAKEHV010000008.1 GCA_022614915.1 Gemmataceae bacterium | reverse complement strand
TCCGCCAGGATCAGGTGGCCCATGTGGACCGGATCAAAGGTGCCGCCGAAGACGCCGATTCGCATTTCGCCTCCGAACTAACCACAAAGGCACAAAGACACCAAGGGAGCACAAAGCGAATGGAGGAAGAGAATTCAAGCGACTTCCGATCCACTCCCATTCTTTCTACCTTTGTTTCTTTGTGTCTTTGTGGTTTCTTCGAGCACTTCACCTCTTAGGAGCCAGCAAATCCACGTCGGTTTCGCGCATATACGCCGCGGCTTGCTCCGGCGGCACCGGGTTGATGTAGAATCCCGTGCCCCATTCAAAGCCGGCTACGCGCGTCAGCCGCGGGATCACCTCGATGTGCCAATGGTAGTGCGGCAAAAGCTGCGTGTCGAAGGGCGAAGTGTGGATGATGTAGTTGTAGGCCGGCTTGTCGAGCGCCGTTTCCAGCTTGAGCAGGATGGTTTTCAGAACCGTGCCTAATTCGTCGACTTCGTTCTTCTGGATATTCTCGAAATGGCTGTTGTGGTTTTTCGGCAAAATCCAGGTTTCGAACGGGAAGCGGCCGGCGAACGGCGCGAAGGCGACGAAGTTGGGCGTGTCGAGCACGATGCGCTTTTCCGTGGCCAGCTCTTGATGGATCATGTCGCAATAGATACAGCGGCCGCGATAGTTGAAAAACTCGAGCGAGCCGTTCATTTCCTCCCAGACATTGATCGGCACAATGGGCGTGACGATAAGCTGGGAGTGGGAGTGCTCGAGCGAGGCCCCGGCCGCCGCTCCCACGTTCTTGAAGACCATGCCGTAAACGAGGCGCGGATCCTTTTTCAAGTCGACGAGCCGGTCGCGATAGACCCAAAAGACTTCGCGGATGTTGTCCTCCGACAGATTGGCCATGGAGACTTCGTGAAAGGGGCATTCGATGATGACTTCGTGGGCGCCGATGCCGTGCATCTTGTCGTAGATGCCGTCGCCGCGCTTGTTGAGGTCGCCCTCGACTTGCAGCGCGGGAAAGCGATTGGGCACGACGCGGACCCGCCAGCCCTTCTCGTTGGGCCGGCTGTTGCGGTCGCGATAGGCCAGAATCTCGAAGGGCGTGTTTTGCTCGCTCCCTTCGCAGAATGGACATAGGCCACCAGCGGGCATCGGTTCGCTTTTGGGCGCAACCGGCCGCTTGGCCCGGTCCGTCGCGATGATCACCCAGCGCCCGACAATCGGGTCTTTGCGCAGCTCCGGCATCGGCAAACCTCGTAAGAAGGAACTAAACATCCCACATGATCCTCTCGAAGTCCGGCGACGGGCAGGTCAGCATGATGGCGCCTTCGCGCGGGGCGCGGTCGCGGCTTTGGTGGCTTTCGACAAGTTCCACGAAGAATTGTATCGGTTCGCCCGCCTTGACACCCAACGCATCGAAACCGAC
Organism: Gemmataceae bacterium; assembly: GCA_022614915.1. Lineage (GTDB taxonomy): Bacteria > Planctomycetota > Planctomycetia > Gemmatales > Gemmataceae > JAKEFD01. The sequence continues at coordinate 13,076 of JAKEHV010000008.1, read as the reverse complement.
TCGGAATTCCAAAATGCGTTCCAGCCCGAACTCGACTTGGCCTGGAGGCACGGTCATCTCCTGTTCGCCGCGGACCAACGCGGCCCTTTGGTCGGTTTGTCCAGGGCGGTCGATGCGCAGCTCCAGGTCGCGCGGTTCGAGAAAGCCCAGGCGCACGCGCTCGAAGTCGCGCAGCGCCAGTTTCGCCGGTCGGTCGAAATCTACCCGCACCAAGAGCGACGTGGACGAGAAACCGAAATACACGTCGCGGATGGGGCCTTGCGTGACCATGGCCATCGTGCCGCGCTCATTTTGGCACGTGTAGTGGCCGGCCGCCAACCATTCGAAAAACGTCTCGCGGCCGTCGATCCTGACGTCCAGGAAGCGGCGCGGCTGCGTGTGGATTGGCTTCTGTCCGCGCCGCGCAATCGGCTTGCCCAATTCCGGCGGCGGCGTGTCGCCGAGCAAGAGATACACGTTTTGCAAGTGCTTGCGGAACAAATAGTCGAAGACGGCAATTTGCGGCGTATAGTGATCGTCGCCGTACCACCAGAACCAGTCACTGCCCTCGGCGATGTAGATTTCTTCCCAGGCTTTCTGGATTTTCTCTTGCGGAATGTGCGGCTGCCCGGCCCGCTGCTTTAAATGCTCGCGCGACTTATGCAGCGCGTCCCAGCCGGCATTGTCTTCTTCGTGGCCGATCCAGATCGCGAAGTTGTGATTGATCCAACTGCCGGCGAACAGGTGCGGCAAGGTGTCGCGCGGCGGGTGGGCTTCGAGATGCTCGCCGAGCTTGACTGTGCGAATGCCAGGGGTGCGCGTGCAGCGCTGGTAGAGTGCCCGGAGGAACGGCACGCCGCCGTCGGAGTAATGCTCCCAGCAGTTTTCACCGTCGAGGATGACGCTGACGAGCGGTGGCTGCGTCATTTTCACCGAGTGGCGGATGTTGTCGAGTTGACGCAGAAAATCGACGGCGGCCTCTTCCCCGGGACTGTGCTGGTAGTGGAATCCGATCATGTCGCTCAAGGCATGATCGCGAAAAACGATGGACAGCTCATGCTCGCCCTCGCGCACTTTGTACGGACGATAGAGATGTTCCGGATTGCGCGTGTGGCCATGCTCGTCTCGGCTGGTGAAGCCTTGTAGTGACTGCGACAACACGCCTTCATCGGTGGCGATCCAGCGGATGCCGTTCTCCGCGAGCAACGGGAGCATCGCTTGGCAGACGCTGCCTTCCGCGGGCCACAGGCCGCGCGGTTTGACGCCGAAAATCCGCTCATGCTGCGCGAGCGCCCGGCGCACGTGTGTGGCCGCGTCCTCCGGATAGCCGCCGGTGTAGCGCGGCAGCTTCACGTCGGGCATGGCTTCCTTGGCGAGCTTTTTGTCGAACAAGAGCGGCAGAATCGGATGATAGAAAGGCGTCGTCGTCAATTCGACCTGGCCGCTGTCCGCCAGCTTTTGATGGAGCGGAATGATCTGCCGCAAGATCTCGATGTGTTTTTCCAAGAGCCAATTCTTTTCCTCTTCGGAAAAATGCCGGCCTTTGCGCACAAGGTCGCGCAGCCAAACGTCGTTCTCGAATACCAAGGGATGCACCCAGGCGAGGTTGAACCAGACTTGCAGATCGCGGAAGTCGCGCTCGCCGAAGCGGCGCAACGCTTCACGCGCCGTGTTCTTTCCAGGTGCGCGGCGCTGGTACAGCTCATAATAGCGCGGGTGCGGCCGGATCATCCGCTCCGCGTTGGCCATGAAGAAATGGTCGAGCAAATACAGGCAGTCGGCTTCCGCCAAGGAGCCGGCCTGCCAGCGCGACGCTTGCAAGAGTTTGTCGGTCGCGCCCCGATCGGTGTAGGCCTGGATTTGCAAAAGCAAGCTGGGCACCAGGTTGATCGTGCAGCGCATCTCTGGGAATTCCAATAGATGCAGCGCCATGCCGTAGTAATCCTTGACGCCGTGCAGCCGCACCCACGGCATGGGATTCTCGCCGGTTAGATCATCCGGGTAGTAGGGCTGATGCTGGTGCCAGTGGAATGCTAAGGTGAGTTCCGACATGCGTCGTGCTTAGGAAGTTACCGGCGAAGTGAATCGCCCAAACTTTTCCACCCATTCGCGCTGTTCCGGCGTATCGGGAACGGGGACGCCACGGGCACTTTCAATCGACTTCCAGATTTGAGTTGATTTGACCCCGCCTGATTGCAGAAGGCACGCGGCGAGCAGCGACGAGCGGCCAATACCCTGGCGGCAATGGATACCAACGTTCTTGCCAAGATTTAATTGGCCTTCCCACTGTCGAATCTTCTCGCCGAGTTTGTTCGGGGAAGCGGGCACTCCTCGGTCCGAAATCGAATAAGAGTCGAATTCCAGTCCAGCCGAACGGCTCAAGTCTGCCTCTTGCTCCAAATCGAGATCGCGCATCTCTTCCGGAGTGAGTGCCGAAATCACGACGTGCAGTCCCGCTTCTCGCCAGCTCTGCACCTCGTCTGCCAGCCAATCGCCGCCGCGCGGCCGCGCGGCAATGGCGAGCCGGCCGGGCCAGGGGCCGTCGATCCAGTAGAGTGTTGGCTTCATGGCAGTTCCTCGCCTAACTCCTTCTTTATGATTTCCCGTGGCAGTGCATCCACATCCACGCCGCGATCGCGCAGGATCTTGACTCGATGGTGTCCATCCACCATCGTACCATCCGGACGCGTTTTGAGAGAGCCTTCTTGGCCTGGATTCAGAGAATCGATGAGCCGCTGGGTGCTGGATTTGCCGTACTTCTGCAATTTTGCATTGCTCAGGGAGGAATCCGGATGAAGCGATTTCAAGGGAGGCAACATGAACTCGATGTAATGCGCTAAGGTAATGTCGAAAGTTTCTCGTAAAGCTTGACATATTCCGCCGCGCTGCGGTTCCACGACCAGTCCTGGCGCATGCCGGCGCGCTGAACTCTGAGCCACTGGCCGGGCCGTTCGCGATACATCGCCAGGGCGCGCTGCACCGCCGCATGGAAATGCTCCGGCGAATACGGAATAAACGCAAACCCGGTTGCGGTATCGTCAGCGACGTTCTCCGGCGTGGCATCGACGACCGTATCCGCCAATCCGCCCGTCGCCCGCACGATGGGCGGGGTACCGTAATTCAGGCTGTACATCTGGTTCAATCCGCACGGCTCGAATTGGCTCGGCATGAGGAAGGCGTCGGCACCGGCTTCAATCTGGTGCGCGAGCATTTCATCGAGCGCAAAGGCGACGCCGACTTGCGCTGGATGCAGCTGCCGAAGTTTTTCCAGCATCTGGTGATACCTGGCTTCGCCCTCGCCAAGTATTACGATTTGAACATTGTCTTCTGCAAGAAGCCATTTCGCCGCAGCCACGACCAGATCGAGTCCTTTCTGATCCGCTAGCCGCGATACCATGCCCAAGAGCGGTGTTCGTGGCTCATGCGCAAGATTGAAGTGTTCTTGAAGCGCCTTTTTGCAGGCGGCTTTGCCTTGCATCACCGTGTGCTCGTCGTAATTCGCTGCCAGGTGCGGATCGGTTGCCGGATCCCAGACTGCGTAATCGACGCCGTTGACGATGCCGGTAAGGTGCGAAGTGCGCGCAAGAAGCACGCCTTCCAATCCGCAGCCATAGTAGCGTGTCTGGATTTCTTTCGCGTAGGTTGGGCTGACCGTGGTGAGCAAATCGGAAAAAACGATTCCCGCCTTCAGAAAGTTGATCTTGCCGTGAAACTCGAGCTGATCGAGGTTGAATAGCCTCCACGGCAAACCCAGAAGCGGCATGTCGAAGTGCCAGAACAAACCCTGGTAGGCTAAGTTGTGAATCGTAATCAACGTCTTGATCGCAGCGTACTTTGGCTTGAATGTCGTTTTCGGATGTTGTCGATACACCTCATGCAAATACACGGGAACCAGCCCCGTTTGCCAATCGTTCACATGCAACACGTCCGGCCAAAAGTCCAGAACGCGGATCGCTTCCAGGATCGCTTTAGAGAAAAAGACGAAACGCTCGCAATTGTCGGGATAGTCGGCCTTCGTGCCGTCGGGACTCGTCAATTGGTAGAGGCCTTTGCCGGTGGTGGGATCGTCGCGGTCGAAGTAATCGGGCTGATCGATAAGAAACACCGGTACTTGTGAACCGGGCAGCACAGAGCGAAACAAAGTGCCGGCGACTTCACGGGCGCCGACTCGAACGCTAAACGACTGGCCGGTCGCTTCGAGCGAATTGGCATGCAGTCGCGCGGAGCGATAGAGCGGCAGGAAGACGGCGCAGTCGACGCCGCGCTCGGCCAGGGCCCGCGGCAACGACCCGGCCACATCCGCCAAGCCCCCGGTCTTGGCGAAACCAGCCACCTCAGACGCAGCGTACACGCACCGCAACTTGGGTTGATCCTCCGCAGGAACACGAGCCCGCAGCGCGAGCAAGGGCGCTCAGTCGCCGAAGCGCGAGCAAGGGACTCTTGATGTCAGGGGAACAATAGAGCATTGCCCGGAACGCGGCAACGGCAGGAAATCGTGCAAAGCGCGAGGAAGAATGGTAAGCTACGGGGCTATGTGATCCTTGCTGTACCGCTTGCGTTTCGCGCTCGAAGAATCCCATGCCGGGGCATGGCAATCTGCAAGCGCGAAACGATGAATCAGAGACTTCCCATGCGCTTTTCTCTGCAAGCATCTGTGATTGTCGGAATGCTCTGTCTGCCACTTCTGGCCCAGGAGCCGCCGCACCTTACGCAACAATCCGGCGGCCCCGGCAAACCCCTGTCGCCGGCCGATGCGCACAAGCAATTCCAGGTCGCCAAGGGACTGCGCATCGAATTGGTCGCTGCCGAGCCGCTCGTGCAAAGCCCTGTGGCCATCGCCTGGGACGAATCGGGCCGGCTTTTCGTCGTCGAGATGCAGGATTACCCCAATGGCCCGCCCAAAGGCCAACCGCCCGAGGGCCGCATCCGCATCCTGCACGACAAGAACGGCGACGGCAAATTCGACGAAGCAACAACATTCGCCGACAAGTTGCTCTTCGCGAACGGGCTTCTGCATTGGAAAAATGGCCTGATCGTGACCGCAGCGCCGCACATCGTCTTCCTCGAGGACAAGAACGGCGACGACATCGCCGACAATAAAGAAATTCTCTTCGAGGGTTTCGCCGCCCAAAACCCACAACTACGCGTCAGTCATCCGGTGCTCGGCCTCGATGGCTGGGTGTATTGCGCGAACGGACTGCGCGGCGGCTCGGTCATCTCGAAGCGCAAGAAGGACGCCGTGCCGGTCAATCTGAGCGGTATGGATTTCCGCTTCAACCCGAACACCGATGACTATGAAGCCATTTCCGGGCTGGGCCAGTTCGGCAACTGTTTCGACGATTGGGGCAACCGCTTCGTCTGCGACAATCGCCATCACCTGCGGCATATCGTAATAGAGAATCGCTACCTGAAGCGCAATCCGTTTCTTGCCGCCCCGGCCGTCGTCGAGGACATCTCCGTGCTCGAAGACGGCCCCTTAAGCTCCGGCGGCAAAATCTATCCCCTGAGCAAGAACTGGACAACTTCATCGCTGCACGAAGGCCGCTTCACCGCGGCCTGCGGCGTCCACATCTACGGCGGCAAACTTCTTCCCAAGGAATACCAGGGCGCCGCTTTCACGTGCGACCCAACCGGCAATCTAGTCCACGTCGAAGCGCTCACGCCGCGCGGCGCCACCTTCCGAGCCAAGCCGCTTTTCGAAGAAAAAGAATTCCTCGCGTCGCCGGACGATTGGTTCCGCCCCGTCTTTTTGGCGACCGGTCCGGAAGGCGCGCTGTATGTCGTGGACATGTACCGCGCCGTCATCGAGCATCCAGAGTTCGTGCCGCCGGAGCTGCGCAACCGGCCGGACTTGACGGCGGGCAAAGACATGGGCCGCATCTGGCGCATCGTGCCGGAGGAAGGCGCGGACAAGATTCCCATGCCCGCACAGCCCATCCGGATCAAGCAACAAAAACCAAAAGACCTGTTGAAACAGTTGGAACATCCCGAAGTCTGGTGGCGCTCCACTGCCGCGCGCCTTCTATGGCAGGGCAAGACGCTGCCAAACGACGAGCTGCGTCGCCTCATGCTGTTTTCCAAGGAGCCGCGCACCCGCATCCAGGCGGCACATCTGTTGGGGACTTGGACGGTGGACGAAGGCACTCCCCTTTGGGACATGCTCGCCGACAAAGATCCGCGCGTTCGTGAGCATGCACTGCGTGTCGCAGAAAAAAACCAGAGGACCTCGATGGCTGGAGAAAAGCGGTTATTAGCGATGGCCGACGATCCGGACGCGCGCGTTCGCTACCAACTTGCATTGCTCTTGGGCGAATGGTCGGACAAACGCCGGCTCGACGCCTTGGCGAAGATCGCCTGCCTTGGCGCCGACGACAAATGGACGCGTCTCGCCGTCGCCAGCTCCGTCGCGGATGCCGCGGGCGAGTTGTTCACCGAACTGCTCGAAGCAAAGGAGTTTGCCAAACTCGCTGAGACCAGGCAAAGGGAATTGCTTTATGAATTCGCGGCATTGGTCGGCGCTCGCCAGGACCCGCAAGAAATCGAAAATGTTTTGGACAACCTGCAACGCTACAGCACAAATACGAAGAACACGCTTTATCTGGCGGGGCTGAGCGGATTGGGCGACGGCCTGGCACGCCGCGGCGCAACCCTGGCCGCGCTGCTTTCCAAGCTGCCAAATGCCGAAAAGCCGGCAGCCCAAATGCTAGCGGGTTGGGTTTCGCGTTCCTTCGATGAAACCCGCAAAGTCGCCGCCGACGCCAAAGCCGATGCTGCCGAGCGCCTCAAGGCCATTCGATTTCTCAGCGCCGCGCCGTTGAAAGATTCCGAACAGCTGCTCGTCGAACTTGCGAACAACGATCCGCAACAGGAAGCGCGCCTCGCCGCCGTGCGCACGCTGTCCTCGTTTCCGGATCGGCACATCCCAACGCTGTTGCTCAAGTCCTGGCGCAGCTACAGCCCCGCCGTCCGCCGCGAGGTCACCGAAGCGCTGTTCCGCAATCTCTTGCGCATCAACGCCCTGCTCGATGAAATCGAAGCGAAGCGCGTCCGTCCCGGCGACCTCGACGCCTTACGCACGCGCCAACTCGTGGGCCACGGCAACGCCACCATCCGCGAACGCGCCCAGAAACTGCTCAAGGACAATCTGCCGGCGGATCGCAAAGCCGTGTTAGCGCAATACGAAATCGCACTGGCCGTTCCCGGCGAAGCCAAGCGCGGCCTGGAAGTCTTCAAGAAAAACTGCGCCACCTGCCACCGTGTCGCCGGCGTCGGCCTGGACGTCGGCCCGGATATCGCCGACACTCGCACCAAGACGCTCGACGCCCTGCTCACCGACATCCTCAATCCCAACGCTGTCATCGACAATAACTACGTGAACTACCTGGTAAGCACCAAGTCGGGCCGCAGCCTGACCGGCCTGTTAGCCGCGGAAAATGCCTCTAGTGTAACCCTCAAACGCGCGGAAGGACAAACCGACGTTATCCTTCGGCAAGACATCGATGAGATACAATCCACCGGGATTTCCCTAATGCCCGAAGCATTGGAGAAAACCATCTCGGTTCAAGACATGGCTGACTTGCTCCAATTCTTGAAGAATTGGCGCTACCTCGACGGCAGCGTTCCAGTCGGGAGATGATTTATCGTTTAGCGTTCGCAGCGTGCCCTGCCATGACTTGTTCTCTAAGAGCGCGAAACGATAAATCAGAATCCGTGTCCATCCGTGTAATCCGTGGTTAGAACTCGACCATGAAAATCATTACGACTAACGACGTGCAGGACTGGTACGCCCAAGCCATGGACCTGGCGGAGTTCACCAAGACAATCGGGCTGCCCGACCGTGACCGCGACGATCCCGGTTTGGCGGTCGCGCTGCCGTTTCACCTGCAATTCGTCATTGGCAAAAAGGCGCGCGAGGAGCGGCGCGGCATCCCGCACAACGCCTTCGATTCGATTCCTTTTTATAGCTTGTGCCGCGGTCTGTTTCTGCCACTGTCGGGTTTGCCGCCCGAGCGCGTCGCCCAGCTCTTCGGCATCAGCATCCAACCGCCAACCGAAAGCAACGCCGAATTGGCCGAGCGCTTCTTGCAAAAGTCCATTGGCCTGACGCTGCCGCAGAAAATCGGCTGTCTCTTGGGCGACCCGTTCATGGGCAAGCGCAGCACGTTTCGCCGCGATTCCCTGATTCGCCTGTTGCGTTCGGTGCAAATGACGCCGCGCTCTAAGCTGCTCGACCGACTCACCGTGGTGGGCGACGTCGCGGTCTTGTTCGCCGAGAATACACCCGCGCTCAAGGGCGATCCGCCGCTCACCGCACTCGAAGTGATTGAGAGTCTGCGCTATCTCCCCGGCGAAACGGTGCTACGGCGCTTCATGGTTATGCGCTCGCTCCTGGAACGGTGCGGAAAGCTGGAAGCGTACTTTCTCGCCAAGCTGATGCTCCGCAACGCCGGCTTCGGCTTCGAGTATCAGGGACCGCTCTTGACACAAATCCTGGCGAAGCAATTCCGCGCCAACCCGGAGCAGATCGAGCATGCCATGGCGCTCACTAGCCCGTTGCACGTAGCCAAGGTGCTGACTGAAGAGGGGGCGGAAGGGCTGCGGCAGATTCAGCTCAAGCCGCTCTCGCCGGTGCGGCCGGCCCTTGCAGGCGGCGCTGTCGAAGACATCAAGAAGTTTCCCGTCTGGGTCGAGCGCAAATACGACGGCGTGCGCCTGTTGTTGCACAAATCGACCGACGCGCGCGGCGCGGTTCTGTGCGGCGCTTACACGCGCAATCGCCTCGATTGGCTGGAACTTATTCCCGGATTGTCGGCGACCATTCCGCTCTTGCCCGCGCAAACCGCCATCGTGGATGGCGAATTGTACGGCACCGTCGTCGGTCTCGAAGGCGCACGCCCCGCCACGGTCTACGAAGTCTACTCCACCATCCAGGGAGAGCCGATCCGCCCCGTGCAGATGCGGTACGCGGCTTTCGATCTCTTGTATCTCAACGGTACGGACCTGACACGGCAACCGCTGTCGGTGCGCCGGCAATACTTGAGCGCTTTGGTAGCGCCGTTGGCCGCCATGCCGCTCCCCGTTCCCGTCGTGCTCACCGAAGGGCACATGGCAGACAACCGCGAGGACCTCAATCGCCTGTTTCAGCATTTTCGAGCCCAGGGCTACGAAGGCATCATCGCCAAGGACCTTAATGCACCTTATGCTTTGGCCGCGCGCGATCCCAGTTGGGTCAAGCGCAAGCCGGAAGTCACGCTCGACCTCGTGCTTTTGGCCGGCGTCTACGCGGTTACCTCGAAAGAGACTGCCGGCCTGTTCGGCTCCTATGTCATCGGCGCTAAGAACGATCAGGGCGGCTTTGACGACGTGGGCGACGTGGCCGGCTTGGACAAAGCCCGCGACCTGCAGATTCAATCCGAGGTCATGCGCCAGGGTCTCCTGACCGGCCGCCGCATCGAGCGCCCCAGCGCGAGCGGCGTCCGCCCCGGCCTGGAATTTCGCCCCGCTTTGGTCGCCACGGTGAAGTTCGAGGGTATCATCCAAGAGCACAAGGATGGAAAGCTACGGCTGCGCGATCCCAAAATCGCCGTCCTGCGTTCGGACAAGTCGGCATTCGAAGCGGATGACACCAAAATGATCGAGCGGCTGTACATCGATCAGCGGATTGGGTAGCCTGCGCGTGCAACTTCCTGCTACGATAATTGAGAAGAGCGAGGATTTCTCATGCACAAAGATATCACCATTATCGATAGCGGCCGGGGCCTCCAGCTTTCTACCAGTCGCATCACAGTGCAAGATCTTGTTCCTTATTTTCAAGAAGGATGCTCTTACGACGAAATCATTCGCTGGATTCCATCGCTCAGTCACGAAGAGATCGCCGTCGCCGAGCGCTTTTATCTTGAACATAAAGCAGAAATGGACGGACAGGACTTGCGCATTCGGCAACGCACCGAGGAACGAATCCGCGAGCAGCGGCTGCGGTTTCCAGAGTTTGAAGGCACCAGCGAGGAACGTATGGCTCGATTGAGAAAACTGCTGGAGCAGCGGCGGCTGGAGAAAAACGGTGAAGGGAATCTTGGCTGATGCCAACATCGTTGGTCAAGTGGAGTACCTTGCCCAATTGATGCAATCGGACGCTTGGGTGGAGTTTTGGCAGGCCCTTGGTTTGGTCCTGCAACGATTCCCCGATGTCGGCCTTGCCAATAATTCCAGCGACATCGACATTTGGAACAAATCCCAAGAAAAGCAACTGATTCTCATCACCAACAACCGGAACGACGATGGGCCGGATTCCTTGGAGAACACAATTCGTCGGCTCAACCACTCGGAAGCGCTACCGGTTTTCACACTTGCCAATGTGGATCGACTCCGTTCGAGCCGCGCCTATGCGGATCGCGTCGTCGAAAGGCTCTAAGAGTATCTCCTGCGCATTGACTCCGTGCGTGGGACAGGCCGACTTTCCTGCCCTAAGCGGCGACGCCGCCGCCAGGAGCACTAACCGTGGCACAATTCACCATTCAGGGGCGAGGTTTGCGCTGTCAGCATTGCGGCGGTGAGGAGTTTCAGCAAAAGTCCGGCTCGGTGGACAAAGTCGGTTGCAGCTTTGTCTACTCCGACGACTACTGGGGCCATCAAGTAACCATCTTTGTGTGCGACGGCTGCGGCCTGGCGCACTTCTTCATGACGCCGGCTGAGGGCAATCTCGCAGTTCGCGAATCGGTTGAGAACATGCCGACGGCGGAAGAGATGGCTTGCCTTTCCTGCGGCGCCAAAATCTTGCCCGAGGCCACTGCCTGTCCCGAGTGCGGTTGGACGTGGACTGGTGAATCCGCGCCAGGGAATGAAGAGAAACAAGCCGAATAATGAGAAACTGTTGCAGCCGCGTGTGCTATTTGAGCCAGTATGGCCCCTCGCTGCGTTCAATGCATCCAACGGCAATCGCACACGCAGTGCGCACGCGCTCATCAGGATCGCGCAGGCCGTTTTTCAGTGCGTTCAACGCGGAGGACGCTTTCGGCCCGAACAATATCAAATGGTAAGCTCCCATGATCCGCACTTCGGGCTGCTCATCAAGCAGAGCCAAACACAGCGCTGGCAGCAGGTGCGCCGCAAGTTTTTCGGCCGCTCGCGCATCCTGCAGAGCGTCTCGAAGCGGACCATCAGTCATGAATTGCCAAAAACTGCAACCCACCTCGGGCCGCGATACGGGCACCGGCGAGCTCAGAGCGTGCGCGTGCGCTTCGCACACGTGCAATTCGGCCGCTTTTCCATCGGCCATTTCGGTCACGTGAATCGTAGCAGGCTGATCACAGTGCTGGCATTTCATGGGCCTCTCCTTGGAGCGTTCCATCGTGCATATGCGTGCCCCGCACAATTGTACGCGGCACTGTCAAGCTCCGGTATACGCTGGCCTTGCATGAACAATGGCAGCATGCACGGTTCCAGTTGCCACTATCCGCAGTATTCATTCCGGCTCGCTCACCCGCCGCCACGTGTTCGCCTGCAAAAGCCAGGTCGCGCCGCTGCCCCGATCCAGCCGAAACGCCATCCAGCGCTGGTCGGTGGCGATCATGGTGACGTCGAAGTCGCCGGGCATGACGGGCCCGGTCTCAGCCAAGGATTCGAAGCTGTCGCGCTCGATGTGGGCGGCAGCGCCGGTGCCGGCGTGGAAGCGCACAATATGGGCCCGGTCGCCGACGCGGATGTGGCGCAGCTCAAAGACCTTGCCCGCGCCTTTTCCTTTGGGAATCAGCGGATCGTCCTTATCTTGCTTGGGCGCGGGCGGCTCTTTGACGCGATTCCACTTGCGGGCTTTGAGGATCCACGTGGCGCCGGTCGCCTTTTCGAGGCGCAACGCGATAAAGTTCTCTTCGGTGGCGATGAGCACGATGTCGTAGCTGCCCGCCGGCGGCGCTTCCGCCTCGGTAATGGTCTCCCATTTACCGGCCGCGATTTGCCAAGCCTCGCCCGTGGCCGGCTTGAAGCGCAGCCCTTGGTAGGTGTCGCCCACGCGCACGAGGCGCATTTCAAACGCGCCGCGCGAGTTCGGTTCTTGACCGGGCGCGGCCAGGCACGAACAAGCAAGGCATGACAACACGAGCCCGACGCGCAAGTACAGATTCACGGCTTCCTCCTCCGAAGTGCTGGCGTGTTTGCAGTCTACAATGCAAGACGGGGAAATCAACGCCGCGGTTTGAATCCCTCGCAGAAGACCGCCGGTCGCTCAGGCCGACGAAGCCTTGCCCTGGGCATGCCGCTTGAGTATCTTGGCTGAAGATCGAACCGCACTCGCGCGGCGGGCGTCGGCGTGATCCAGGAGAGGTGGCAGAGTGGCCGAATGCGCCGGTTTGCTAAATCGGTGATGGGGTAACACCCATCCGCGGGTTCGAATCCCGCCCTCTCCGTATTCTAGCTGCATGTCGATTCGAGCGCTGCTCGCGCATTCGTTCATTCAACCTGCCAATTCTTGTGCCGGCAGTCCAAAGGAATGGGGCGGACGGGCGAAGTACATTCATCAATCTGGGAGACAATGCCATGAAGCGATTTGCTGTCGTAAGCTGCGCCTTGGGCGCGATCCTGGTCCTGGTCGACATCGGCCGATCGGGCGAGGACAAAGAGGTGAGGGCCACCATCGCCAAGGCGCTCGAAGTGCACGGCGGAGAGGCGACCCTGGCCAAGTTCAAGGCCCAATCGGTCATAGGAAAGGGCAAGTTTTACGGCTTGAGCGAGGCGATTGATTTTGACATCGAAGTCATTGCCCAGGACGACAAACAATTCCGCTTCGCTATCGACATGAAAATTATGGGTACGGACATCAAGGTCGTCGCCGTCGTCAACGGCGACAAGGGTTGGGAAAAGGTGAACGACGACGTGAAAGAGATGCCGGCCGAGGAAGTGGCCGAGCACAAAGAGCAATTGCACTCCGACGCGGTGGCCGGCCTGCTGCCGCTCAAGGACAAGGAATACAAGCTAGCGACCCTGGGCGAAGTCAAGGTCGGCGAGCAATCTGCCGTCGGCGTGCGCGTTTCCAGAAAAGGCCATCGTGACGTCAACTTGTACTTCGACAAAGTCAAAGGCCATTTGCTGAAGAGCGAATACCT
>JAKEHV010000392.1 GCA_022614915.1 Gemmataceae bacterium | reverse complement strand
TTTAATGGAGTTGGCTTCCCCAGCGGTCCTGTGTCGGGAAGAACCCCATGGCCTTCACGTTCGCCCGGTTGCGCCTGCCCGCGCCGCTTGCACGCGCGTTGCCGCTCGTTTTGCTGGCAGCCGCCGGGACTGCGCTTACCGCGGTGACGTTTGCGCTGGCCCGGTCGCGCGACCAGGAGCGCGTGCACCGCAATTTCTCCGAAGCGGCCGGCGCGCTGGGCACGAGCTGGCAGCGTACGGTTACGAACCATCTGGAAGCGCTCGAAACTATTCAGTACTTCTACGCGTCGGCGCAGCTGGTCGAAGCGCCGGAATTCCGGACATTTACGAGCGGCATGTTCCGCAGTCTGCCTGGCTTGCAAGCGCTCTACTGGGCGCCGCGCGTCAAGGCTCAGGAGTTTGCGGCCTATCTCAATGACTTGAAGAAGTACGATTTGCCCGCCGGCTACGAAGTGCGCGACGCTGAGGGCCGGGCGCGCCGGCTGGCGGCCGACAGCGCTCAAGTCCTGTACCCGATTCAATTCGTCGAACCTTTTGACCGCTTTGCCGGGGTATGGGGACTGGATTTGGCGCTCGACCCGGCAAGCTTAACCCTCCTGGAAACGGCGTGCGATGAAGCGCGGGCCGTAGGAAGCAACCGGTTGCGGTTCGGAAGAGAAAAAGCGGGGGCTTCGAGCTTCTTTGTCTTTCGACCGCTTTACAAGAAAGAGCCGCCGCCGGAAGAAATCTACGAGCGCCGCCGGAGTTTTTTGGGCTGCATCATCGGACAATTCCAAGTCGACGAGCTGATGCGCGCCTCGCTGGGTGGGTACCCGCAGGATTTTGACGTCTTCCTTTGGGAGGACGCGGTGACGCCGCCCCGCTTGTTGTACTCGACGCTGAAGCAACCCACGCCACGGCGCTTGGCCGCGGGCGCAGCGGAATCGCCGTATGACCGGCTGCATTGGCCGATGACGCTCCAACAACACGGCTGCCAGTGGACAATGGTCGTGTTGCCGAAACCAGACTACCTGGACCGGCAGTCCGCGAGCCAGGAATGGTGGGTCCTGGTCGGCGGCTTGCTGGCGACCGCGTTTCTAGTCGCCTATGTATCGAGCGTGCAAGGGCGGGCCGCGCGCGTCGAACGCCTGGTCGAGCGTCGCACCACGGAGTTGGCGGACAAAAATCTCAAGTTGCAAGTGACGCTGCAAGAGCTCCAGAAGGCCCAGGCCCAGCTCGTGCAATCGGAGAAACTGGCTTCGCTGGGACAGCTGGTCGCCGGTGTCTTGCATGAGGTGAACAATCCGCTGGCGTTCGTGAACAACAATGTCGCGGTGCTCGAGCGCGACGTAACCGGCTTGGCCGATTTGCTGCGCTTGCATCGGGAAAAACAGACCGCGCTGCCCGAAAGCAACGCGGACTTCGACGCGCGGATTGAAGAAGCCGCCCAGCGCTGCGATGCGGCCTACACACTGGACAACCTGGGCGGGCTGTTGTGCCGAACGCGCGAAGGGCTCAAGCGCATCGGACAAATCGTCAAGGACCTGCGCTCGTTCGCCCGGTTCCAGGAAGGCGAGCGCAAGGAATGCGACCTCAATCAAGGCATAGAAGCCACGCTGAACCTGGTCGCCAGCCAGGCGCACAACCGGCAAGTGACGCTCAGCACGGAGCTGGCGCCGCTGCCGCTTTTGACCTGCTCGCCGGCGAAACTCAATCAAGTCGTCTACAACCTGCTTATCAACGCCATCGACGCTTGCAAGCCGGGGGACAGGGTTTCCGTTCGGACGTTGCACGGACCGCGCGGCGTGGAGATTCACGTTTACGACACCGGCACAGGCATCGACCCAACCATCCGCGACAAGATCTTCGATCCGTTCTTCACAACCAAGCCGGTGGGACAGGGGACCGGACTTGGCCTGTCAGTCAGTTACAGCATTGTGCGCGACCACGGCGGCGACATTCTCATGGAATCGACCCCCGGCAAGGGAAGCCATTTCACCGTGGTGCTGCCGCTCCGGTAGCGCGAAGAATAGGGATCAACCACGGATAACACTGATGGCACGGATCAACAAGAAACTACGCTCTTATCCGTGCCCATCCGTGTAATCCGTGGTTAGAATCTCAGTTGGCGCTGAATTCGGGGGGGAACTTCCGGTCCGCCTGGGCCGCTTCCTTCGCCTGCCGCGCATCTTGATGCTCGATCAGCTTGTGGAATCGTTGTTCCACTTCGAGCTCTTCGAGAAGGGACTGCTTGAACTCTACATCCAAAGGAAGGGCGAACGCGAACAAGTCGCACAGAGCGCCCAAAGCAAGGTCGCTCTCGAGGAGCTTGCCGAATTGTTCGAGGACCGCGCCTTGATCGCCGAACCACGCGGGCGCTTTCTCGGTCAGCACTCTGCGCAGACGGCGCTCGGTCTTGGGATCGGGCGGCGGCACTTCCGCGACCAACTCGACTTTAGCCTTGCGATACAGCTTCGAGTGCGGGATTTCATGGGCGATTTGAATGCGGCTCAAACCGCGCAGCAAGATGTTGTAACGGCCGTCTTCGAGCTTCTGATCGGCCACGACGTGGCCGAGCGTGGCGACGGAGTAAATCGCCGGCGCTTGTTGATACGACTCCTCCCAACCGGGCCTTAAGAGCGCGAGAGCGATGAGGCGGTCGCCGGCCAGCGCATCGGCTGTCATCTGCCGATAGCGCGGCTCGAAGATGTGCAACGGCTGCATGACCTGTGGGAAGAAGACGAGATTGGGCAGAGGGAAGAGGCGTGCGCAACCGGCGAATCCAGCCAGCGGTGAGAATTCGTCGCTCATGACGACACTCTGTAGGACAGGTTTTCAACCTGTCCTTTCAAGAGTGGGACAGGTTGAAAACCTGTCCTACTCTTCTTCCAAAAACGCCGCCGGGTCGGGCCAATCGGCGGGAGGCGGGGTAAGCTCAATGGTCGGAATCAAATCTTCCGCGGGGGCCGCGTCGCGCGGTGGCGCTTGGGCGGTGAGCAATGGCGCGAAGCACTTTTCCATATCGTTCCAAAAGCGGTTCTGATCTAAGCCAAGAAACAGCGGGCCATGCTTCTTCATATAGTCCCGGCTGGAATGATACAGTTTGACTGCACCGCGGAGGTTGCCGTTGCAAAAATGGCACAAGCCGACCGCCGCCTGGATCAACCCTTGGTAGAAGCTCTTTTCCGGTCCAAACGTCTCCATCCACAGTGCTTCCCAAACCTCGTGAGCCTCAAAAAAATCTCCACGGTTGAAAAGCACGATGCCGGCAAGGTATCGTGGTTGAAAGGCGGCATCCATAATTCCCATTGTAGACGCGGCTATGCTCTTTTCCCACCAACTTCCCCTGTCCGCGGTTATCGATCTGTGCCGGGCGCTGCGGCATAACCTGGCCGCCGGCCTCACGCTGCGGCATGTCTTTCGGCAGCAGGCGGAGCGCGGCCCGCGAGCACTACGTCCTTTGGCCGAACGCGTGAGCGCCCGCATCGAAGAGGGGCACAGCTTGTTCGACGCGGTCGAACCGGAGAAAGAGCACCTGCCCCCGCTGTTCCTGGCCATGACCCGCGTCGGCGAGCAAACCGGACACTTGCCCGAAATCTTCGGCGAATTGGAAAAGTACTTCCTCCTGCAACAGAAGCTGCGCCGCCAATTCAAGAGCCAGAGCTTCATGCCGATCGTGCAACTCGTCTTGGCGTTTCTGATTATCGCCGGGCTCATTCTCGTTCTGGGCTGGATTGCCGCGTCGCGCAACAGCCAGCCCATGCGCATTTTCGGCCTGTCGGGCACGGGCGGCGCCTTGACGTTCCTGGTGTGCAGCTTCGGCACGCTGGCGCTCATCTGGGCGGCGTTTCGCATTCTGCCCAGAATGCTGCAAAAGCAAGAGGCGGTCGATCGTTTCTTGCTGCGCGTTCCCGCGGTGGGCCCCTGCCTGGAGGCGTTTGCCATGGGCCGCTTCACCACCGCGCTGCAGCTCACGCTCGACAGCGGCTTGGCGATTCACAAAGGACTGCGGCTCAGCCTGGACGCCACCGGCAATTCAGCCTACACGGCGCAAAAGGACGTCGTCATCAACGCGCTCAAGTATGGCGAGCCCCTCACCGAGGCGCTGACGCGCACCCGACTTTTCACCGTCGAATTCTTGAACATCGTCGCGGTCGCGGAGGAAAGCGGCCGCATCCCGGAAGTGATGCGGCAACAGGCGGAGTATTATCACGAAGAAGCCAGCCGGCGTCTGACCACCCTGACGAAGGTGGCGAGCATGCTGGTTTGGCTCGTCTATGCGGGGTTTATGGTCTGGGCCATCTTCAGCATCGCCGGTGTGTATTTCAGCGCTCTTGGCTAGGGATGAACAGGAGACAGTTTCAGGATTTTTCTTGACAGATTTGTCAAACAAGGCGATCCTGGTTTTTGTGAATCATCGGCGTCGTTGCCGGCATGTTTGCGATAATGTGAAGATCGCCGGCGAAGTGGATTCCAAAGCCACCCTGCAGTTGCACGTGCGAGGCATCGTGCTTTGGTCGCGTTCGTCAAGCTAACGCCGGATCGTCAAGAGTGCAACTCGTCCGATGATCGGGTCTACTCCCGTCTGGAAAACGCCGTGCGAATACTTCGGCGACAACGAAATGTAGGAATTCGCAGGGGGAACAACACGCGTGGCTTTGTCAGAAAGTGCAAACAGAAGCCATTTCTACCGAGTAAAATGCATCCCCGCAAAGGAGAGAAGCCATGTGCATCCAAGCCCGGCCCTCCAAGTTCGCGTTCGCTCTGATCGTCTTCATGTGCACTTCCTGCTCGTCGAACTCCGAGAGAATGGAGAAGATTCCACTTTCCTCAATCTATGCAAGCAATGGACAGGAAAACCTAAAACAAATCGGATTCACGGATGACTTGCCGTTTCAGGACACCATTGAATCCTTTCAGAAGCTGAAGCCGGGCGTTTCAAATCTGTTTCTTGCGCGGGCAAGGGACGTCAATGGGGCATTTGAGGCAGCACTTTCCTTTCAGGTTTGGCCGCCGTCTGTTGGTCGAAAAGAGGGTGAACAAGCGCAGGTGTGGCTAATCGCCTATTTTGGACGCGCGCCAAGCGATCCCACGCGCTGGATCATCGAATCGGTCGAGTACAACCAGGCCAAAATAGTCCTCAATTTCAGTGAAGTCGCAAAGATTGGGATAAGGTCTGCTGATTCCAGGCCGTACTTCGTACTTGTGCCGCTGAAAACTGTTCCTCAAGGCAAGTGTCAATTGGAA
Source organism: Gemmataceae bacterium (assembly GCA_022614915.1). Classification (GTDB taxonomy): domain Bacteria; phylum Planctomycetota; class Planctomycetia; order Gemmatales; family Gemmataceae; genus JAKEFD01. The sequence goes on along the minus strand of JAKEHV010000392.1, from coordinate 19,976 downwards.
CTGCGCAATGCCGGAACTGGAGCGGTGACCCTTGCGCGAATAGTCGACATGACCTCAGATACAAAGTAGCGGCGTGGAAAGGAGATGCCAGACATGGTAGCAAGGCAGAATGGAAAGAAAGCCCTATTCTTCCTCCCGCAAGTCGAATCGCTGGAGTTACGAATCGTCTTGGACGAGCGGACCGCCGGCTTATTCGGGATCAATGCACGATTGCTTACGACTCCGAGCGGAGTTGCGCTTACCGGCAGCGATACGGCGATTGGTCAAGTGGAAATTGGAAGGCCCAACAACCCGCTTCTGGATGCAATAAACCACCGCCATGTGCGTCCACAAGGGGTGTACTACAAGGACGGTCCATCCTTCGCAGGTCGAAACATCCGCCCTCACGCATTACAAGTCGCGGGCGTAATGATTGCGAATGGCCCGACTAACACCGGCATCGCCAGAGATGCCCGCCTTTTCTCTTCCGCAAGTGGTGTTGAACTCTTCACGGTACAGCGTGACGCACTCCTCGCGGCCCAGCACGTCAAGTCAATTGGGTTAGCCGCGACTCGGATTCCGGGAATGGCGATCAACCACAGCTACACAATCGGGAACTTAATCGGGAACGTAAATGCCGACGGAGATTCCTTAATCACCCTCGGGCTCGACTGGCTTGCATCTCAAAGAATGGTACTCAACGTGTTTGTGGGAGGCAACGACCCAGACGAGTGGGGTGTGCCTTCCGACGCTTACAATGGAATTGTTGTTGGTGAAACCACGACCTCGATTGTTAACGGCCAACCAGTGTATCGAAGGTTTAGCACCGGAAACGTAAATCCCGCGCCGCGTGATGCTGAGCATGATCGATCTCTAATCACACTTGTCGCACCCGGCGACCCAATCTGGGTGCCGCACATCGATGCGAGTGGGACATCGCGCTATACGAGTGTTGACGGTACGAGCTTTGCTGCTCCGCATGTGACTGGCACCGTCGCATTGCTGCAGCAATACGCCAGAGATCGAGAATCCGCGAATGCCCAGGGTTGGGACAATGAGACCATAAACAGCTCCCCGCTTGTGATGAAGGCGGTGCTGTTGAACTCGGCGGACAAGATTGAAGGCCATCTTGGAATGGAGAAGACGATTGTCAAGAGAGACGGTACGACAACATGGATTCAGACGCAAGCATATACTGATGCAGCCGTGCCTTTGGATGATGAACTTGGGGCAGGACAATTGAATGCTCGGCGCGCGCTGAACCAGTTTAGTTCGGGAGCTGTCGAATTCTTGAACAACGATGGGACCCCAAAACCTGTCCCGGTTGTCGGCTGGACATGGAGAAGTATGCCCGAAGGCACAGACGCTTTCGACAAGTTTGTATTCTCTGAACCTCTAAAAGCGAACAGCTACTTGTCCGTCACACTCTGTTGGAATCGTGTGGTGCATCTTCCAGGGGATTCAAACGGATTGTACGATCCAGGAGAGCAATTCGCGGGTGAGTCTCCTCGAAATTTCGATTTGTATGTCCTTCCAAGAGGTGCGACGAGCATTACTCAAGCGGTCTGGAGGTCAACAAGCACACAATATAATGTTGAACATGTTTTTGCCGGCGTACTTGCGGGCGGTGAATACGAATTCTGGGTGCGCCGTAGTGGCAATGTACCCTATCACCATTCCTATGCGGTAGCTTGGTGGGGGGTGCCCGCCGATCCAGATCCAGCAACAGTAGCTACGATAGGGGACAAAGTATGGGAAGATCAGGGCCCAAACCCCAACGGAATTCAGGACCCTGGCGAGCCTGGTATTTCCGGCGTCCGGCTCTACCTTCACCAAGCCAATGGCCACTACGTCAGTACTACAATTACTGACGTAAACGGAAACTACCAATTTCGAGCGCCGCCTGGACTTTACTACATTTCAATTGCACCGCCTAGGGACATGAGATTCACAGTCAAGGCGGTCGGTGCACTCAGAAACATAGATAGTGATGTCGATGATAACGGCTACACAGGCGTCTTCAGCCTTCCTGCTGGTGGCGACCTATGGATTGACGCCGGTCTCGTTCGAACTGGCGCGGTGGGCGGTCAGGCTTGGTTGGAGAATCTAGCAGATGGAATACGCCTGGCGACAGAACCACCAGCCGCCAACGTGGCGGTCACCCTTTTCACGGAGTCCGGTGACTGGGTTGATAGGATTCTTACTGATTCCGAAGGCAATTACCAATTTGATTCGATTGATCCCGGCAACTACTACGTCAACTTTGGCCGAGTGCCCGGCCGTCAGTTTACTTTGAAGGATCAATCAACGGACGACATTGACAGCGATGTGGAATTAAGTACTGGTAACTCGCACGTTTTCACTGTCGATTATTATGGGAATGTCGCCGATGTCGACGCAGGGTACGAATACAACCCGGTCAACAACTCGCCGCAAGGCGCAGACAACGTAATTGAACTTTGCGAAGATGAAATCTATGCTTTCGCAGAATATGATTTCGGCTTCTCGGATCCGAACGATCTGCCGCCTCACAATTTCAAGGCGATCATCGTCCAGTCATTGCCGATGGTTGGGTCACTGACCCTCAATGGCGATCCAGTGGCCGTGCACGACATTATCGACGTTGCCGACTTCGAAGACGGCAACTTCCTCTATATACCGCCAGCCAATCAGTATGGAGAGGCATTGGCAAGCTGGCAATTCGCAGTCCAGGATGACGGCGGCAATTTCGCCGAAGGCGGCGGCGATGTGGACCTGACGCCGAATACGATCACGTTCGACGTTCATTCGACTCCCGACGCGCCTCTCGGCGTGGACGGGGTTCTTACACTGGCCGCCGGCAGCACTTACACGTTCACCGTCGGCGATTTCGGCTTCTCCGATCCCAATGACGTTCCGGCCGACAACCTTTACTCAGTGATCGTCGCGGCTCTTCCGACAGTCGGGACATTGTCGCTGAACGGGATTCCTGTGGCCCTCGGCGCCGAAATCTATGCTTGGCAGATTGCCGGCGGCAGCTTTCAATACACGGCTCCAATTGGCCTTTACGGGACGCCACTGACTTCATTCGATTTTGGTCTGCGTGATGATGGATGGTCGGAATGGTGCGAGGGCGAAGTCTACAGCCCAAGCGCCTACACGATTCTTATCCACGTCCCCCAAAATCCAGGCACGCCTAGCGTTTCGATTAACGACATCTCACAGTACGAAGGAAACAACGGCACGTCCTACTTTGGCTTTAGCGTCAGCCTTTCCGCGACGCCTTCGCAGGTCGTCACGCTAAACTACTCTACGGCCGGCAATTCAGCCACTCCATTTGCCGACTATGGACCTGTGACCGGAATGCTTACTTTCTTTCCAGGTGGGCCAACTTCGCAGATCATTTATGTGCCTGTTTACGGCGACCTTGCCCAAGAGCCGAACGAGACGTTTTTCGTTAACCTGTCCAATGTGATGAACGCTTTCGTTTTGGACAATCAGGGCCTGGGCACGATTGTCAATGACGATTGGCTGCCGCCACCACCTCCACCTCAGCCTGAACAGCCATCCGTTTCGATCAACGACATTATCCAAGTTGAGGGAAATAGCGGCACGACAAGCTTTGTTTTCACGGTTGCACTTTCAGGGCCAACGTCGCAAACCGTGACGCTCAACTATGCCACGGCGAACGGCACGGCAACAGCCACAGAAGACTATGGCGCAGTCGGGGGCCCAATCACGTTCATGCCAGGCGGTCCACTCACCCAGACCATCTCCGTGCCGGTCTACGGCGACCATAATTGCGAAGCAGATGAGACGTTCTTCGTGAACCTATCAAATGTTGTCAACGCGACGGTTACCGACGGACAGGGAAAAGGCACTATCGAAGACGACGATACCCTTTGGGCGACCACCGTTATCGATTACAGTTCGCAATGGAGTGCCGGAAGCTGGTCGGCCGCGCAAGCGTTGGGCAAGCCGAACACGTTCGCCTATGGTGATATCTACACGGCTTGGGCGCCATTGCCGAGAAACGGCACCTTGGAGTACATCACGCTTGGCTTCGCGCAAGCCGTTTACGCGACCGGCGTCACGATCCGCGAGACCTACGGCAACGGTTTTGTTTACCGACTGGATCTGCGTGATACCTCCGGTGGCTGGCACACTGTTTGGACCGGCACCGACCCAAGCCAGTCGGGCGCACCCGTCGATTTCGCCATTCCCTTTGCGACAACGCCCTATTTAGTCGATGCCGTCAAGATCTACACGGACACGAATCACAACTTGAACGCCTGGGAAGAAATTGATGCGGTCAAACTGCACGATGAACATTGTCCGCCCGGCGGCGGAGGGAGTGAGGCCACTATCAAGGGGACTGTGTGGGACGACTTCGACGCTGACGGCTTCCAGGACTTGGGTGAAAGCGCTTTCGCCGGATTGATCGTGGAATTGCGCAATTCAATCGGCCAACTCGTCGCGACGACGACGACCGATTCGGCCGGGAACTATCAGTTCAACAACGTCGCGCCCGGCACCTACTACCTCGTTTTCCAGAAACCATTCGGCTACAACTTCACGCTTCAAGACCAAGGTGACGACAACTTCGACAGCGACGTAAACTTCGACGGTCTCACAGCGTATTTCAGCCTGTTCGAGAACGAAACCAAGGACTTTGAAGCGGGCTTGATTTTCGGTATGCCATAGGCCATTCGGTTCTGAGGTTCTCCAATGCGCATGACAATTCTTATCGTGTTTGTCGCGATGCTCCTCGGCGGCGTCAGCGTTCCGGAGCGTGCAATTGCCCAAGACGCGGAACTCCAAAAGAAAATCAACAACGCCATCGACCGCGGCGTGCACTACCTCAAGGAGTTTGAGGTGGGCCAGCGCGAGGAGCGCCGCCTGGGCGCCATTGCTCTCATTGGCTGGACCCTCCTGGAGTCCGGCTGCACGGCGCAAGACGCCAAGGTGAAGGAAATCGCGGAGGAAGTCCGCCAATTGGCGATTGGGGCGCGCTACACGTACAGCCTTTCCCTGGCCATCATTTTCCTCGACAAACTCGGCGACGGCGGCGATTTGCCGATTCTGGATACGCTCACGTTGCGGCTTTTGGCCGGTCAATCTAAAGAAGGCGGTTGGAACTACCACTGCCCAAACCCCAACGAGCAAGAGCAGCAACGGCTGCGCCAGCTCGTCGCGGACATGAAGGCGAAGCGCGACAAAGGGGAGAAGCTCCCGGTGGTGGAGCGCGACCTGAAAGAACTCACCAAGGACTGGCAACGTCAATGGCAGACGCTAGTCGTCGGGCCGCAGATTGCCCTCGATATCTCCGTGGAGGGCGACAACTCCAATACCCAGTTCGCGATGATGGCGGTCTGGGTGGCGCGGCGTCATGGTCTGCCGGTGCAACAAGCACTCGCGACGGTCGAGAAGCGTTTTCGCGACTCGCAACGCGACGGCGGCGAATGGGGCTACACCACCGCCAAGCCGCCGCCCGTGCCGCCCGGCGTGAAGCTCAATCTCCCGGGGCAAGACAGCGATCCGTCCATGACCTGCGCCGGGCTGCTCGGCCTGGCATTGGGACAGGGGCTCAAGAACCAAGCCAAGGATTTGGCCAAGGACCCGGTCGCCAAAAAAGGTCTGGCTTACCTGGAAAAACAACTGGACGAAGGCGTCGGCCCGAACGCGGGACCTGTCAAGCTCGGCGGCAACATCTACTACTACCTCTTCAGCATGGAACGCATGGCCGTCGTCTACGACCTCAAAAAGATCGGCAAGAATGATTGGTACGTCGAAGGCGCGAAGTATCTCATCGCCGCGCAGGGGGTCAACGGCGGCTGGAGCGGCAAATACACCGAGTACGGCAGCGACACTTGTTTCGCGCTGTTGTTTCTCAAGCGCGCCAACGTCGCCGAGGATCTGACCGAGATTCTCACCGGCATCGTCCGCAAGAAGGCCCCTGATCCGCCGCGCAAAAAGATTGACGACAAGAACCCCATGTAAAACGCTGGAGCTATTGAACGAGCGAATCGTCACGTGCCGTCAATGTCCGCGGCTCGTGGCGTGGCGTGAGAAGATTGCGCGCGACAAGCGGGCCGCCTTTCGCGACGAGACGTACTGGGGACGGCCCGTGCCCGGCTTCGGCGACCCGGACGCGCGGCTGCTCGTCGTCGGCCTGGCGCCCGCGGCGCATGGCGGCAACCGCACCGGCCGCGTCTTTACAGGCGACCGCTCCGGCGATTGGCTCTACGCCGCGCTGTACCGCGCCGGCTTCGCGAATCAGCCCACTTCGATCCAGCGCGGCGACGGACTGAAACTACAAGATTGCTACATCACCGCCTGCGTCCATTGCGCCCCGCCGGACAACAAGCCGACGACAACGGAACGCGATACGTGTCTTGGATTCCTTCTGGAAGAAATGCAGCTCCTAAAGAAAGTCCGCGTCATTGTGTGCTTGGGCGCTTTCGCTTGGAACGGCGCGCTGCGCACGCTCAAAGGGCTGGGCCATCGACCGGAAAAGAAGAAACGATTCGGCCACGGCGTAGCGATGCCCTGTGGCCCGTATGTGCTTTTGGGTTCCTATCATCCCAGCCAACAAAACACGTTCACCGGACGGTTGACAAGGCCCATGCTGAACGCGGTGTTCCGCAAGGCGCGGGTGTTGATGGAAGTTTGATTTCTTCTGGGCGACGCGCGAGCGCGAAACCGCCAAGCGTAGTGGCAGACGCGTGGCTGAGAATCAGGTCCGGCATTTTTCCTTCAAAACATTGGCAAATCCGGGACGCCCGGTTACAAAGGACAGTTACCAGCCATGCATCTGCAGCATTGAGGTATGGAATGAGCTTTTCGGCACCCGCCAGGTCCGCGCCCGCCCCGAGCCACGGACAGCTTGGTTTGTGGGACACAGTCAGCATCATCGTCGGCATCGTCATTGGCACCACCATATTCGAGCTTCCATGGCTCATCTTCGATAACACTCCCAACGCATGGATGGGACTTGCGGTTTGGGTCTTTGGCGGATTTCTCGCCTTGGTGGGTGGACTCTGTTATGCGGAGCTGGCAACCACGTATCCGCGCTCCGGAGGCGATTATCACTATCTCACGCAAGCGTTTGGACGCTGGGTCGGTTTCCTTTTTGGTTGGGCTCAGCTAAGTGTGGTGTTGCCCGCCAGCATCGGCGTCATGGTCTTTGTCTTTGCCAACATTGCCACGAGCTTGCAACCGTTTCCCGACGTATTCAACCTCGGGCTCAATTCGGAATTCTATTACGCTGCGTCGGCGGTGCTTGCGATTACGTTGCTGAACATCCTGGGTGTTGTGTTGGGGAAAATCGCCCAAAACGTATTAGCCGCTGCCAAGGTCCTGGGCTTGATCGGCATTCTGGTGGCCGGATTGATGACGATGCAGCCGGAATTGACGAATTGGACTTTTCCCGACGCGAGCAAGCCCGAGCAGTGGGGCTGGGAAGCACTGGCCATCATCCTGGTCATGTACGCGTTTGGAGGTTGGAACGATGCGGCATTTGTTGCGGCGGAGGTGAGGGATCGCCGCCGAAATATTCCCCTCGCTCTATTGGCGGGAATTGGGGCCATTACCGTGATTTACGTGTTGGTCAACGCCGCGTACCTTTTGGGCCTTGGCTTCAATCAAGCGCGATCACCCGGCAGTCTTCCCACTCAGTTGATGGAGAACGCGTTTGGCGAACACGGTGTTTGGGTGATGAGCGTGATCATAATGGCCTCTGCCTTGGGGGCCGCCAACGGCCTGATTCTCACTGGCTCGCGTGTTTACGCCACACTGGGAAAAGACCATCGGCTCTTCGGATTCCTGGGAGGCTGGCGACCTGGAGCCGGCACGCCCATTGTCGCACTTATCATTCAAGCCTTGATAACATTGGGGTTCGTTTATCTTTTCGGGTCGAATCAAGGCCATGAAGCCAGCAATCAATTCCTCGATTGGCTCAATCAATCGTTGTCAATCCACATCGATTACAGACGGGACTGGGCGCCGCGCGATGCCTTTAACGCGCTGGTGTCACACTCCGCACCTGCGTTCTGGCTCTTCTTCCTGCTGACAGGCTTTTCGTTGTTCCTTTTGCGGGAAAAGAACAAACACTTGGAACGACCGTTTTCCGTGCCGCTTTATCCACTGATCCCCATAATATTCTGCCTGAGCTGCACATTCATGCTATATCGGGCTACGATTTACATTGAATGGCGAACCTTATTCGTGGTGGCGTTGTTGCTCCTGGGCCTGCCGCTTTTCCTTCTCTCACAGTCCATGGGAATTCCGTCCAACGCGGAAAGCGAAAGGTGATCCATGAAAAAGCGTTTTCTCGGTTTGGCGTTAGTCGGCTTAATCACAGTGTCCTTGCTCGGCTTGCTGGCGCGGGCCACATCGCAAGACCAAAAGCCCATCCGCGAACCGGACGTCATTTACGTCCCCACCCCGCAGGAAGTCGTCGATAAGATGCTCGAATTGGCCGACGTCCGTCCCGGCGAAGTCGTCTATGACCTCGGCTGCGGCGACGGCCGCATCCCGGTGACCGCCGCCAAGAAGTACGGGGTCAAGGCCTGGGGCTTCGACATCAACCCTGTGCGCGTCAAGGAGTCGCTCGAAAACGTGGACAGGAACAACGTCAAGAGCCTCGTGACCATCAAGCTCCAGGACATATTCGAGTTGGATTTATCCAAGGCGGACGTGATCACGCTCTATCTGTTGCCGCAGCTCAACGTGAAATTGATTCCGCAGCTCGACAAGCTGAAACCCGGCTGCCGCATCGTGTCGCACGATTTCAACATGGAAGGCGTGCGGCCCAAGCGCGAGCTGACCTACACGCCTTCGGGCGGACGGGAACACCGCGTGTTTCTGTGGGTGACGCCACTGGAGAAAGAACGGCGGAATTAGTCCAGCGGAAAGAACGGCAACACGCCGGCTTTGACGGTGATGTTCATCTCTTTGCCGTCGCGGCGAATGCGGAAAGTGATTTGGCTCCCTGCTTTGGCTTCGCGCACCAGCCGCACCGTCGTTTGCAGATTCGTCGCGTCCCTATCGCCGACCGCCAAAATGACGTCGTCTTTTTTCAAACCGGCCTTTAGCGCCGGGGTTCCTTCCAAGGCGCTATCCACGACGATATCATCATCGTCCTTATGGGCGCGGATGGCGATGCCGACAAAGCCCGCGCCTTCGATGCCGCCGGCCTTGCCGCTCTTATCGCGCTCGAACACCAGCACGCGGCGATCTGACTTGTCCTTGGTGGCGAAGTCGAGCGGCCTCTCTTTCACGCCGCCGGTCATGCGATTGACGCAAATCTTCCAGACGTTGCCTTCGATCGAATAGACCGCCTCCAACTCGCGCTTGCCCTTCACGAGGCGCAGGTCCAGGCTCTTGGGGGTCGTGGCGGCGTCGGCGTGCAACTCAGCGAACTCCTCGCCGCCGTAATGGACCTTGTTGCCCTTGACGATCCAGCGCGCGAAATCGGCGTTTGGCTCGTTGGCCGTGCCGTCTTCCTCGATGGAAGAAAGCTTCCAGGCGCCTTGCAATGCGGCAAGGTCCTTTTTGGTTTCTGGTGTTTGACCGGCGACCAGGAACGAGAAAAACAGAATGCATGACTTCATAACGCCTCCTGCGATTCACTTGCGTTTCGCGCTCGAATAGTACTTGCCGCGGCAGGGATACAGCGAGCGCGAAACGTGAACGGAAACCGTCACTTTGCTTTTCCCACGGCGAGCACGATGGGGAAATTCTGAAATGGCGCCTCCACGGCGGTTACGGAGTATTGCCAATTGCCCGCGGGGGCGTTGGCGATCTCCAAGAGAAACGTGCCGACTTGTTCTTCCTCGATCTTCTGCCCGTTGGGCGGGATCAGCATCAGTTTCAGTTTGGCGCCGAGGTTTTCGAAGCCGACCGCCACCTGCAATCCGCCGCCGGGATGGTTGTGCGCTTGCGTCGGCGTAGATTTGCCCGGAGCAATCTGCACGGTCTTCAGGTTCTGCGGATCGAAGCCGGCCTCGAGCATGATTTTCGTGACGTTGGATTCGGCCTTCGCGGTCACTGCGGAAAAGACGAGGAAGTTGAGCAGCTTCTTTTCCAGATCGCTTACTTGCGCAGAGTTGTGAAACGAGGTGAAGATGACCGTGCCTTCGCCGTGGCGGAACTTCACCAACAGCGGCAAACTCTCGCCGGACTTGGGCATTTGCATGTTGGGCGGCAGCTTGCCCTTGAGGGGATCAATCTTGCCCTTTTTCTTGGGGTTTGTTGGATCGGGGAAGTTGGCCAGCTTGTCGAAAATGCCGGCCAGCGGATTGTCCGGCGTGCCTTCGAGGTAGGCGGTCGAGGATTTCTTCTTGAAAACGGCGGGCATCCAGCCGCCGGCGTTGAAGTGCAGCTCGATTTCCTTGACGCCGAGAAAATCACGAAGGCCGTCATCGACGACTCTAGCCATGAGATTCTGCGGAATGCCGCCAAACGGAACGACTTCGGAGCGCATCTCGGGGAAGATGGCGAGCACGTTGGCGTATTGCAAGTCGGAGGCGTACAGCGTGCCGCCTTTTTCGATGTAGCCGCGAATGGATTCTTGGGCATTGATCGAGCTGCCGCCGCCGCCGCAATTGAGAAACACCACGTCGTAAGCCTTCAGGCGCTCGGCGCTCCAATCGCCGGCCAACTTGCCCTTCTTGTTGGGAAAGCCGGCGTTGCCAAATCCGCCGAAGCCGGCGGGCCCGTCGAGGAAGATATTGTCGTAGGGAATTGCAAGGTCGGTAAGCACCTGTCCGATGTTGTCCGAGCCGGACGGCGACACCGCGAGCTTTAGTTTGCGGGGCGGCGCGTATTCAGGCACGCGCAGCCGGCGCACTTTGTATTCAATCCCCGCCACGCGATCGGTGGCAGTTTCGACGGGCATCTTGAAGCGTTTGTCCTCGACGAATTTACGCCGCGGCGGCTCGTCTTTCTTCTCCTGCACGCGTTCTACTTTTTTCTCGACAGGGTCCGTGCGCAGATCGTCTTGGCGCTGGGGCGGATCGCGGCGCTGTTCCTCCTTGGGTTCTTTCGGCTGGCTGCCCTGAGACACTTCCGCGTCCTTCTTGTGCGGAATCGGCGGCTGGTTCAGCGCGACTTGAGATTCCTTGTCTTTGTCGGTGTCTGATCCCGAATTGTAGAGTTGAATGACAACAATCACCAAACCGGCAACTACCAAGCAAGCGGCCAAGGCGACAATCGCTCTTGGCAGCCAATTTCCTGTCGGCTGGGGTGCGTGGGGCAGGCTTCCGATCTGTCGAGGCATGGCCGGGCCGGAGCTCGCTACGCCGACCGCAGGGGCTGCAACCGGCGCTGCTTGTGGGGACACTGCCTTGCCCATGGGCGGCACGGCGAGCTTGCGTCCGCAACTCCCGCACAGCACCACTTTGCCGGCCGTTTCGTCGCGCGCCACGACTTTTTTGCCGCAACTGCACGAAATGCGGATCGGCATTGTCAACTCCATGAGGATACTGCTATTTCACACGGACTAACTCGAAATTGCAACGAGAAAAGACAGCGGGCGCACTAGTCAGCACTGGGACGAAGTACGAAGTGCAGCAAGCGAAGTCGCTTGCCAAGGGCTCAGGCGGCCAGCGATGCCCGCATTGATCTGAGTTCGGTCAGAATCTCGCGGCGCAATACTTCGTCGAAATCGGCGACGGCTCGGGCCGCAGTCGCGCCGTCGAGCACGCGGTGGTCGAAGATGATGCGCATTTCCAGGTTGCCGTGCTCGTCGAAAAGGCTGTGGTGCAAGGTGGTGGTCAAGAGTGGCGTGACGTACAAGAGACCGGCGCCCGCAGAGGCGACGGAAGTGATGCTGAAAGTGCCGAAATTATGGCAACGGCGTCGGCCAAAGATATTGAGCGTGCCCCACATCATGAAGCGGCGCAGCGGCCCGAGCAGCTTGCCCATCCGGAGCGTATTGCGGAAAGCCTTGATGCTCTCCAGCGGCGCGTTCTTGAAATACCGAACCTTGTCGTCCATTGCGGTCAGCGTGCGGCATTCCGGCCGGCGTACATGCGCTTGCAAGATGACTTTTTCGCCTTGCCACTCGCGTTCGATGTTCAGCGTTACGATGTTGAACGGGTGCTCGTACAAGCGCGCCCAGGGAAACGTCATGTACGACGTTCGCAGTATGGGCGTGTCGCGCGCCACGATCCCATAGGCCTTGGCAAAGATGGCGTACCAGCTTGGCTTGGCGAAACAGGCATTGCGCGCCGCCAGCAATTCGCCCAGGTGCAAGCGACGGTCGACCGAGCAGCCCGGCACTTTCGAGCAAAAGTGCATGAGTTCGACAACCATGCGCCGAAACGGCGACAGTGCGTAGCTTCGGCCAACGGTTTTACTCATGACGCTTTCCGGAAAAGGCCCGTAAGAAGGGGCGGTTGAGATGGCAATGTGGAAGAGATAAAGTAAATCCGCTCAAAATGCAAGGCGGAGTGATTCTGGCTGCCCAATGTGCCTAGTTTCGCGTAATTGACTATGTCATCACTTCCCGAATGGGCTCCGCGCCTTCCACGCCCACGAGTTTCTGATCCAGCCCGCTGTAGAAGTAGGTGAGCCGGTCCGGGTCGAGCCCGAGCTGGTGGAGAATGGTGGCGTGCAGGTGCTTGACGTGGTAGGGATTCTCAGCCGCTGCGGCGCCGAGCTCGTCGGTGCTGCCAACCGAGACGCCGCCCTTGATGCCGCCGCCGGCCAGCCACATCGTGAAGCCGTAGGAGTTGTGGTCCCGGCCGGTGCCGGTCGGGTATTCGGCGGTGGGTTGCCGGCCGAACTCGCCGCCCCAGACGATCAGGGTTTCGTCCAACAAGCCGCGGCGCTTGAGATCGCGAATGAGGCCGGCGATGGGCTTGTCGGTTTCGCCGGCGTGCATGCCGTGATTGAAGACCATGTCGCCGTGGGCGTCCCAATTGGCGTCGTTGTGGTGGCCGCCGGAGTAGACTTGCACGAAGCGGACGCCGCGTTCGACGAGCCGCCGGGCCAGAAGGCATTGCCGGCCGAACACTTCGCTGCGGCGCTCGTTCATGCCGTAGAGGTTTTTCGTTTCCTCGGTTTCCTGCGTTAGATCAACTGCTTCGGGGGCGTAGCTCTGCATGCGGTAGGCAAGCTCGTAATTGGCGATGCGGGCAGCCAGGGCAGGATTGTTGCCGCGGGCCGTCTGATGTTCCTCGTTGTATTCGCGCAGCGTGTCCAAGAGACGACGCTGGGTGGCGTCGCTCATGTTTTGTGGGCGGGCAAGGTCGAGAATCGGCGTCCCCGACGAGCGCATCATCGTTCCTTCGAGGTATGCCGGCATATAGCCGCTCGACCAGTTCTTGGCGCCGGAGATCGGGCCGCCGCGCGGATCGAGCATGACGACGAAGCCGGGTAGATTCTGGTTCTCCGTCCCCAGGCCGTAGTTGACCCACGACCCGAGCGCGGGATGGCCCGAGAGAATGCGCCCGGAATTCATCATTAGCATCGCCGAGCCGTGCACCGGGGCGTCGGCGGTCATGGAATGGATGAAGGCGATGTCATCGACGCACTGGCCGAGGTTGGGGAAAAGGTCGCTGACCCACTTGCCGCAAGAACCGTATTGGCGAAAGCGCCAACGCGGCTCGACGATGCGGCCGTCATTGCGGTGCCCGGCCCGGCCAAACGTGCGCACCGCCACGGTCTGGTTGTCGCGGCCGTACATCGCGGGTTTGTAGTCGAAGGTATCGACCTGGCTGGGACCGCCGTACATGAACAGGAAGATCACGCTCTTGGCCTTGGGCGTGAAGTGCGGCGGGCGCGGGGCGAGCGGATTGCGGAATGGCGTCGTGCCGTCAGCGGCGACCGCCTGCTGGGCGAAAAAGCTGTCGCCCAAGAGGCCCGACAGGGCGACAGCGCCGAAGCCGGCGCCGGCTTCCCAGAGGAACTCGCGGCGAGTGCGGCCGCAGAAGTTTCGGATGCGTGGTTGGGTCATCGGACTTTCTACCTTCAATTTACCATTAATGCATTTGAAGAAAGAAAACGCTCAAAGGCGGCCTCGATTCGGGCGTCCAGCTTCGTGGAAAACGGTGAGCCCTTATCAAATACTTTTTTCAATCGCGCTTCTAACGTACTTCGAACACGTTTTTCCACAGTTTCCACAAATGACTGCTCAAGGTTTCGTTCGATAATCACTTCGATATCTACTGGCATTTGAGCCTCAGGCTGTTTCCCGTTTAGCGTTCGCAGCGCGCCTTGCCCCGGCAGGGATGCTGCGAACGCTAATCGGTCAATCGAGGAACATAAACTCATTCAGATTCAGGGCCAATAGACAGTATAGCCGCAGGGCTTCCGGTGCGGCGATGTTGTCCTGGCGCAAGCGGTCCATGAAGCGGACGCCGCGCTCGATCTCCTTCGCAGTGGGTTCGCGCTGGGTAACGCGCCAGAGGATGGCGCGCACCTGGTCTTGCACGTTGTTTCCTGCGTTCTTGGCCGCGTCCTCTGCGAAGACCTTGGCCTGGTCATTCATGAACTCGCCGTTGATCATGCCCAGGGCTTGGGTCGGTTGCGTGGTGGTGAAGCGGACCGGGCAAGTCGCATCGGTGTCAGCGGCGTCAAACGCGGACAGGATGGGCAAAGGCAGTGACCTTTTCACGTGCACGTAAATGCTGCGCCGGGCCGCTTCCTCCGGCGACGACTTGCCCCAGCCCAAGCCTGGCTGCGATTGGCCGGCGAGCACTTCTGCGGGAATCTTGGGATAAATGCTCGGGCCGAACATCTTCTTGAGGTTGATATTGCCGCTAGCCGCCAGAATCGAGTCGCGCACTTCTTCTGCGGACAAGCGCCTTGGGTTGAAGCGCCACATGAGGTCGTTTTCCGGGTCCTTAGCGAGCGGTCCGGCGATCGGCTGCGCGGACATGCGATAGGTGTTGGACAAGACCATCAAGCGATGCATGGCCTTGAAGCGCGTGCCCGAGCTCACGAACTCGCTTGCCAGCCAATCGAGCAATTCCGGGTGCGTCGGCGGCGTCCCTTGATAGCCGAAGTTGCTGGAGGAGCGGACGATGCCGCGGCCAAAGTGATGCTGCCAAAGCCGATTGGCGATCACGCGCCAGGTAAGCGCATTGTCCTTGCTGGCGACCCACTCGGCGAGCACGCGCCGCCGACCGGACGATTGCGCGTCGGACTGCGGCGTCGGCAGCACCGGGCCTACATCGGTCAGCACGGAGGGGAAGCCCGGTTCGACTTTGTCCCCTTTCGCTTGCGGATTGCCACGTGCCAAAACAAACGTTTCCGGCGGCTGCGGGCCGACCTCGGTCACGCATAATGCCTGGGCCATGCCGGTCGGAGCGTTTTTCTCCAGCTTTTCGCGTTCCAGGCGCAGCCCTCGGTATTTGGAAAACGTCTCGAAGGTTACCAGCCCGCCGGCATGTTTGCTGACGATGCCCGGCCGGTTGGCGGGAAACTTGAAGTCGTCTTTCTCGCCGCCTTCCAGCTTCGGTTCTATCTCCGTCTCGATTGCTTCGATCTTTTTGGCGAGTTCGTCCAGTCTTCGTTTATGCTCGGCGATCTTTTTCTTTTGAAGCTCCGCTTCCTCCGGCAAAGCAATCGGCCTCAGCGACGCCGCAGCCACCGTCTCGAACGCGCGGACGCCGTAGCGGCGAATGCCGTGGAAAAACGCCAGGAAGCGATAGTAGTCCTTTTGCGGCAACGGATCGATCTTGTGGTCGTGGCAGCGGCAGCAGTTGACCGTCAGTCCCAGAAACGTTTGTCCCGTCGTGGTGACGATGTCGTCCAAGTCGTCGTACATCGCCAACAACGGGTCGGCGGGCTCGTCGTCCCAAAGGCCGAGACGGTAGTAGCCTGTGGCGATGATCGAATCGGGCGTGACTTTGTCCAATTCGTCGCCGGCCAATTGATCGCGGATGAACTGATCGTATGGCTTATCTTCATTAAGCGAACGGATGACGTAGTCGCGATAGCGCCAGACGAAGGGCTTGGCGCCGTCGCGCTCGTAGCTGTCGGTTTCGGCGTAGCGCACGAGGTCAAGCCAATGCCGGCCCCAGCGTTCGCCATAGTGCGGCGAGGCGAGCAGGCGGTCGACGACTTTCTCGTATGCATCCGGTGCATTGTCCGCCAGGAATGCCTTCACCTCGTCGGGCGTCGGCGGCAGCCCGATGAGGTCGTAAGTAACCCGGCGCAACAGCGCGATCTTGTCGGCGGGCGGCGCAGGCTCAAAGCCCGCTGCTTCGAGCTTGGCCAAAACGAACGCGTCAATCGGATTGCGCACCCACGCCTCTTTTTTCACCGCGGGCAGGTCGGGGCGCTTGACCGGGCGGAAGGCCCAGAAGTTCTTCGCTTTGGCATCGACTTTGGGCGGACCGTGACGCACGACCGCTTTGTCCGAATACGGCACGCCCATCTCGACCCACTTGGTCAATACCTCGATCTGCGCCTGCGGCAGCTTGCCGCGCGGCGGCATCTTCTTGTCCTTGTAATGAATGGCGTCAAGGAGCAAGCTCGCGCGCGGTTTTTTGAGATCGATCACTTCGCCGTGGTCGCCGCCTTCGAGCAACGTGGCCCGGCTCGTCAGATTGAGGCCCCCCTTCAGTTTCTTCTCGCCGCCATGGCAACTGAAGCAATGCGCCTGGAGGATCGGCTTGACCTCTTTGTCGAAAAACTTCGCGCCGGCCGCATCGGCCATGGGCTGATCGGCGCGTGCGCTCCAAGGCCAGAAGCTGGCGCAAAGAATGGACAAACCAATAAGCTGGCGCGGTGAAGTCACTAGCTACCTCAGCGGGAAACGATGTCGGGACTGCGATCACGGCACGTCGCGTGCCAGGGAGGCTCTTTCCTAGTTTATCCGGAATTGCGAAAAACGAAAGCGGTTTCCGACTACGCCTAAGTAGGCACACTCCGTGTGCCGTAGCAAACGGCACACGGAGTGTGCCTGCTACTTAAAGGGCGTCGCGGGTGAACTGATTATCATCGAACTTGGGATTGAGCCTAACGTCGCGGAACCAGTACTCGGCAATGAGATTGCCTTTTATGTCCTTGAGGACCGAGCCGCTTTGGAGCCAGGTTTCGCGATCGACATAGATGACCAGCTCGTTGACGCCCTCTTCTTCCACCGGCACATAGGGCGTGCGCACGAACTTATAGCATTGCCGATTGTCCAATTCGGGCACCTGGAACAGGCCATGGTATTGCACGTGCAACGCGCCACGGGCCTCGGCTCTGTGCATGGCTGCGACCGTACGCTGCGTGCCTTGCTTCATGCCGAACTGGGCAATGGTGTAACGGCCGGAGCGTTTGGCTTCCGTGCCGTCGACGTCTTTTGAGACGACGATGAGGCCGGTGAGTCCTTTGCCGCGCGCGAGTAATTTGCCGTCGTTTTCGCCTTCGACGTAGAGCGCCTTTTTCGCCAGGCCGCTGCCTTCGAGCCAATGCATGTGAATGCTGAAGGGCTTCTCGCGGAAATGGCACTCGATCTTCTCCGCGTCTTGCATTTTGCCTTGAACAATCTCGCGCTTGTGAAAGCGCGTGGCGTAGCCTTTTACCTCGCGCTCATAGCGATCAAGACACATTTGCAAAAAAAGCGCCGGATGGTATTGGAGCAGCATCTCCAAAGGATAAAGGTCGCTTTTGCCGATCTCATACATTCCCGCCCAGGGCACGGCCGCGGGAAACTGCTGGCCCATGTCGAGCGCTATGCCGGCGAGCAATTGTTGCCGCATGAGGGCGCTCCCCTTAATGAGCGGGCGCAGGGGGACGACGGCAACGGCTTCGGACTGGAACAAACGCGGAGTCTGGGACAAAGGACGCTGATCCTGCAAGATCAGGCAGATAGGCAACAGGAGGACAAGCCAGCGAAGCATGGCGAATTCCGATGTTCCCCCTCGCCCGAAGGGAGGGGGTGGGGGTGAAGGGAATTGGAACGGCCCCCAAACGACTTTCCTCAATGTAACGAACCTACGGATTAGGTCAACCGCGCTCGGAAGCGATGATCGTGCGCCGGCGTACGCTCAAAACCTGGTTTCTCACTGTCAGTCTCGTCTGGACTGGACTGGCCGCATTAGGCTCATCTGGCTGTGCGCTCAGGCAGCGCGAGCTGATCGCGCCGAAAGCGCCGATTCCGCCGGCTGGGGTGGTTTTTGTCGCCGACGGGGCCGGCAACTTTCAAGCCGCCTCGAAGCACTTCCGCATGGCCGTCGAGAAAGCGGGGACGCCGCTCGCCGTCGTCACCGTCCCCTGGTCGCACGGCGACTACCGGATGCTCGCGGATCAAATCGACGAAGCCCATGCCCGTGAGCAAGGCGCGGACCTGGCGGCGACCATCGAGCAACTGCGTCTGGAACAGCCCGGCGTGCGCGTGCATCTGTTGGGCCATTGCGCCGGGTCGATGGTCATTCTCGCGGCGCTCGAGCGCCTGCCGCCAAAGAGCGTCGAATGCGTGTTTCTGCTCTCGCCCTCGGTGTCGGCGCGTTATGATCTTCGGCCGGCGCTTGGGGCCGTCTCGCGCGGCCTGCACGTCTATTACAGTAAGCTCGATATGACTCATCTGGGCTGGTACACCGGCATCATCGGCAACGCGGACCGCCGCTGGGGGCCGTGCAGCGGCCGGATCGGTTTCGAAGTCTCGTACACGCCCGAAGAAACGGACTTGGTCGCCAAGCTGCACCAGCATCCGTGGAAGCCCTGGTATTTGATCTTGGGCAACAACGGCGGCCACTTCGGCAATTATCAGCCTGGATTCGTGAGGAAGTTCATCCTGCCGCTAATGGCACATTAGATTGGGCTGTTGGTTGATGCTTTAAGCGATTCGGCATACCTACGTTTCACATGCCGAAAAAGTGAAAAGTTGGTGATGTAATCGCAACTCACGGCCGATACAGGGCTTGCCGCAAATGTGACCCCCCTGTTTTTCACATTGACGAATAGGCAGGAACGTGAAAAGTGGCCTTCGACCCCAGTTGTAAGTAGTCGCTAACTCTCTGCCGGCGCTGCGAAGAATTCGGAGCCGCGCACGCAGTAAGCGGTCAATTCAACGCCCAAAAATGTGGGAAAGCCTTTCGGAGCCGCGCCCGTGAGGAAGCGGGGAGCAGTCGGAGGCGCTATCCGCTTCCTGACGAGCGCGGCTCCGAATTCAACGTAGGCCCCCCCTGGCTCCGTGTGGGTTTGATTCGGACGAAACTGCGATTGAGGGTTCGGGCACTACAATTACGACCACACTCCACTTGCAACCGCAGCATTCCCAAGCCAGCGAGCCAGCGGCCCTATGACGCCGCCCCATTGCATGCGCTGCTAGTTTTTTCCTGACGTTCGGCCTTGCACCGCTTAGTGTAGGTAATTGACTGACTTCCATCGCCTGCAAGCAAACAATTCAACGGGCGTTCCGACAAAGCAATTCGTAACTCGGAGCCGGCCATGTTTGCCGTCACCGATAATATTGATCTCGCAGAGTGGTGTGAGGGGTGGCGCCGGATCATTGGCGATTGGCCGGCGCCTGAGTGTGGTTGTGATTGTCCGTGCCGTTGCCCGCCACGCCCGTCAATGCCGGCGATGTGTAGCCAACGCCCGGTCCGCTACGCCAACGGCGAACTTGCCTACCGCGCGGTCGATCTCAAGGCGGAAGGCTTTGGCGCCGAATGGGGCCACACGCGCACCTATTCCAACCGCCTGCCTGCCAATAGCAATTCGGGCAGCGGCGCCAACTGGCTCGTCAAAGAATGGCCCTATCTCACTATTGACCTGATTACCGTCGCGATTGTCAGCGCGGCCACCAAGACCCTGTTCTTTACGGAGTACAACGGGCGACTACTTGCCCAATTTCAGCAACCGCGCAACGCTGGTGCTGGATGCCGTCAATGACGTCTTCAAGCTCACCGACCTTCACGGCGGCGTCAAGGTCTTCGACGCTACGACCGGCGCTTTCAAGAGTTATACGGACCCTGTCCCCCTTCCCGTAATACCTGCCTCTTTAGCTGCTTAATTGTCTAGCGTAATTCCCTCCTCCCATTTGCGGGCGCAGCCCGCGGGAGGAAGGAAGC
>JAKEHV010000391.1 GCA_022614915.1 Gemmataceae bacterium | reverse complement strand
TCGGCGTCGGTGGCGGCGCGCGGGCCGAGGTCCTTGCCGGCGAACTTCACCAGCAACTGATGCGCCTGCTTCGCCACCACGGGATCGGCATCGTCGATGGCGGCGGTTGCCCGGGAAGCCGGCGTGGACGCCCTGGTCAACATATCCCAGATGACCGTCTCCCAGATGAGCATCCAGAACACCACGCCGAGCCCGCAGCAGCGGCAGCACTGGCTCGGCGAACAGGCACTCGCGTGGTCCGGGCTGCCGGTCGTCACCATCCGTCCAACGGTGTTTCTGGAGGGCTTCTTCCTCCCCCTCACCAGCCCTGCAAACCATATTCGGCGGTTTTCGTCGCAAGTCCCCTTCGGCACGGAGCTTAATTCTCTGCAACCCAGGCTTGCAAAGCATTTCTCAAGTTCAATCGCAGCCTTTTCGGCGCTCCTAGCGCAGTTACGAGTGTCGATCTCGTGGATCAGGGAGATCTTCAGGGTGATCGGCTCTTCTTGGTTTGCTTGATCGCCGGATCGCGCAGTTTCCAGGCATGTGGCCGGTAAGCGCGCGGTATCAAGAACCACAGCTTGCCATCAGTCAATTCCTCACGAAACGGAACTTTGTTGCGATTCAGGCGGTTGTCGGCAAATCTGAAAGTCCGAGTAGCGGTCATGTAGGCATCTCGATTCATTGTCAAGCTGTATGTCGCCCGTAAAGCTCGGTCAACTCCGCCAACCGCTCCCACACCGCCGGCACGCCTTGCTCTTCGCGAAAGCGCCAGCGCCAGTTACCCCACGGCACGCCGGGCGTGTTCATGCGCGCTTCGCCGCCCAGGTCGAGAACATCCTGCAGCGGCGCAATCGCAATGTCCGCTATCGAGGACCAGGCCAGGCGGATGAAGTCCCAGGCAATGTCATTGCCGTCGCGGGCCAGGTAGCGGCGCGTGAAATCGCGTTCCTGCTCGGTGATTTGCGCATACCAGCCGCGCGTGGTGTCGTTGTCGTGCGTGCCGGTGTAAACGACCGTCGGGTTCTCGTACTTGTGCGGCAAGAACCTTTCTTCGACCGCGCCGCCAAACGCGAATTGCAGGATGCGCATGCCCGGCAAGCCGAACCGCATTCGCAGCGCTTCCACCTCCGGCGTGATGACGCCCAGGTCCTCCGCGATGAGCGGCAGCCCGCCGAGCGCCGTGTGCAGTGTTTCCAGTAACTCCGCGCCGGGTCCTTTCACCCAGCGGCCCTGCTCTGCGGTCGCGCTGCCCGCGGGCACTTCCCAATACGCTTCGAAGCCGCGGAAGTGATCGAGGCGTACGAGATCGACCTGCTCGAGCGTGGCCCGCAGCCGCGCCACCCACCAGGCATGGCCTGTCGCTTCGAGCGCTTGCCAATCATAAAGCGGATTGCCCCAAAGCTGGCCGGTGGCGCTGAAATAGTCCGGCGGCACGCCGGCGACCACGCGCGGTCGGCGGTCCTGGTCTAATTGAAAAAGCTGCGGGTTGGCCCATACGTCGGCCGAATCGGCGGCGACGAAGATCGGCAGGTCGCCGATCAAGCGCATGTTGCGCTCTGCGGCATATTCCTTTATTTTGTTCCATTGGCGAAAGAATAGAAACTGACCGAATTGATGCATGCCGATTTCGTCGGCCAATCTCTTGCGCGCTTCCGTCAAAGCATCGGCCCGGCGCAGGCGCAGCGCCTCGGGCCAGCCGAGCCAGCTGCCGCCGCCGTGCGCTTCCTTCAAAGACATGAAGAGCGCGAAGTCGTCGAGCCAAGCGGCATGCTCTCTTTGGAATTCCTCAAATGGTTCGCGTAGCGCAGGCGCTTGCCCAGCCCGATAATTCTGCCAGGCGCGCGCGAGCAGCCGTTTCTTGAAGGGAATCACCGTCTCAAACTGCACGGTGTTGTCGGGAAAAGTCTCGCCCTGCCAATCGTCGCGCCCGAGCAGTCCGTCGCGCTCCATTTCCTCCGGACTTAAGAGATTCGGATTGCCCGCGAACGCCGAAAAGCTCTGATAGGGAGAGTCGCCGTAACCGGTCGTGCCCAAGGGCAAGAGTTGCCACCACGTTTGCTTGGCATTCGCCAACGTGTCTATCCAAGCACGCGCGCGCGCGCCGATGTCGCCGATGCCGAACGGGCCGGGCAACGCCGTCGGATGCAGCAAGATGCCGCTCGATCTGTCGTTCAAGTTCGTGCTGTCACCGTGCATGGCGTTCGCCTTGATTCGATGGCCATCTTTCTATTTATCGGGATCACATTGTGGGACATGTTTGGAAACCCTTGCTCGCGCGTCGGGCTCGTGTTTGAATTCGTCCACGAAAAACACGAAAGAACACGAAACAGAGTATCATCGGCCACATGAATTCGAGGCGTCCACTTGTCAGGAAAATCCTGACTTCCTTCATCGGCCAACCGGACTGGTCCGGCGATGGACGGCTTCCGCCTCAAACCATAGATTCACTGAGCGACTTAACCTTCAGTTCTGCGGTTTCGCGCTGTTTCGGCCGATGGTAACAGATTGAATGGAACGGTACGTCTGCATTCACGGCCATTTTTACCAGCCCCCTCGAGAGAACGCCTGGCTCGAGTCGGTCGAGTTGCAGGATTCGGCATACCCCTATCACGACTGGAACGAGCGGGTCACGGCGGAATGTTATGCTCCCAACAGCGTGGCCCGCATTCTCGACGGCGAAGGCCGCATCATCCAGTTGATCAACAACTACTCGCGCATCAGCTTCAATTTCGGCCCGACGCTGTTGGCCTGGCTGGAGGACAACGCGGCGGACGTGTACCGGCGCATTCTCGAAGCGGACCGGGACAGCGCGCAGCGCTTTTCCGGCCATGGCTCCGCCCTGGCGCAAGCATACAACCACTTGATCATGCCGCTGGCGAATCGCCGCGACAAACACACGCAAGTCATCTGGGGACTGCGCGATTTCACCAAGCGCTTTGGCCGCAAGCCGGAAGGCATGTGGCTGCCGGAAACCGCCGTGGACGTGGAAACCTTGGAAGTGCTCGCGGACTGCGGCATTCAGTTTACGATCCTTGCTCCGTCGCAAGCCAAGCAGGTTCGCAAGATCGGCGACAAGGATTGGATCGACGTGAGCGGCGGCCGCATCGACCCGACGACGGCTTACGTCCAGCGCTTGCCGTCGGGAAAGTCGATTCATCTGTTTTTTTACGACGGTCCCATTTCGCGCGGCCTGGCGTTTGAACGCTTGCTCGCCAAAGCCGATGATTTCGTGGGCCGGCTTTTCGGCGCCTTTTCCGACGCGCGGCCTTGGCCGCAGCTCGTTCACATTGCCACCGACGGAGAAACCTACGGCCATCACCATGCGCACGGCGACATGAGTCTGGCCGCGGCGCTGGCCCGCATTGAGGCCGATGCCGGCGTGCGCCTTACCAACTATGGCGAATACCTGGAGAAGCACCCGGCGACGCACGAAGTGGAAATCCTCGAGAACACGTCCTGGAGCTGCGCCCACGGCGTCGAGCGCTGGCGCGGTAATTGCGGCTGCAACAGCGGCCGAGCGGGATGGAACCAGGAATGGCGCAAACCGTTGCGTGAGGCGCTCGATGCACTGCGCGACGCGCTGACCGGCCCGTTTGAAGAGAAAGCGCGCGCGTTGCTGCGTGAGCCGTGGGCAGCGCGCGACGACTACATGGACGTTGTCTTGGACCGGTCGGCGGAAAACGTGAATGCTTTTCTGGCCAAGCACGCGACGCGTGAATTGAACCCGGATGAGATTGCCAGCGCCTGTAAGTTACTGGAAGTGCAGCGCCACGCCCTGCTCATGTACACAAGCTGCGGCTGGTTTTTTGACGATATTTCCGGAATCGAGACCGTGCAAGTCATTCAATACGCCAGCCGAACCTTGCAACTCGCGAAACAACTTTTCGGCAAGGACTTGGAACCGGCCTTTCTGGAGAAAATCGAAACGGCGAAAAGCAATGTACCCGAGCACAAGGACGGACGGCGGATTTACGAGAAATGGGTCCGCCCGGCCATGCTGGATTGGGAGCGCGTCGCCGCCCACTATGCGGTCCGCACGCTGTTCGACTCCTATCCCGAAAAGGCGCGAATCTATTGCTATGCCGCCGTCCGCGAAGACTTGCAGCTCTTTGAAGCGGGCAAAGCCAAACTGGCCGTCGGCCGGGCGCGCATCGTTTCGGAAATCACGCGCGAGCAGGATATCCTCGCATTCGGCGTCGTGCATTTGGGCGACCACAACGTCAACGGCGGCGTGCGCAAGTACCAGAATCCGGAAGCCTATGCGGCGTTGGTGCAGGAACTGAGCGGCGCCTTTGCCAAAGCCGACTTCCCAGAGTTGATTCGACTCATGGACAAGGGCTTCGGCTCGACGACTTATTCGCTGCGCTCGCTGTTTCGCGACGAACAACGCAAGATCATTAAGCGCGTGCTGCAGCCCTCGGTCAGCGAAGCAGTCACCATCTATCGCAGGCTCTACGAACAGCATTTGCCCACGATGCGCTTTCTGGCCGACATGAACGTGCCGCTCGCCAAGCCGATGCGAGTCGCGGCGGAATTCGTCTTGAATGCGGACTTGCGCTGGGCCGTGAAGGACGACGAGCCGAACCTGGAGCAGTTCCGCAAGCTGATGCAGGACGCCGCCAGCTTGAATGTGACCCTGGATACGGCCGGTCTGGCTTTCAAGCTGAAGAAAACCATCGACCGCCTCGCCGAGCGCTTGGGCAGCCAGCCGGCCGATTTGACCTTGCTGGATACATTGGATTCAGTCATCACGCTGGCGCAAAATCTGCCCTTCGAATTCAATCTTTGGAAATCTCAGAACGTGTATTGGGAATTGAAGTCGACACTATTCCCGGAGTTCTTGACGAAAGCGGAGGGGGGCGACGAGCCGGCACGCGCCTGGCTGGACAAGTTTCTGCCGCTGGGTGAGAAGCTAGGCATTCAGATGCGCGAGCTTAAAAAAAAAGCGCCCGCGTGAGGACCGCGCCCGCAATCCGCGACCTGGTGGACGACATCATCACCCAGCGGCGCACGCCGCAGGCCACCTATCGGCTGCAACTCCACGCTGGCTTTGCTTTCGAACAAGCGCGGCAGCTCGTTACCTACCTGCACGAACTGGGCATCAGTGACGTCTACGTTTCGCCTATTCTGCAAGCCCGGCCTTCCAGCCCCCACGGCTATGACATTTGCGATCACGGCCGCATCAATGCCGAGCTGGGCGGCGAAGACGGCTTCAACTCCTTTGCGACCCAATTGCAAAAGCAGGGCTTGGGCCTCATCCTCGACATGGTCGCCAATCATATGGGGGTCAACCACCACAGCAATCGTTGGTGGATGGACGTCCTGGAAAACGGCCCGAGCTCGATCTACGCGTCTTATTTCGACATCGATTGGCGTCCCGTCAATCCCAGCCTCCAGGACAAGGTGTTGTTGCCGATTCTGGGCGATCAGTACGGCGCGGAGCTCGAAAGCGGCCGCATCCGCCTGGCTTACGAGGACGGCGCCTTTTGCCTTTATTGCTACGAGACGAAGCTTCCCGTCGCGCCGCAAACCTACAAGCAAATCCTGGAATTTCAGCTCGACGCGCTGGCGAAGAACTTGGGCGACGACAACGTGCATCTTCTCGAGCTGCGCAGCATCGTGACCGCGCTGGGTTATCTGCCGCCGCGGACGACGGAGCTGACCCCCGACAAGATTGAGGAACGCAATCGCGAAAAGGAAATCATCAAGAAACGCCTCGCGGCCCTGGTCAACGCCAGTCCGGAGGTGCGCTCGACCATCGATGCCACCGTAACGGTCTTCAACGGCAAGCCCGGCGAGCCCCACAGCTTTGATCTCTTGGACGGGCTCATCGAAGCACAGGCGTTCCGGCCGGCGTATTGGCGCGTCGCCACCGAGGAAATCAACTATCGCCGGTTCTTTGATATCAACGATCTCGCGGCCATACGGGTCGAGCGCCCCGAGGTCTTTCAGGCAACCCATCAAGTCTTGTTGAAGCT
The DNA here is from genome assembly GCA_022614915.1 of Gemmataceae bacterium. Classification (GTDB taxonomy): domain Bacteria; phylum Planctomycetota; class Planctomycetia; order Gemmatales; family Gemmataceae; genus JAKEFD01. Next base: position 3,118 of record JAKEHV010000391.1, on the reverse strand, counting down.
GTTGGCGGAAGGCAAAGCCACGGGGCTGCGCATCGATCACCCCGACGGTTTATGGAACCCGACCGAGTACTTTCGACGGCTGCAAAGGAACTACTGCATGCTGCGCGTGCGCGGCGCGCTCGACGTCGAACGCCAGGCCGACGGCATCGAGCAAGAAGTGGTGGCGCGCTTGAATAGCCGCGCGGGTGCATGGCCCTTGTATGTCGTCGCCGAGAAAATCCTGTGGGAGAAAGAACCGCTGCCGCGCGATTGGGCGGTGGACGGCACCACGGGCTATGACTTCTTGAACGCGGCCAACGGCTTGTTCATTAATTCCGACCACCGCGACCGATTCGATGAGATTTTCAGCGCCTTCATCGGCAGCCGCTTGGAGTTCGCTCCTCTCGTGAAGGCATGCCAACAAACGATCTTGCGCGTCTCGATGGTCAGCGAGCTCAACGCGCTCAGCCATCAATTGGACCGCATCTCTGAGAGGAATCGCCGCTACCGCGATTTCACGCTCAATAGCCTCGCTTTCGCGATCCGGGAGATCATCGCGTCGCTGCTTATTTACCGGACCTACATCACTGGTCCCGACAACGTGCCGGCACGCGACCGCGGTTTCCTCGAGGAAGCGGTCGAGGACGCCAAAACGCGTAATCCGCGCACCGCCGAGGCGATTTTCGATTTCGTGCGCGACACCTTGTTATTTCGCACCCTCGAAGATTTCCGCGACGAAGATCGGCCGCGGATCATCGAATGGGTGATGAAATTTCAGCAGCTTACCGGACCCGTGCTCGCCAAGGGCCTGGAAGACACCGCGTACTATGTTTTCAACCGGCTCGTGTCCTTGAACGAAGTCGGCGGCCATCCCAATCAGTTCGGCCTGTGCGTGGACGCGTTCCACCGGCAAAACCAGCAGCGGCTCGCGCATTGGCCCAACGCCATGCTGGCCACCTCGACGCACGACACCAAGCGCGGCGAGGACGTGCGTGCGCGCATCAACGTGTTGTCGGAGATCCCCGCGGAATGGCAACAGGCGCTGGAGCGCTGGCGGAAACTCAATGCGGACAAGAAGGCGCTCGCGGACGGTAAGCCGGCGCCGGATGCCAACGACGAGTATCTGCTCTATCAGATTCTCGTCGGCGCCTGGCCGATCCAGCCGCTCGACGGCGCGGGCATGCACGCCTTCCGCAAGCGCATCGTGCAATACATGCACAAGGCGACGCGCGAAGCCAAGATTCACACGAGCTGGATCAACCCCAACGTGGAATATGATGAGGCGGTGCGCGACTTTGTCACGCGCTTGCTGCCGGACCCGGTCGGCGCGCGCCAATCGGCAGATGGGGCAGGCGTCTCGGCCCTCGCTGCGTCTCTGCCGGCGGGTGATGGAACACCGGCGGCGAACAAAGCTGTTACAGCAGTCGCCACAGGAGACGGGCCGGGGGTGAGGGGCAAAGCGGTCGCCTCCCTCCCGGCGGAACGAAGCGGAAGCTACACGGGCGCTGATCCTTTCTTGAAGGACTTGTCGGAACTGCAACGGCGTGTTGCCTATTTCGGCTATTTCAATTCCTTGTCACAGACTCTGCTGAAGCTCACGTGCCCCGGCGTGCCGGACATTTACCAGGGAACAGAGCTCTGGGACTTAAGCCTGGTGGACCCGGACAACCGCCGGCCGGTCGACTTCGAATCGCGCCGCACCTTGCTGCGCGGACTGCGGCAACGCATGAAGGAAAGCGGCGGCAATCTCGTCCCATTCTGCAAAGAGCTGCTGCACAACATGGGCGACGGCAGGATCAAGATGTACCTGATCCATCGCGCGCTCGTGCAACGCCGTTCGCAGCCCACGTTGTACCGGGAGGGGACGTACGAGCCATTGCAAGTCGTGGGCGCGAAGGCGCGGCACGTATGCGCGTTTCGCCGGGTCTACGAAGATCACGAGATCATCGTGGTGACGCCCAGATTGGTGTGCGGTTTGGCGGGTGGCGGCGAGCGCCCGCCCATGGGCAAGGATGTCTGGCAAGACACCGCCGTCGTGGTGTCCGGATCGGAACATCTGCGTTACCGGAATTACTTCACGGGGGAATCGCTGACCTCGGTCGCGCGCGAGGGCGCGGCGCCGCTCTTCCTGAGTGACGTATTGGCGCACTTTCCTGTTGCTTTGCTCCAACGGCACTGAGTCGGCGGCAGCTGTTGGGCATGCGGTCCACTCCGCTCCCCTCTCCCCCGCCCGTCGAGGAGAGGATCCCCGTGAAACCGCAACGGGCGGGGGAGAGGGGGGGACGCCATTGCAAAACGCGCAATTACCGGATGAGCCGTAATTCCTACTGGTATCTGTTTCGCCGTGGAAACTTGGTATAAATGCCGGCATGAGCATTCGAGTTTTCGTTCTGGCGAATTGTCTTTTGCTGTGGACTCACGCCGCTACGGTGGCCGCGGCGCAAGAAACCGTTCCCATTTCCTTGGGCATCGATGGTGACTCTTTCACGCTCAACGGCAAACGGACTTTTCTGTTGGGCATCAGCTATTACGGCGCACTGGGCGCATCGGACGAAATCCAAAAACGTGACCTGTTGGAAGCGAAACGCCTCGGCATGAATTGGATACGCATCTGGGCAACGTGGGCGGCTTTCGACAACGACGTATCCGTAGTGGACCGCAACGGCAAGCCGGTCGCCGACCACGTGAAGAAGCTGCAAAGCCTGGTAGCGCGCTGTGAGCAGCTCGGCCTTGTCGTTGACGTCAGCTTGTCGCGCGGCAACGGCGTCTCCGGCCCGCCGCGGCTGCAAAACCTGGAGGCGCACCGCCGGGCCGTGCATGCCATCGTGTCCGCGCTCAAGGATTATCGCAACTGGTATCTCGATCTAGGCAATGAGCGCAACATCAAGGATCAGCGTTTTGTCAGTTTCGAGGAATTGAAGGAACTGCGCGCAGAGGCGCGTCGGCTTGATCCCAGGTTGCTTGTGACCGCTTCGCACGCCGGAGACATGAGCAAAGAGGATGTGCGTGAGTATCTTGCAAACGTCAAAGTGGATTTTTTGGCGCCGCACCGGCCGCGCAACGCTCAGTCGCCCGGCCAAACAGAGGCCAAGTCGCGCGAATACTTAGCTTGGATGAAGGAATTGAACCGTGTCGTCCC
>JAKEHV010000390.1 GCA_022614915.1 Gemmataceae bacterium | reverse complement strand
GCCGACCAGACGGTGGAAGTAGCGTTCCCACAACGGCTGGGCTGCGGCTTGGTCGCCGGCTTTCAGCAATTCGATCCAGCGGCTGACCGAGCCTTCAGAAGTCATGGCAGGATGTCTCGCGCAGGCGAACGAGATCGCACACCCGAATTGTAAGTATGCCGGCGCGGACCTGCAACCTTCGCGTCTTGCCGGGTTCGTCTTCCCGGCTTCCGGCGCGACGATTTTTTTTGCGATCTGCTGCGGGGTTCGGCGGCCCTTTGGAGATGTCCCTAGGGATCAGGGCCACCCGGCACAAATAGGGTCAGGCCGCTGGGCGGGCCCTGGCCGACCGAGAACTTCCCGATGGCCCGCGTCCCTGGCGACTGGATGGCCAGCCGACGACCGGCGGCCTCAGGATCATCAGGCCCTTTTACACACTGAGGAGGTTAGACATGGCGGCCGTTGACTACTTTCTGAAGCTCCAAGGCATTGATGGCGATGTGACCGACGACGCGCACAAAAACGCGATTGATCTCGACTCGTGGAGTTGGCGTGAGACCCAGTCCGGTACGCACGGCGGCGGCGGTGGTGGTGGCGCTGGCAAGGTGCAAATGCAAGACTTTCACTGCGTCGCGAAAATGAGCAAGGCCAGCCCCAAGCTGATGCTGGCCTGCGCCACCGGCCTGCACATCGAGGAAGCCAGCCTACTCTGCCGCAAGGCGGGCGGTAAGCAGCAAGACTATCTCACGGTGAGACTGCAGGACGTCATGATCACCAGCTACCAGACCGGCGGCAACGGGCATGGCGACATTGTACCGACCGATCAGTTCACCATGAACTTTGCCAAGATCGAATTCGTTTACAGGCAACAGAAGCCAGACGGCTCCCTGGACGGCGCCATCAAGACCGGCTACGACCAGAAGAGAAACGTCCGGACCTAAGAGCGAACGGACCCAAGTGTAGGGCACTCGCCGCGCGACCGATGACGCGTCCGCCTTTCGCGGGTCAGCCAACCGCGCGACGATTTTCTTGTGATTTCCTGCTGGGTTCCGCTCCGTTTTGGAGATGCCCTTGCATACGTGGAGCGCGAGGCCCATGTCGGCGTGCTTCGGAATCCACGAAGCTTGCTTACATACGAACAAGAACTCTTACGAGGAGAACTTCACCATGTTTCGCCAAAAACCAATGAATGCCCGACCAACCTTGGAAGTCCTGGAGGACCGGCTATGTATGTCGGCCGCCGGCCTGCTGGAGGCCGTCGCGCTGGTCGCGCCGCAGATCGAGCAACAGGCCTTGGGCGACGGCAGCGTCCGCTTCGTTTCCACTGGGGTCCTGGCAATGCCGCCGGCAAGCTTGGGTGAGATGGCGTTGAAGGGAAAGACGATCTTGCAGAACGACGTCAACATCAGCAGCACACTTGACAACAACCACGGCACCCACGTCGCCGGCACGATCGCGGCGATCGGCAATAATGGCGTGGGTGTCCGCGGCTGGGGCTCCTCGATGTACCAGTACGCCTTCGCGGGCACGAACTACTTCGACGATCGCTTTCTTAGAGGCGACGACTTTGTCCGCGAGCAATCCGTGGAACGCGGCCCCAAGGGCAGTGACCTACTTTTCGGTGGAGCCGGCCAGGATCGGATCGAGCTCGAGAGCTGGAGCTTTGGCGTGACCAACGCCTCGAATCACAGCGGCGTCAATGTTGGTGGCGGCAAGGTGCAGATGCAGGACTTCCACTTCGTCGCCAAGTCTAGCGCGGGCGATCTCGACCTGGTCGCCGACGAGGGCGCAGCGACGCAGAGTGTGGGCGACCTGCCCGACATCCCCCTCTTCCGCGCCCCGAAGAAATAGTAATCGGTGAGAGCCGGGCCGCCGGGACCAACCCGGCGGTTGCCTTTTTTTGGCCATAGACATTTTTTTTGACGAGAGGTGATCCGATGGCACACAAACGACCGAACTTTTTGTCACTGTGGGGCAAGTATCAGGACTTCCGGGCCGATCCGCATCCCATCGATGGGGTCCCGGCCCAATGTGCTGTGCGCATGAGTATGACACTGTCGGTAGTCGGCCTGTACTCAAAAAGCCGATTCAAAAGCGTTATACCCCATGGAGCGACGGTCAAAGGCTGGGCCATCCGCGCCGAGGAACTCTATCAATACCTCCGCAACACAACAGTGATGGGTCCGGCGGAGTTGGTGCCTCCTTCGGCCATCCCGGTCCTGGCAACGGTCTTGCGTTCCAGAGTCGCAACTCGGTTTTCAACTGGATGAGCGGCGTGAATAACCCAATCTCTTGCACACCCGCGGCGAGACGGTGGCCGCGCGGATCCAAGGCCAGGTGTGCCGCCGCCTGATTCTGCGTGCCCAGCGTCAGCAGTTTGCGGGCGGTGGCGACGTCCCACGATCACGCCCAGGCGTCGTGTGGGGAATCAGCGCTCATGGATGGACAACAAAAAACCTGATCCAGCGTTCCGCGCCGGGCAAAGTCAGCGCCGAAACGATGGATCAGGCTTATGTTACACGAGATCAAAACGGCTTACGGCATTTTCTCCAGGTCGTTGCCCTTTTTTTGCTCGACCGCGGCGGGCTGGATGCCCGGACCGGCGAAGAGCGGGGTGGGCCGGTATCCCGATACTTCCGCACTTTGGGAGCTGCGGGGCGGGCGATAACCGATGACACTGAAGAAATTCTCGGCCGAGATGATGAACACGCCCTTGTCCACGGCTTCTTTGCGCATGGCGGCAAAGGCCGCGTCCAGCATTTTCAGGCGTTCTTCGGGGCTCATGGCGGCGCCGTTTTTGGGCTGCTCCTCTTTCCTTTTCACTTCTTCTTTGTCGGCGTCCTCTTTCTGTTTTTTCGGCTCAGTGTCGGCGGTCAATTTCTCCAACTTCTGCTCCAAGCCGCGGATCAAGTAGCGCGTGCGCGAGGTCATGCCGTCGCCCTTGACCTTGCCGTCGATGAGGTCGAGATAGGCGTCGACGATCATGCCTTGGCGCTGGAGGAAGAACATCAAGTTGGCTTGTTGCCGCATCTGCTCGGCGGGGCTCTTGCTGACGGCGCCGCCAAAGGGGACGTAGCCGCCGATAGCGATGCGCGCGCCCCAGAACATGTTGAAGAGCAAATCGCCTTCCTTCATGGGGTTCTCGGCCTCGCGCGAGATGCGGCCGAGGGTGGCGTCGCCGAACGCGATCTCGTTGCCTTCCTTGTCGTAAATCGAAGTGATGCGCGCGAGCGAGGTATTGGCGTCGATCACGCGGATGACTTCGATGGTGCCCTTGAGGTTCTTGTCGGCGCGGCCGTTGGGCCCGACGCCAAAGACGTTGAAGGTCAGCTCGGGCTTGACGCCGTGGGCGGCGCCGAGGCTGATGTAGACTTGCCGCTCCAAGAGATCGACGCGGCTGATGCGGCCCAAGGGGTTGTCCCAAAGCGGCTTGCCTTGCGAGATATCGAGCAGGAGGGCGTGGATGCCGTCGCTGCCGCTTCTGGGCGCCACGGCGCCGGCGGCCACGTCGCCCCGTTGCTCCTCGAACTTGGCCAATTCCTTTTGCAGCCGCTTGATCGTGAGGTTGAACTTGCGATCGTTCTCTTCGGATTTGTCGTTGAGCTCCTTGATCTTCTCTTCCAATTGCTGGTTGAGCTCGAATTGCTTTTGCATCTCCGCGGTGCGCGCGGCGTTTGCGGCCACCGCGGCTTCACCGTCTTTCTTGATATTCGCCAGCGCGGTTTTCCAGTGGTTGTCCTGTTTCGTGGACAAGAGCAGGAATTTCTTTTCGGCTGCGTCGCGCTCGCCGAGCGCTGACGTCAAAAGCTCCTGCGTTTTTTTGAGGTCGTTGTTTAGCCTTGCGTTTTCGTCGCGGAAGTTCTTGGCATAGCGTTTGTCAGCATCCACGAAGCCGCCGAGGGTCTTGCCATTGTCTTCGATCATTTTCTTGATGGCTTCGCGCGCTGCGAAACCCTGGGCGTATTTGCCGCCTTCTTCCAACAAGTCTTTACGGTCTCCCGCAAACGTGGGCACGTCGTTGGCATCCAGGGGATGACCCGTGGCCACGCGCAATTCGTTGGCGGTCGCTTTCCAGAAGGATTCCGCCAAGCCCGCTGCTTGCGCCTTGGCCGCGTCGTTTTTCGCGCTCGTGCGCAACTGATCCTGGCCGGCGTAGCCGTAGTAACCCCAGACGCCCAAGCCGATGGACAGGAGGATGAAGAAGACCAAGAAGATGACCAGGACGGTGCCGGGCTTGGAATCGTCGCGTTTTTTCACTGGTTTTTTCAGGCCAGCCATGGGAAACCTCGCCGCGTGAAACCGAATTCTTACGAAGTCGGCTCCATGGCCAAAGTCGGCCAAGGAGCGGAATTCACAAGAATTCCGATGGGAATGGAAACCGGCGTCGTCGGTAGGATTCGTGCCGACCGTAGCGCCTTTGCCTCTTGGACAGGAGGCGGGACCGCGCGCGGTCCCCTCTCTTCAAGTGTAAAGGCATTGGCGTTCTTGTCAAACCAAATGGCCGGCGAAGGGCTTGCGCAATTCCGCGGCGAAGCACAATTCACAAGAGTTCCGGATGGGGCGGGCTGTAGGAACAATGCCGTCCGTCACGGTTCGAGCGCGTCGGTCGGCGTCGCGGACTGGGTCGCTTCGCGCCGCAAACGATCCAATACGCCGTTGACGAATGCGGACGAATCGCCGGAGCCATAGCGACGGGCGAGCTCGATGGCCTCGTCGAATGCGACGGCGGGCGGGGTGTCCGGCGCGAACAACAGCTCAAAGGCCCCCATGCGCAGGATATTGCGGTCGACAGCGGCCATGCGCGGCAGCCGCCAGTTCTCCGCCGCCGCGGATAGCCTGTGGTCGATGTCCGCAAGATGAGCGACGACGCCGTCGTAAAGCTGCATGCAAAAGACGCGCAACGCCTCCTCGCGCAGCCGTTCCGTCGCGAATTGCTCCAAAGCACTTCGGTCCAGCTTCGGATTGTGATCCCTTTGAAAGAGGAGCTGCAGGGCCACTTCTCGTGCTCGTGATCGCCTCGTCATGCCTCGTCCCATTCGCCCTTGGGGGAGAGGTATCCTAGAAGATAAGCCGCTGCTTGCCTACGCCCGATTGGGCGATTATGATGCCCGCCAATGTAGTTTACTTTCTTCGAGGGTGCCATGAAACGACTTCGCTGGTTGGTGCTGTCGCTGTGCGCCGTGTCGGCGCTGGCGAGCTGGCAGTTGCTGCGCGCCGGGCAGGCTAATTTCGACAAGCTGGGCGACGAGGACGTAAACTATCCCGGCAGTTGCTTCAGGAGATTGGACATTTCGATGGCGCTTAGAGCTGCGTCGTGGCCCTTGTTGCCCGACTTGCCGCCGGCGCGGTTGAGGGCTTGCTCCAACGTGTCACAAGTGAGGATGCCGAAAATGACCGGCACGCCCGTGCTCAGGCCGGCTTGAGCGATGCCGCTTACCGCGCCGCTAGAGACGTGATCGTAGTGATCGGTGTCGCCGCGGATCACAGCGCCGAGACAGATCACCGCGGCGTATTTCTTCGTTGCGGCCAGCTTTTGGGCTACGAGCGGAATCTCGAACGAGCCGGGCACCCAGACAAGATCCAATGCATCCTCAGCGACACCGTGGCGCTTGAATGCGTCCTTGGCGCCGGCCACGAGGCGGTCGACGACGAATTGATTGAAGCGCGCCGCGACTAGGGCGAAACGGCCGGAGGGTGTGGTCAGGTTTCCTTCGAATAGGGCCATCATCAAGTCAAGTTTAACGTATTCAGGAAATCCATGTTGGTCTTACTACGTCCCAGCCGGTTGATGAGCAGCTCCATCGCCTCGACCGCATTCATGTCGCTCAGCACCTTGCGGAGAATATAAACGCGGCGCAGCTCGTCGGGGCCTTGCAAGAGGTCTTCCTTGCGGGTGCCGGAGGCGTTGACGTCGATGGCCGGCCAGATGCGTTTGTCCACGAGCCGCCGATCCAGGTGAACTTCCATGTTGCCGGTGCCTTTGAACTCTTCGAAGATCACTTCGTCCATGCGGCTGCCGGTGTCCACGAGGGCAGTGGCGAGGATGGTCAAGCTGCCGCCTTCCTCGATATTGCGGGCCGCCCCGAAAAAGCGTTTGGGCTTGTGCAAGGCATTCGCGTCGACGCCGCCGGAGAGGATCTTGCCCGAAGGCGGCACTTCGTTGTTGTAAGCCCGCGCCAAGCGCGTGATGGAATCAAGCAGAATCACCACGTCCTGGCCGAACTCGACCATGCGCCGGGCCTTTTCGATGACCATTTCGCTCACTTGCACGTGCCGGCTGGCGGGCTCGTCGAAAGTCGAGCTGACCACTTCCGAGTTCGTACTTTTCACGGTCCGCTCCATCTCGGTCACTTCCTCGGGCCGCTCATCGATTAGGAGGACGATGACGTAGCACTCGGGATGGTTTTTGAGAATGCTGCAGGCGATCTTTTGCAATAGCACGGTTTTGCCGGTGCGCGGCGGAGCGACCAGCAAGCCGCGCTGTCCTTTGCCGATGGGGGTCAAAAGGTCGAGCACGCGCATCTCGATTTCCTGCGGCACCGTCTCCAAGCTGATGCGATTGTTCGGGTGCAGCGGCGTCAGGTCGTCGAACACGGCCTTTTGCGTCAGGAGCTCGGGATCGGCGTAATTGATGGCCTCGACGCGCAACAGGGCGAAATAGCGCTCGTTTTCCTTCGGAGGGCGGATTTGCCCGGCGACCACGCTGCCCGTGCGCAGGCCGAAGCGGCGAATCTGGCTCGGCGATATGTAAATGTCGTCGGGACAAGGCAGATAATTGTAGTCCGGGCTGCGCAGGAAGCCGAAACCGTCGGGCAGGACTTCGAGCGTGCCTTCGCCGAACATGAGGCCGTTCTGTTTGACGCGTTCTTTCAGGATCTTGAAAATCAAGTCCTGCTTCTTGAGGCCGGAGTAGTCGGCCAGGCCCTCCTCTTTGGCCGTCTTGAGAAGCTGCGGCATGGTCATTTGCTGCAGCTCGGAGATGTGCGTGGCGCCGCGCTTGATCTCCTCATAACGGCTGTTGACCTCGGCGTCGAAGCCGCCAGCGAAGTTTTGGTCTTCGGCGTAGCGTTCGTCCACGGGCGGATTGTCGCGCTCGTAACGTCGTTCGTCGGGAGCGCCGCCGTTGGGCCGTTGCCGCGGCCGAGTCCGCATCGGCTGGCCCTCGCGACGACCTCTGATTTCAGCCATGACTCAACCCTCCTTCTGTCCAGACTCCAGTCCTGTAGTCGCAACCTTCAGGTTGCGGCCTGTCCGCAGGCTAAAGCCTGCGGCTACAAGATTCGGAGTCTTTCGAGCAACGCCTCGATGGGGCGCGCCAACTCTTCCGGTTTTCCCTCATTGGTCAGGACCGCGTGGGCGCGGCGGCGTTTTTCTTCGAGAGGCATCTGCGCCTGCTCGCGCGCGGCCACGTCCTGTTCGTTCCAGCCGCGCTGTTTGCAGACACGCGCTAGGCGAATGGACCGGGCCGCCTCCACGAACACCACCAGGTCGCAATGCCGGTCCCAGCCCGCCTCCACCATCACGGCGGCGTCGAGCACGATGAACGCAGCCGCCTCGTCCCGGTTCGCCTTGTCGATCTGCTCGTGAATCCTTCGGCCGATGAAAGGAAAGACGATTTTTTCCAGCTCCCGCAACTCCTTGGGATCGGCGAACACGATCGCGCCGAGTTTCTTACGATCGATCTCGCCTTCTAAGTCGAGCAGTTTCTTGCCCCAGCGCTGGACGACGCGCTCTTTCACATCGGGCGCGCGCAGCCCCTCATGGCCCAGTTTGTCGGCGACAATCAAGGAACCGCCGCGCCGCGCAAACTCTGCGGCGACAAGGCTTTTGCCGCTGCCGATGCCGCCGACCACTCCTATGACCGCTTTTCCTTTACTTTTTGAAGGGGTGAAAGGGTGAGAGGGTGAAGGGGTGACAGTCGAGTCATATTCATTTCCCATTGCCCTTTCACCCTTTCACCCCTTCACCCTTTCATCCTTTTACGACTTCACTTCCAGCCAATTCGGTCCCACGCCCACGTCCACCTTGAGCGGCACCTTCACTTCCTGTGCGAGGGCCCGGGTCATTTCCTCCTCCACTAACTTGACGATGGCGTCCTTTTCTTCGGGGGGAAGCTCGAAAACCAATTCGTCGTGAATCTGTAATAGCAGACGAGCCCGGCGCTTTTCCTCATGCAGCCGGCGGTGAATTTTGACCATGGCGACCTTGATCAAATCCGCCGCCGAGCCTTGAATCTGCATGTTGATGGCCTCGCGCTCGGGCTGGTTGCGGCCTTTATAGCTCGTGTGCGGACGGATGCCGGCGATGGTGCGGCGTCGGCCCAGGATCGTGCTCACGAAACCTAGCTTGCGGCAGTTCTCCAAAAGCGCGTCTTGGTAAGCCAACACGCGCGGATATTTCTCGAAATAAGCGTCGATGAACTTCGCCGCTTTGTCTTTGTCGATCTCCAAGCGCTGGGCCAGGCCGAAGGCGCTGATGCCATAGATGACGCCGAAGTTGATGGTCTTGGCTGCGCGGCGCATGGCGGCCGTCACGTGCTCTTCGTCAACGGTGAAGACCTTGGCCGCCACCTCGGCGTGAATGTCGCGGTCGTCGGCGAAAGCTTGCTGAAGCGTCTCGTCGCCGCAGAAGTGGGCCAAGAGCCGCAGCTCGATCTGCGAATAGTCCGCGGCCAAAAGCAGCCAACCCGGTTCGGGCACGAAGGCCTGGCGAATCTGCCCGCCTTGCTCGCTGCGGATCGGGATGTTTTGCAAGTTCGGGTCGCTGGAGCTGAGCCGGCCGGTCGCCGCTACCGTCTGGTTAAAGGAGGCGTGTACGCGCCCAGTGGCCTCGTTCACAAGAGCCGGCAAGGCATCCACATAGGTGCCCTTGAGCTTGGCGATCTTGCGCTGCTCGATCAGCTTCTGCGGCAAGGGATGGCCTTCGCGCGCCAGTTTTTCGAGTGTTTCCTGGTCCGTGCTCGACTCGCGCATGATAGCGGTCTTCTTGGCGGACTTGAACCCCATTTCGCCGTAGAGCACGTCGCGCAGCTGTTTCACCGAGGCGATGTTGAATTCGCGTCCTGCCAAGTCGTAGATCGCTTTCTCCAGCGACTGCAACTGCACGTCCATGTCTGCGCCGATGCGCTCCAGGAGCGACACATCGAGCCTCACGCCGGTGTACTCCATGTCGGCGAGCACCTGGATGAGCGGGATTTCCAGATCTTCGTAGAGGTACATGCCACGCAATGTAGTAGGCACACTCCGTGTGCCGTCCCCTGCGTCTGCCGCCACAACGGCACACGGAGTGTGCCTACTACTTTTGAATCCCAGCTCCTCCAACATCGGCTCCAGCTTGGCGCACAAACGCCAGGCGGCATCCGCGTCCTCGCCGGCGTACTGGGCGACTTCGGCGCAGGGGACCTGGTCCAGACGCCGCTGGCCGCGCGAACCGATCAATTCGTCGATCGGGATCATGCGGTGGCCCAGATGCTTTTCGGCCAGGATGTCCAAGCCGTGGGCCCGTTCGCCGGCATGCAAAAGATAATCGGCGACCATGGAATCGCCGGCCAAGCCGCCCAGGTCGATGCCGTGGGCCTTGAGCACTTGCAGGTCGTACTTAATGTTCTGGTTCACCTTCACCGGCTTAGCGCTTTCCAGAATCGGCTTGAGCGCCGCCAGCGTGGCCGTTGCATCGAGAACAGGATCGCTCTTGGGTCCGCGCAGCGGCACATACCAGGCCTCGCCTTGTTTCCAGCAAAAGGCCAAGCCCACAAGCTGCGCTTTGCGCGGCTCTCGACTCGTGGTCTCCACGTCGAGGGCGATGCGTTCTTGACGTTGCAGCTCCTTCCGAAAGCACTCAAACTTTTCGGCGCTATCGACGAGGTGATACTCGGCTTGCCATTTCCGGCGCGGCAATGCCCGCGGCGCTTCGAAGCCGGCTTCTTCCTCCTCTCCGAAGAGAGAGCCTTGCATCAGGCGACGCGGCTGTGTGGTTAGCGCCGTCAGTTCGCCGTTGGAGGAGTCTTTGGTGGGGGCGCGGGGAGCGAAATCGTCCCCAGCCTCACTTTCGGAAGGACCGAGTGTGGAAAAAAGCGAACCACTTTCCGCGACTTCCGAGGTTTGCAACACTTCGGAAGTCGGGCGCGACTTCTTGATGCTGTTGGCAAAGCGCTGGAAGCCGAGGCTGCGAAAAAGCTCGACCAGCTTCGGCGCGTCCCATTCGCGCAACCGCCAGCGCTCCCAGTCGTCCGGCACCGGAACTTGCGTGTCGAGTGTGACAAGTTGCCGGCTGCATTGGATGATTTCGGACGAGTCGCGCAGGGCTTCTTGTTTCTTGCCCGGTATCTCACCAAGGTGTGCGAGCAGGTTTTCGAGCGTGCCGTAATCTTGAAGAAGTTTGCTCGCGGTCTTCGCTCCGATTCCGGGAACGCCCTTGACGTTGTCCACGGAATCGCCGACGAGCGTTTGAAAGTCGATGACCTGGTCCGGCGTAATGCCCCAATCTTGTTGCAAGGCGTCCCGGTCAAAGATCTGCAGCTTGCGCAAGTTGAACATCTTGATGCGATCGGACAAGAGCTGGCGCAGGTCTTTGTCGCTGGAGCATATGAAAACGTCCATGCCGCGCTCGGCGCCGCGCTTGGCCAGCGTGGCGATCACATCGTCGGCCTCATAGCCCGGGACGCCGAGCACCGGAATGCGCATGGCGTCCAAGACTTGGCGGATCAAGGGGATTTGCAATTGCAGGTCGTCCGGCATGGGCGACCGGTTGGCTTTGTATTGGGGATCGATCTTCGCGCGGAAGGTCGGGGCTCCCACGTCGAAGGCGGCCAGCAAATACGTCGGTTTTTTCTCATCGCGAAGGTACAAGAGGTCTTTGGTGAATCCGAAGACTGCGTTGGTCGGCAGTCCGGACGGGCTGGTCATTTCCGGGATGGCGTGAAACACCTGGAAGATCAGCGAGTGGGCATCGATGAGATAGAGGCTCTCGTTGCCGGCAGACATAGGAGCGAGTCCGGGTTGTCGAAGAACACAGACGGGCACGCAAGTTAGCGCCGCCGCGCCGGCTCCAAGTGATGGGTACAAACCGGCTGCGTCGGAAAAACAACAGAAATGCTGGCCGATCAGCTTCTCTCAGGCAGTCGATAAAGGCAGGTCTGACCTGAAATCCCAGACAGGAAGAAGACGAGATCGTTCAGCAGGGAGGTTGTCCACTGAATACTGAACACATTGTAAGCGATGGGGGCGCAGTGTCAAGCGAATCTTCGCCGAGCGCTGGCGCTGTGTGCTTCAATTCGCAGCTAATTTTGTGGTTATCCCGGAAGTTTTTTGATCAAGGCAGCCATTTCATTGAGCTTATTGCGCACGTCAGCGCCGCCTGCCTTTCCGGCCTGCACCAGTTCCCTGCACCGTTCGGTCAGTTGGGAATACGTTGCTCCGTGGTCCCCAACCGCCTGCGTAGGATAGACCTCAAGCGTTTCAAGCAATACAGCCGCCAGTTGGCTCGTCCGGGCTGGCTCCCTGCTTGATTCATCCAGAAACTCCTGCACCTGCCCCTTGATTGAGAGGGCATACTTGGCAGGGTCTTTCGTATCGTCCTTGGCGCCACCGGAGCAACCCAGGCACACCCCCAGAGCCGCAATCAGCAAAGTCCGGTTTTTCATCGGAACGCTCGATCAAAAGTCACTCAGCACTTCACCCCCGCCGGTCGAAAACAGGGCCCGCCACGTGGCCGCATTGACGCTGTTCGAAACGAAGCGAACGCTGCCGTCCATGAGCAGAATATTGGCGCCGTTGGTATGGCGGCTGCGGACACTATGGGCGGCGTCGCTGTCTTCGCAGGTAAAGATCGGATCGATCAGTCCGTTTGGGCAGTGCGGGGTCCAGTCTTTGAATGTGCCGATGCGCGCGTCGCCATTGGGAAGCAATGTGCTGGTGCTCGGATTGTCGTTGCTGCCGCTCACCGTCGCGCCGCCGGCATAGGCCCACACGCCCCAGGTGCCGTCGCCGGTGGAATTAAAAGTGATCAGTTCGCCGACGGCCAGAGTGTTCGACGTGCCGTCGACGGCCACGTCGGCCATCGAGGCGGCCCACAATTGACGAAGATGCGCGATGCCCCTGCGCGCTGAAGTATTGAAGACCGCGTTATTGCGTGCCCTGCCGATGCCGATGTTGAGGCCGTAGTTGCCGCGTGCCATCGGAAACTGCCAAAGTTGGCCGGCGTTGGCGACATTGGGGGTGCGCGAATCGCTTGGGCACAGGAAAACTTGCAAGGTCGTCGCTACAACGCCGGCATTGCCGGCATGCTTGGCGGGCAAGTCCAGCCGCCAAGCCCTCCGCAAGTTGTCCAGCTCGATGTGGGGCATAATGTGCACGACCCAAGTGGGGCCCCAGTTCAGGTCGCGAATGTCGTTGGTGTTCAAGGGCAAGGGCGGCGTGGTGCGCGATGCGACTTCCGGGAATTTCTTCGTCACGTCATGGTAGCCGTGCAAAGCCAAACCGATTTGCTTAAAGTTGTTTTGACATTGCGCGCGTGCCGCCGCCTCACGCACCTTTTGCACCGCCGGCAGCAACAAGCCGATCAAGATGGCGATGATGGCGATGACGACCAAAAGTTCAATCAGCGTGAAACCTTGCTGCGCAGTACGAACTTTCTTGTGGCGCTCCATGGAACCCTCCAGTTACAAAAGATCGAGAATAATTAAGAAAACGTCCTTTTAGTGTGCCCGAAAAGTTGTCAGGCAGTCAAGGAAAATTGCCACAAAAGAATTGAGAGATGGAACTGCAATAAGAATGGAGACTTGTTCGTTCCCTTGCGCGCAGCACAACCCCCTCAACACGACACTCCCTCAATGGCGCGGGGAGTTGGGCTACCCCTTACTGCCTGGCTTCGTCGAAATGTCGAAATTGGCTTCCTTGGTTCCGCCGCTCGGCACTTCAAAGGTCTTCGTGCTGTTTTCGTTCCATTCCGGCGGTATCGGTTCGAAGTACTTTTCGGCAGCAACTCCTGGCGCGCTGTCGGACTTGAAGTCCGCGGGAGCTTCGACGCCGAACTTGGTGAAAATGCGCACCTGGTGTTTGCCCACAATCGCTCCCGGTTTTACCCCGTCATAAACCAGACTAAACTGGCCGTTTTCGTCGGTCACCGCCGCCGAGCCTCGGCCGGGGTTCGGACTGTCCCGGGTGCCCACCGGCTGAAAGCTAACGACCGCGTTCTTGTAGGGCTTGTTATTAACCTTGACCACACCGGAAACGGAAGCGATTTCCGGACCGCCGCCGCAACCGGTTGCGGCGGCGCAAAGGACTGCCAACATTAGCCCGACGCGCAAGCGAGGGATTCCCGCCAGTCCGAAGCGCGAGCGAGGGATTCCCACCAACCCGACGCGCGAGCGAGGGATTCTCACCAACCCGAAGCGCGAGCGAGGATTCAGCACCCTGGTTGTGACGGCTCGTTTCATTGGACTACTCCGAGGTCAATCGATGAAGGAAATCTCGGCGCCGGAAATTGTCGCCATGGTCGCCAAACGATTGATGTCCACGGAATAGGAGACAAAGCGAACCGACCCGTCGCACAAAGCGAAATTGAGGCCGTTGGTGTGCATGCTGCCGAAACCGCGCTTACAGGGGTTGTCGCCGCCTTGACCGGGCAACAGGGCACACTTGACATAGTCGTTGCCCAGAATGCGGCTCTCAGTGGTCACCGACGACTGGTTATAAGAGGCGTAGGTGTACGACCAAAAAGTGGCCCGCCGGGAAGTTAGCCGGTTGCCGTCTACTCTGGGATCCGAATTACCGATGTTGGTGTACTCTCCTACCATCAGGGTGTTGGAAGTGCCGTCGATGATGTTGGCGAACTTCTCCGGTCCGCCCATCTGCGATAGTTGCGAACCTCTTTGCCCGGTGGCGTTTTGCGCCGGAACGCCGTTGTAGGCCGTGGCTGTACCATGCAGGGCGCCGCGCCATTCTTGCAACATGATTCAGTTCGGCGGCCAGAATTGGTCCTCGAACGTGTCCCAGAAACCGCGGCCGATGGCGCCGCTGCGGCCCGAGACCGCGCGATAGCTGCCGTGCATGTAGTCGTAGCGCGCCGGGCCCGTGGTCGGACGCTCAAGTTTGCCGGCTAGGGGGTCCGAGGGACATTCGTAGATTGGCACACGCGACTGATTCACAAACTGGTTGTTGGGGTGCTCGTTGAGGAGTTTCTGGTTATACCTCTTGTACAAGAGATCTTGCTCGATAAAGGGCAGGATTTCGATGGCCCAGTTGGTGTAGCACGGCGCGCCATTGCGGCCGGTTTGCATGCCGCCCGGCGGAAACGTCTTGAATACGTCGTGATGATTGTGCAGTGCCAGCGAAATCTGTTTCAAGTGATTGCTGCACTGGGCGCGTGCCGCCGCCTCGCGCACTTTTTGCACGGCCGGCAACAGCAATCCAATGAGGATGGCGATAATGGCGATGACAACCAGCAACTCGATCAGGGTGAACCCTGAACGCTGACCGCGATGAGAATCGGCGTTTGAAGGGAACATAGCGAGTCTCCGAAAAATGAAAGGGAAATGAGAATACCCGCACTTTAATAGCCTACCCCGACGGGTGTCAATCATTTTTTTTCTTTTTTTTCGGAGCGCTTGGGAAGAAAAAGCCACGGTCGCGCCACCCCAAATTCGCTGTTGGTTTCCTTATAATACATTGAATTCAGAGCCGCGCACGCAGTAAGCGGTGAATTCGACGAGCACTGTCCGCCGACTCCCGCGCCCTGAGGGGAAAGGGTTGAAGACTATTGGACTAAGGACGAAGCATGGTTTTTCGCGCACTTTTCAACAAGATCAAGCAAGGCCTGGCCAAGACCCGCGATCTGTTGAGCGGCATCTTTCGCTTGAAGGGCCGGGTCGATCAGAAATTCCTCGATGAGCTGGAAAAACGCCTTTATCTTGCCGATGTCGGCACCGTCGCCACCACCGACATCCTGACCCAGGTCAAGCAGGCGTTTCTCGACAAGGAGATCACCGGCGACGTGGAGAAGTTCGTCAAAGATAAGCTCAAAGCCCTGCTCGAATCGCCCAAGGAAGGCATCCACTTCGCCGAGGGCGGCCCGACCGTGGTGCTGGTCGCCGGCGTCAACGGCTCGGGCAAGACCACATCCATCGCCAAGCTCGCCAAGTTTTGCCAAGATCAGAAAAAGAAAGTGATCGTGGCGGCCTGCGACACCTTTCGCGCCGCCGCAGTCGAGCAGCTGACGATCTGGAGTCAGCGGCTTGGCTGCGAGATTGTCAAGAACCAGCAAGGCAGCGATCCCGCCAGCGTCGCCCACGACGCCTGCGAAGCCGCCCGTTCGCGCAAAGCCGACGCGCTCATCGTGGACACCGCAGGCCGATTGCACACGCAAGCGCATCTCATGCGCGAATTGGAGAAGATCCATCGTGTCGTAAGCAAGAACATACCCGGCGCCCCGCACGAGGTGCTGCTCGTCCTCGACGCAACCGGCGGGCAGAACTCCATCGCCCAGGCCGAGCATTTCAAGAAAGCGATCCAATGCACCGGCATCGTCTTGGCCAAGCTCGACGGCACGGCCAAAGGCGGCGCCATCTTCGGCATCAAGCAAAAGCTGAACCTGCCCGTGAAATTCGTCGGCGTCGGCGAGAAGCTCGACGATCTGGAGGTCTTCGATCCGGAAGCGTACGTCGAGGCGCTTTTCAATGATTAACTAAACTACCCTTCAAAACGGTGCTTGCAAATCAGTTTTCCAATGGCCTGACGGCAAAGTCGCGCAGTGTCGCCGACCAGTTCTGTCGTATTCCTTCCAATGCGAAACGAAGCAACACATCCGAGGAAATTGCTACCATGAAAAGCACCAGGTTGCGCGCCAACGGATAGTCACACACGTCGCCGGCCACATCTTGGGGCACGCGGTAGTATTCGTCCCAGATCGCCTCGCCGTAGTCCGCGTAAAGACCAACGTGCAAACAGGGAATCTGCAACGATCGGCACTGCTCCTGAACGAGGCGACGCGAGCTTGAGTTGTCAAAAGTGTCGAGGACCAGTTGACTTTCTTGCAACAGACTGAGGGCATTGCGGTCGGTCAATTCCTTGCGGACGGCGTCGATCTCGATCCCAGTTGCGCGGAAGAGACGCTGGCGCAATACCTCCACTTTCCAGGCGCCGATGTCCGATTCGCCATAAAGCTGCGTGCTGACATTGTGCTCGTCCACGCGATCGCGATCGATGACGCGCAAGTGTTGCACGCCCTGACGCGCAAGGTTGTCAGCAAGCTGGGAGCCCAGAGCGCCCGCGCCGCACAGCGTGATCTGAACGGCGCCGAGCTTCGCGAGACTGTCGGCGCCGCGGTAGATCGCTTCATGATGAAACTTGCCTGCCACCGGCATCCACTCCAACCACCACGCCTCGGGGAAACGCTTCAATCAGCTTCAATTCCTCACCTTCGGACTCATCGCCGTCAAACCGATAGCCCTTGAGTCCGAGTGGTGTGTCGATCACGCATAATAACGGCTTGCCAAAGGCGCTGCGCCAAGAGCGCATCGTTCGCAGATCGCGCAGGCTCGGGCCGGCCGGTCCGTCGGGATGAGTATGCAAGAAACCCAGCACGTCGCCGTGCCGCTCTTCGCGCTGCAGCACCCAAAGGCCATCGAATCCTACGCAGATTCGCTCACCTGTAGTGTGACGCACGCGCCGGCAAAACCAGATTCGGCCACAGCGCTGGCCCACGAGAATCCAGCATTCCTCGACCGGGCCCGCGGGCGTCGATCGCTTCACCTTCTTCTTCGTGGATGCACGCGCCAATACTGCTCCTCCGCCATGCCGCGATTCTCTTGACCGATGCGCACGAAGCCGCCGCCGCCTTGGGCTTCCCGGATGACGCCGACGAGACTCTGCAAATCGAAGTTCTCGTCCTCGCCGCTTAGGCATATGCCGGCCACCTGCACGGCCAAGTCCGCTTTGGACACTACCGAAACATGCCGCTGCCCATCCACTTCAAAGGTGACCGTATAGACGTCGCCGCGTTCGCGGTATTCCTTGAATTCCGCTCCCGCATGTGCCACGGCCCGGCGCACGCGGTTTTCCTCCCGGCTGCGTCGGGCTTCTTCCGAGGCTTCATAGCGCGGCCAGTAGCTAGTTGCGTACGCCTTGCGCTCTTCGGCGGTGAGCCCGGGCCGGATGAGCTTGTCCGGCTGCCGCATTTTTTCCAACGCCTGCCGGAGAAAAGCCGCAGCAGCGGGATCACGTTGCGGGTCGCCGCTTTGGTACCAGAACTGCGAACCGTCGAAGCGAGCGTGGACTACTTCAAACAATTGCACATCGTCTTCGATCAGCCGCAAGGGCACAAGGCCCTCAATGCGAAAGCGGCTATCCGCCGAGTGTGCCGGCAGCGCCAATGCTAGATCATTCAGTTTGCCCGCGAAGATAAAGCGGACCAGCGGAAATAACTCGAGATAGCGTTGCCGTTCAACCAGACGAGCCGGACGGACTAGCGCGGCTTCCGTGTGGGACTTGGGCCGAAACACGCCCCAGCCAGCGAAATCGGCCGGTTGCACTTGGAGGCGGCAAACGACGCCGGCGATGCGCACGTTGACTTCGCCGCCTTGGAGGGCAGGCGCCAGGAATTCGCTTTGCAAGAACTCTTGCTCGGCAGCCGCCAATCGCTCCAGTGCCTGATCCAGGCCCGCCGACTTGCTTGGCTTCCTTTGTCTCTTCATGTCATCAATGAACCCACCGTTGCCAAAAAACGGGGCCTGCTGCAAGTTCCAAGAGCTTTGGTAACCGGTCCTTTTCAGGACCACGTCCTAAACGTGGTGGTTTGTATGCTCTTGCGGTCGGGCAGCAGGCCCTGTGCTTTGATGATACTACGCCGGCTTCCGCACGGGAAGCGGGTAGTTCATGATTTCCATGAGCAGTTCCAGCTTCGACGGCCGGGATACGAGCGGCACCAGGTTGGGCAGCGCGTAATAGTCTCCCGTGAACTGGAACGAGTCGCTCGACAAGCCGGCACGGCGGCATTGTTCCTCCAAGCTGCCGCGCGCGCCCGGCGTCCGGACGAAACAGACATTCGGGTCCGCCTGGACCGTCTCGCGATACTTCTTAAGAGCGTCCACCAAAAGCGGCGGCGAATTCTCCTCCTCATCCGTGACCATAATGATCTGCTCGACGTATTGGCGCTTGCGCGTCATGTTTTCGATGGCGATGCCGCACGAAGTCGAGCCGCCGGCGCGAATGCCCTTCAGGGCCTTTTCCCACGAAGCCAAGTCGTCTCCCGCCCGCTCAATGGCGTACGCCATCGTGTCGAAGGCATAGACGTACAACTCCTTTTCACAAACGGCCGAGACCATTGCGCCGATCCGCTTGCCCAATTCGATCGCTAACTCCATCGAGCTGGATTTGTCGATGAGCAAAGCGGTCGGACGGCTGATCCGGCCCTTGGCCTTGACCTGGCTGTCCGCGACTTGTTCGAGCTTACGGCGAACCTCGTCGGACAACGGCGCCGCCTTCATGGCTTCCTCGGCCTTGAATGCGCTGACGCGCGGTCCGGTCTTGGCCTCCTCCAGTTTCTGCTCGATGAGTGCCTTGAGGTCCGGGTTGTCCATGGCCCGGCGGCGCTGCAGCGAACCGAGGTTGTTGATCAATTCTTGTGGGCTCATGCGCTCGATGAGCGCCAACAGGACTGTTGGCGTCATCTGTTGCACGACCGTCACAGCTACCCGATACGGCAAGCGATGCTCGATAATCGCCTTGGCTTGCTCGGCCGGGCTTTTGGCGCGGGCCAGTTCCTTGAGGGCGAAAAGCCGGCTGTCCGCCGGCGGGTCCTCTTCGAAGAGGATCTTCTGTGCCCGCGCGCCGGGCTTGACGTGCAACAGGGCGTAGAGCCGCTTGACCGCCTTGCGGGCGACTAGCACGGTGCCGTCGAACCAGTCCGGGTCGGCTTCGCGCTCGCGCAGGTAGCGCGTGATTTCGGTCTTGAGCGCGCGCGGCGGATTGCGGAACAGGCCAAAGTCCTCGACCACGCTCTGTACTGCTGCCGCTTCCGCTGCATTTGCCGCCGGCTTGCGCTTAGCCTTCTCGGGGCGCGTTTTGCGCGTCGTCTTCTTGCCGTGGATGAAATCGAGCACGCGCACGACTTCATAGGGCGGCAGCGCGCGCAAGAGAGCCAGTGCAACGTCGCGGTGGCCTTCGAAGTCGCTGAGGGCCAACGTGACAATGAACATCTCCTTGTGATCGCGCACGTCGCCGTGGTCGTTGTACCAGGCCGCCAAGCGCACGTAGAAACGCGGGTCTTTTTCAACCATGTCCTTGTGCACCGGCCAAATCAGCTCGAGTTTGCGGTGCGGCGTCGTGAGCAAGGCATTGAGGATGCCCAGCCGAATATCCTGCTCTTGGTTGGGCTGCCGTGCGGCCATGGTTTCGCCCTCTCGCTTCACACATGCGTCGGACATTCTTGTCCGTCGTTCATCTTTGCACGACCACGTAGGATGGACATTCTTGTCCGTCAGAGCGCCCAAGATACGTAATTGGCGCTCTGACGGACAAGAATGTCCATCCAATGGAACCAGTCGAACG
>JAKEHV010000389.1 GCA_022614915.1 Gemmataceae bacterium | reverse complement strand
CCGGAAGTTTCCGTCCGCCGCGCCCTGCTCTTAGGTCTGGGAGCCTACAACGAGGAGTTAGCACCTGGCCGGCGACAACAGTTGACGGAAAAGCTTCTGCGTGCTTATCGCGGGGATCCAGATCCGGGCCTTCATGCAGCAGCGGAGTGGATGTTGGGCCGATGGGGTCGTCGCCAAGAAGTTAAGAGGATCGACAGCGAATTGATGTCCAAAAACCCTCTGGACAAGCGGCAGTGGTATGTCAACCAGCAGGGCCACACCATGGTGGTGATTCACCCCAAGGAGTTCCTGATGGGTTCGCCCGGCCATGAGGCCGGCAGGTCATCGGGGGAATTGCTGCATCGCGTGCGCATTCCGCGTTCCATTGCGGTGGCCACGAAAAAGGTCACCGTGGAACAGTTTCGGCGTTTTTTGGAAGCCCACCCCAAGCTGGCGCACGTATACATCATCCAGCCGTCTGGAATGGAGCCGACGCCGCCAGACGGTCCGATCACAATGGTGACGTGGGCGAATGCGATTCAGTATTGCCAATGGCTCAGTGAGCAGGAGGGAATTCCGGAGGATCAGTGGTGCTATCCAGCTTTGGAAAAACAGACCGGGGGGCCAATCATCCTTCCCGACAATTACCTGTCGCGTGCTGGGTATCGGTTGCTGACGGAAGCGGAGTGGGAGTATGCGTGTCGCGCGGGCGCGGTCACCAGCCGGTTCTACGGAGATGATGAGGAATTGCTGCGCGAGTACGCCCGCCATTATCTGCCGCAAACACCACAACGATTGTGGCCTGTAGGGACTCTCAAGCCCAACGATTTCGGCTTGTTTGATATGCTGGGCAATGGCGGGGAATGGTGTCAATCTGGTTCGCGCCAGTATGTCAGAAATCCTTGGGGACGGCCCGCCGTCGACCGAGAGACTTTTGATTATGGGCAAATGTCCTGGATGCGCGGGGCGCAGTTCGACAGTGCTCCATGGCTAGTGCGCTCGGCCAACCGGACATGGTTTTCGGTCGGCGCTAGTCATCCCAGCATCGGTTTCCGCGTGGCGAAGACACTGCCGCCGAATGAGGATTAACGAGCAGTCGTCACGCAACGGCCAGCCGTCAGTCCCGACACGTTTTCCAAGTAAAAAACGCCAGCGCGGATTGCGCTGGCGCTTGGATTCGCCGCTTACTTTGTGCGCGGCTCTGAATTCGGAGCCGCACACGCAGTAAGCGGTGGAATTCAGAGGTCGGCTTGGATTCAGAGCCGCGCACGCAGTAAGCGGTGGAATTCAGAGGTCGTCATCACGGCACCAAGGTGATGCGCGGACCGTTATCTCGGTAGCAGTCCCAAAGGATTGCCCGGCTGCTGTCGCGCGTCACCACGACAAGGTTGGTGCCCGGCGGGGCAGTCGTCCATTCGCGGCTGCCGTCGCTGTACCACAGGAAACGATTGGAGGGCACACGGATGGTTTTGGTTTCACCCTGGCGCACGGGCACCCAGCCGTCCGTGCTCCCAACATAGATCATGTGTGCGCTGGAGCGGTCGATGGTGCGGCCGAGAAAGACTTGTGCCGGCGCGGCGGCCGGTTCGTGGTAACACGCCCAGTTGATGTCCCTGCCAAAGGAGCGCGACACGACAACCAAGTTCGTGAACCAGGGAGCGGTGGTCCATTCCACGGAGCTGCCGCTCAGCCAGGAAAAGCGGTGGGACGGCACGCGGATGGTCTTCGTTTCGCCGTGCCGCACTGGCACCCAGCCCGTCGTGCTTTGAACGTGGATCACGCTGAAGCTCGACTTGTCATGCGTATAGCCGAGGAACCTTTGCGCCGGCGCCGGTGAGGCCGACGCGAAAATCACGGACAGACTGACGGCAACCAAGGCAAATGCCTGTCGGTTCGCGTTCAAGAACATGGAAGCACCTCTATTTCAAGCGACATCGAACTTGACGGCTGGCGGCGAAACGACAACGTTCGCTGCTAAGCCAGCCGCTGCTACGGTGTGCATCAATAACCGGCTGGCAAACCCGACAGAATCGCAGGAATTTGCCACACCGTGGCGACGCGCACGCGTCGACTGTGCCGGCGCACAAAAAACCCTGCGGCGATTCGCGGCCGCAGGGTCAGCAAGGGCTCGAGCGCGCTCAACGATGGGATCCCTCGCTTAGACATTCACCGGACCACGTGCACACGGTAGCCCGGCACGCGGTTGTTGGGGTTGGCCGCCGATTTGCCGTAAATCGTGCCGCTGTACGTGAGCGGGTACAACGTATAGACCGGCGCCGTTGCGGTTGCGCCAAGCGGTTGGCCAAAGACCTGGCAGGCGTAGAACACTCCGGAATTGCTGCGGAAGACGCCCACGCCGATTTCTGAAACACTTGGGTTGAGAATGTTGTTCCAGTGCGGCGGCGAATTCCGCCAGCCCGTGCAGAACGTCGTAACCGGGTCCGCATAGCCCCAGGCGGACGCGATATTCTCCCAACCTAACCCGCGATCTGCGTAAAGGCGGTTTGCGCTCGGACCTCCGTGCCGGCGACGCTGACAACGGCGACGCTCGCCAGGAGCGCTCGCATCAGCCCGGCACGCGAGCGCGGCATCCAACGCATCACTTGTTTGCTTATTCGTTTCATGGCTGCTTCCTTCTGCACCAACTTCGACGAGACAGGCCGCCGGCCGGGATTGGCTTCCCTCGTCATGCCGGCCGCCTCTAACAGGTAACTCAACGAACAGCCGCCAAACCCGACAGGGTTTTCCGAATAGAAACTATGACCGACGCGCAGCTGACCGTCGGCCCAGAAATCAGCGGTCGAAGAACCACTTCAGGATTTCTCCATCTCAAGCGACAAGCACCCAGTAGTGACGTCCTTGCTGGTCGACGTAAACCATGTGGATATCACGAAGGAATTGATCGACGTACACAAACATGCTGCCCGGCGCGCCAACGTCTTCGCCCCAGTTCTTCTTGGAATGCACCGTGTACTCCACAGGGCCCTGGACGCTGACTTTGGCGCCCATGCCCATTTTTTTTACCCACCAAGCTCGATTGAACGTTTTTGAAATGTCGGCTCCATATACGGCCGGATCAACGTAACGGGACAACGGATTATGCGTACGGTTGTATTCGGCCCAATACCGCAGCGCGTGGGGCTCGGGCCGGTTCACTTTCGGCTTGGCCCGTTGCATTCTTTTGAAGTCCCGAGCGATGACTTCTTTCGAGCTGTCCGGCAGGCTCTTGTGATACTCCCAGACGTCTTTCCATGAGTCGTAAGTAAACCAATCCATATAGGCCAACACGCCGTGCTTCGGGTTTTGTCGATGCTGGTAAGCCTTTTTAAGAAAGAATTCGAGGTCTGCTCTTAGTTGGGTCGCTCGCTTTCGGAAGCGCCAATAATGCTCCAGCTCGTGCTCCCAATCGTCCAGAATTTCCAACGTAGTGCGCCACGTAAGGAACGTGATGGCCGGGTTGAACCTCACGACAACCTTGCCGCCGTCTGTGTCGGCCATCCATTCTGTCCCGGGATCGAAATAGGCCACAATATATTGCTCCTTTGCGCAGCGGGGTCTCACAGGGTGAGGATTAGTTTCTTGGATCCGGCCGTGAGACAAGCGAGGTAATTGCCGCCGGCAGCTTGTGCGATTACCTCACAATTCCATCCCGCGCGATCGGCATGCTCAGCTAAGGTGATTGCATCCACATGCAACCAGCCGCAATAGGGCCCTTTCTGGCCTCGAAATTCAAATTGGAGGCGGACTTCGCCGATGTAACGTCCCGCTTGGCGATTCGCGTCGAGATAGGCCAGGTGCCTTGGATTGTCCGTGACGCGCACATCCATGGAATCCAGCAGCACTTGGCCTCCTTGGCTCAGAAGTCCATGCGCGAGACTCAAGAATTGATCGAGACCGGCGATGGTCTGCACAGCCCCAACACCATGACCGAGCATTAAGAGTGTGGCAAACGGCCCACCGCAAAACCCAAAAAGATCGGCGCAATGCACCCGTGCCACGCCGCGCCGCGCCATGATGTCGACGGCTTGCGGGCAGACATCCATCGCCGTCACGGGCACGCCGAGTTGTTGGAGTGCCAGACTGTGCAAGCCGGTGCCGGCGCCGGCGTCGAGCACCGGACCGCGACAATGCTGTAGCGCGGCGATTTCGATGGCTGTGAATGCCGCCGGTTCGCGAAAGAAATGGCTGACCGGCAGGGCAACTTCGAGACCGTCGTCGCGGCGCAATACCAGTTCGGCGTCGGTGTCACCTTCGAAGCAAGCCCACAGCGCCGCACCAAAAGGCGTCATCGCGTTTGGGTTCATAGACGCCCCCCTTTGGAGTGCGGCGCTTTCCCGCCGCTTTTGTTTTTTCTCCTGGAGACTGCACTGCCAGTCAAGGTTGTTTCGGCTTCACCGACAAGTTATCCGGTCGCAGCGGCCCGACGCGCCGGAGCACCTCAAAGCTTATGATGGCCACTTGGTGATGCGCCCGCACCTTGGGATCGGCCAGTTCGATCTTGTCGCCGATCTTTGTCGCCGCGTGCCTGAGGGCCAGCGGGAAGTGTTGCAGGATTTGCTGCGGGGCGTCGGGGACCTTGCGCACGCCGTAGACCAGGTCTTCGGCCGCGCCCGACCAGTCGTTGCATTTGGCCATGCGCACGACCTTGTCGATGCGGCCGCGGTCGTGCTTCACCAGCGTGTCCACTAGGAATTGCACGCGCTCGCTGCTGGCCGCCTGAAAACCCTGGGCGGTCAACACGGGGTCGCTCAGGTTGACCTGTTGTTTGACGCATTCGCCCGCGTAACGGACGGCGTGGGGGAAGTAACGCAGGACCAGTTGCTGAGCGGCCGGTTCGCGGCGCAGCCCGTAGATCAAATCTTCCGCGGCGCCGGACCAATCGTTTTCGTGAGTGCGGCGCACGACTGTGACAAGCCGGTCGGCATCGCCGATCGCCAATTCGTCGATGAGACTGCGGACCTTTTTCAACTCCGCGGGATCGTAACTTCCCGTGACGGCAAAGGAGTCGAGGCGGACGCTGCCCGTGTAGTGGGATTTGTGACCGTTCGCCGTGAATGCCATGTAATGGTAGTTGGGTTGATCGGTCTTGGTATGCGCCAGCGCCTGCCAGTGGGCGGACACCTTGCCGTCGGCACAGACCACGGTGACGGCAAAGGCGCCGATGGTCTGGTCCCCATGTTTCCGAAGCGACTCGTCCAGTTCTTTGCCGATCGCGTAGAGCGACTCGCCCAAAGTGACCGCGAAATTCGCCCAGTCGCCCGTGAGGGCGTCACCCGCCAGCTCGGGAACGGTCAGGGTTCCGAAGTTCACCAGCTCTTGAAGCGCCTGTCTTTGTGCGTTGTCCTGTTCCGCGATGGTCACCACGAACGTGACAGCTTCGTTGTTGAGGAGCACGCCGTCCCATAAGAGGATATTGCGCAACACTTGCCCCTTGCTGAGGCCATAGTAATCCTCCGGGGGGTGCG
Organism: Gemmataceae bacterium; assembly: GCA_022614915.1. GTDB lineage: Bacteria > Planctomycetota > Planctomycetia > Gemmatales > Gemmataceae > JAKEFD01. Next base: position 2,940 of record JAKEHV010000389.1, on the reverse strand, counting down.
GTGAGATGCGCGGAACGGTGAAGGATTTCTTGCCGTGCTTTCCTTTGACGACGAAATAAACCTCATCGCGGTCGTTGCTCCCCACTTCGTTGCCGAACACCTTGATCTTCGGGTCGTGCACGTCGGTCGTTTCCCAGGCCTGCAGGGAATCGAGGTAGAGTTGGACGCGCGTTTGAACATACTGCTGGGCGCGGGCCGCGGCCGGCCAGGAAAGTACGCCGGCCAAACACAACAGGGCAAACAGGTGGCGAATGCGGAATCGGACACGCATGATCGTTTTCCTCCGGTTAAGGGTCGCTTCGGTTGCAAAATCTCTGATTGGTACATCAACCAAGCGCGCCAAAACCCGTCAGGAATTCCGATCAGAATGTCATTGCTAGTCTTCCGATCCCAGGATCGCTCCCAGCAGCGCAGCCACCGCGATGACGACATACTCCCATTTTTGCACCAGCAGCGGTTTGGTCATCGCGAGCATCTCGGGGTAAAAATGTTGCACGAGGAGCGCCGAGCCGATTTCCAGGGTCGCAATGGCAATGAGGGCATTGCACATTTTCATGAGCATCGTCGTTTTCACGGAACGTGCCGCCACATAGGCGCCGCGCATATACACCAGGCCGATCAGGACCAGCACGACGATCTGCGCCGATTCCGGTTTGAGGAGGTCCTCCATCATCTTGATGGATCGTTGCAAATCGAAATCCGGTCGCTCCACCTCGGGCGCTAATGCGCCCGCCGGTGGTTCCGGGACAGCAGGCGACTGCCGGCTGGCAAGAAACGCCATGACGAAGCCGGCAATGAAGAAAACGATCGCGCTCCAAATCAGAATGGAAATCCAGCCCTTGAGGACGCTCTTGAGGCTCAACTTGAGCGGCAACCGCGGATATTGCGCCGTGCCTGCACTCGAGCCATGTACGAGCACAACGGTCGCACGGCCGAGCAGCGACGCCAACAGGCCGACGCAGGCGGTGAGCAGGCCGAGAATCCCCGAAATAATGGTGGCCAGCTCTTTGTTTTCTGCCAGCCACGCATTGATGTCTGGTAGACTTGTCAACAAGGAATCCATCGCTTGACCCTCAGAAGCTGTGCTTGCAACGAGCGCGTCGATTTAGACATGCAAGTTGCCCGTACTTGTACCACCGTTAGATGATTCGTGCGAGACCTCTCTCCCTTTTGGAGATCTTTTGAACTCCGCCATTTGTCAATCAACGACTCTGTGTACCGCTCTCGACAAGCTCACCGATGATTACCTCAACGTGTCGTTGCCAAAGCCGACACGGTTTTGCCATGACAACGCGGTATTCCGATCAGGTGAACGACAGTCTAGCGTGTGAATCACGGTCGAAAAGGCCACGGTCCGTCGGCAATGCATGGTCGTTTCGCCAATCCGTGAGGTGTCGTGGACCTTCCATGGTTGCTGGCGGTCATCGGAACGGTTATCTTCAACCGTCATGAGTGAGGTCACCCGCATCCTGTCCGCCATCGAGCAAGGCGACCCGTCCGTCGCCGATCAGCTCTTACCGCTAGTCTACGACGAACTGCGCAGACTGGCGGCGCAAAGACTCGCGCAGGAAAAGCCAGGGCAGACGCTTCAAGCGACCGCACTGGTGCATGAAGCGTACTTGCGCCTGGTCGATGACGAAAAGGCCCAGCACTGGAACAGCCGCGGCCACTTCTTCGCCGCCGCCGCCGAGGCGATGCGGAGGATCCTCGTTGACAATGCGCGACGCAAGCAGAGCAAGAAACGGGGTGGCGATCGCGTTCGCCTGGAACTCGACCAGTTCGCGGCCGCCACGTCCGAACCCAGCTCCGACGTGCTGGACATCGATGCCGCCCTCGTGGGGTTGGCGAGCGCCGATCCCCAGGCGGCCGAATTGGTCAAGCTCCGCTACTTCGCGGGGCTGACGGTGCCCCAGGCCGCCGACGCTCTCGGCGTATCACCCCGAAGCGCCGATTTCCTCTGGGCTTACGCGCGCGCTTGGCTGCTCCGCTCCCTGGGCGGCGCCGACGCCCAACCGTAGTCAAACGCTTCGATTCTCACAATAGTTTGCGCGATCCGTGGGCGGATTCCGCACTGAACGACAGCAGCCTTTGCAAGCAGGTTCCCATGACCGAGCGCGACATCTTCATCGCCGCATTGCAAAAAGAAGTTCCGGCCCAGCGCCAGGTCTACCTGGACGAGGCATGCGCTCACAACCCGGTGTTGCGCAAGCAGGTGGAAGACTTGCTACGGCTTTACGAAGGCGCCGGCAGCTTTCTCCAGAATCCCGCGGCGGAATCGGCGGCCACCGGGGATGTAGGAGTCCGCCCAACAATCGATGACCCGGTCACCGAAGGCCCCGGCACGGTGATCGGCCCCTACAAACTCTTGCAACATATCGGCGAAGGGGGCATGGGCATCGTCTGGATGGCCGAGCAGACAGAACCGGTCAAGCGCAAGGTCGCCCTCAAAGTGATCAAGCCAGGCATGGACAGCCGCCAGGTGATTGCTCGCTTCGAAGCCGAGCGGCAAGCGCTGGCGCTGATGGACCACGTCAACATCGCCCGCGTCTTCGATGGCGGCACGATTTCCATAAATCCCAAAACACAAAAACCAAAAACCAAACAAACTCAAAAACACAAATCCGAAATTCAAAACCAAGGGGTTTCGGGCCTTGGAGCTTCGGATTTGGGGTTTGTTTGTGATTTGGATTTTGATGCTTGTGATTTGGGTTCGGGCCGCCCCTATTTTGTGATGGAGCTGGTCCACGGCGTGCCGATCACCAAGTACTGCGATGAAAACCGCCTGACGCCGCGCGAGCGGCTGGAGCTGTTCGTGCCGGTCTGCCAGGCGATCCAGCACGCCCATCAGAAGGGCATCATCCACCGCGACATCAAGCCGTCCAACGTCATGGTCACGCTCTACGACGGCAAGCCGGTGCCCAAGGTGATCGACTTCGGCGT
>JAKEHV010000388.1 GCA_022614915.1 Gemmataceae bacterium | reverse complement strand
GTCGGTTCCGACATACCGCGCGCGAAGATCAATATCACTGGTCTTGCGCCGTACGCTTCGCCGACAAAATCCATCATCTTCCCGACAAACTCTGGATTGACCGGGGAGTGGACGGCCAGCGCGTGGAATGGTCCTGGTGTCTTCCCGGGCTGTGGGCCGGACTGGAGTTTTTCACCAGCGGTCGCGAAGTTCATCACCAACACACTGGCCGTAAGAAGAAGCAGGAGGTTGCGTGACATCGAGCACCCTTGGTTTAGGAGTCGCTCCGAATTACTTCGAACGCTCTTTGATCCGGTCCACCGACTCTTTGAAATAGAGGACGTTTTCGGCCTTGTGACACTGGACACACCCCGAATGCAGCCTTTCGAGAGCAGCGTCGAACTGCTCGGCGTCCTTGGCCTTGGCCGCCTTCATGACTTCGCTAAGGCTCTCATTCAGAAACGGCTCGGAGGACTTCGCTCGTTTGGGCCGGCGTTCGATGGCCAGACGTAACGCAAAGTCGATCTTCTCGGTCTGGTATTGAGCGTATTCCCAGTTGCGCGTCTTCCCGGCCAGCAGGAGTTCGCCGTAGCGGTAGCCGATCTCGGCCATTGTCACATCCAACCCGCGCAGGTGCCGCTCGATCTGAGTGAACTTCTCATCCGCGGTCCCTTTCAACCAGGGAGTTGGCGGCGTTGGCGGCTGGGGCAGCGGCTGGGCGGCGTTGGCGTGGGCCGCCGGAACGAGTGGGTGCCCATCTTGAGAGAATTGTCCGAGCAATACGAAACCAACGACCGACAACGCCCCGGCCAAAAAGGACAACAACATCGCGATCAAAGTTTGTCTTTTTTGGGTCATGAATCCTCCCGTCTGACCTGCCGGTCTCACGGCATTTTGTCGCCCTGCCTAACCAGGTGCTGACAATAGGCGTACAACGCGTCGTACACGATCCACTCGGCGGCGTTGATCTCGTGATCGTCCTTGAAGCCCATATGGCGAAAGCCTTCCGCAATGGCCTTAAGTCCCGCCGATTCGGGCCGGTTCCAAAGGGTGTTGTCGGTGTCGGCCCCGTTGACGATCTTGGCTAACAGCACCAAAGCGGGGTCATTGGTCATGCCATGCTTTTTGACGATCGCCTCGAAGGAGCATTCTTTGCCATGATGTCCGAACTCCACGTTCGGCACGTCATAGGGGATAGCCCGCTCCTTGTTCGCAACCTCCATGACTTTGTCGGCCGCGACAAACAGGAACTCGGCCTGCGGATCCACAAACTTCTTGATGAGCCATGGACAAGCCACGCGATCGACTTTGACTCGTTCTCTCGTCACCCATTTCATGTGTTGCCTCGCACGTTCGTAGCCGAAGTCGTGAGACCTCGGTCGCGGTCACTCCAGCCGAAGTCTCACGACTTCGGCTACACGTGAATCGAAAACTATTGTTCCCGAACTTGCAAATTCGCAAACAGAGTCTGGGCGTCTGCCTTGGTCCATAGACCAACTTTGCCGGCCTGCGTGATGGCGTCGTCGGTGACATCGAGCAGCATCTTGCCGTTGAGGTAGCACTGAATGCGGTCACCCTTGTGCACGACGCGGATGGTATGCCACTGGTCCGTTGGCGCTTCGATGTTCGCCGAGCCCAGCTGCACGCGCTTACCGCTGAACACAATGTAGACGCGGAAGTTCTTTTCCAAGGGATTCATGCGCGTGACGTAGTAGTTGTTGCTGTCCTGGTAGCGCCACAAGGGGCCGCCGCCCTGATCGGTTTCGCCGGCCATCGCCTTGTAGGAAACGGTCAAATCGACGTCTTTGAATTTGCTCTTGTCCGCGACACACAGGTTAAACATCGCCGCGGGCGACTTGGCGGTCTGGGCCAGCGCTTTACCCGCTCCGCCCGGCGCGTCTTTGGCCGCGACGATCGTCCAGACACTGCCGTCGCCCTTGCCCGTCTGCGTAGCCGACCAACCGGCGGGGATCTTGCCCACCGGTTCCGCTTTGAAGTCCCAGCGTGTAGACTGGACCTTGTCCGAGCCGCCCATGGCCAACAAAAGCACCAGGAAAGTAGCGTTCATGATCAACCTCGTGATGTTAATAGTCCCTTGCTTGCGCGTCGGGCTCGTGTAATTACGAGCCCGACGCGCGAGCAAGGGTTGTAATTACCAAGCGGTTTCTGCGCTTTCGAATACTATCCCGCCCTGCCATGACTTTCAATTATCTGCACATTAGAAGCCGCTAATGTGAGAGAAGGCGGTTGAACCCAACGCGCCGACGCAGGAAAATTGCATCGGAGGAGGGCGGCCCATGGGCAAAGTCCTCATTGTCGAAGATCAGAAGCGGCTCCAGGCCAGCCTGCGCCGCGGCTTGGAGGAAGAAGGCTATGAAGTGGCCGTCGCCTCGACCGGCGAAGAGGGCTATTACCTGGCGACGACCCAGAAGTGCGACGCCGTCGTGCTCGATCTCATGTTGCCGGGCCGGGACGGCATGCAGGTCCTGCGCGACTTGCGCGGACACGGCTTCGGCCAACCTGTGCTGATCCTGACTTCGCGGGACGCGGTCCAGGATCGGGTGAACGGCCTGGACGCGGGGGCGGATGACTACCTGGTCAAGCCGTTCGCTTTCGCCGAGCTTTTGGCGCGTTTGCGGGCCCTGTTGCGGCGCAACCTTGCCGGCCGCGAGCTGGTGCTGCACGCGGACAATCTGGAAATGGATCTTTTGGCCCGCCGCGTCGTGCGCGACGGCGTCGAGTTGGAGCTCAGCAAACGCGAATTTGAGCTCTTGGAGTATTTCCTGCGTCACAAAAACATGGCCGTGACGCGCGATATGCTTGGCCGGGAAGTCTGGAAGGAACCGGACGGCATGTGGACCAACGTCATCGAAGTTTGCATCAACGCGCTGCGCAAGAAAATCGAAAAACCCGGCCAATGGCAGCTGCTGCACACCGTGCGCGGCGTCGGCTACGCCCTGAGGGAGCGGACATGAATTCACGTGGGGCGAACATTCCTGTTTGCCGATCGAAACACGTCAAGAAAGCTCCTGGGCAAACAAGAATGTTCGCCCCACGAAGGGAGCGCTCGTGAAGCGGCTCAACATTCGCTGGAAGTTGACGCTCTGGTATTGCGGCGTGTTGGCCGGCGTGCTCACGGCATTCAGCGTGGTTGTATACCTTGTCATCCGGCATCAGATGATGGAGCGCATCGATCAGGGACTTGCCGAGGAGCTGGCCGACGTCCGCTATGAAGTAGAGCGGGCCAGCGACGCGGAAGTGCTGCGCGATTGGCTGGAGCGCCGTTTTGCCCGCCATGAAGGTTTCGATTTTCAGATAACGCGGCCCAATGGGACGCGGTTCTTTGTCAATCTCCGCTTTGCCGATAAGTCGCTGCCCATACCTGAGGCCGGTTCGATGCCGGCGTCCCCCATATATGACAACGTGTCGCTGACAGCGGGGCGGTGGCGCGTTCTCCGAGTCCCCGTGCGCGGGCCGGACGCGCCATTGGTTGTGCAAGTCGCCCGGTCGCTTGCCTTGTTCGACGAGGAATGCCGAGAATTGCTGATCGTTTTTCTGATCGTAGGACCGCTAACGATCGTCGCGGCGGTCGCCGGCGGCTACTTCTTGGCGCGCCGAGCGTTAGCGCCGGTCCACGCGATGACGCAAACCGCCAACTTGATCACGGCGGAGCGGCTCAGCCAGCGCATCAACGTGGACAATCCCAATGACGAGCTGGGCGCCCTCGCCCAGACCCTGAATTGCATGATCGAACGGCTCGAACGCGCGTTCGCCCAGATGCAGCGCTTCACCGCGGACGCCGCCCACGAGCTGCGGACTCCGCTGGCGGTGATGCGCAACGAAGCAGAGGTCGCACTGCGCACGACGCGAACAAAGGAAGAATACGGCCGGGTCCTGGAAAACCTGCTCGAAGAGACTATTCGCCTGTCGAACCTGGCGGATCAATTGCTCTTCCTCTGTCGCCACGACGCAGGACTGCAACCGGTCCGCCGGGAAGCGGT
>JAKEHV010000387.1 GCA_022614915.1 Gemmataceae bacterium | reverse complement strand
TACGACGCCCTGCAAGCCACCGCCGAATACTGGCAGGCGGTGCGCAGGCTCTATCTCCCATTTGAAACGGGCCAGCTCGCGCCCAGCGCGGAAGTCTATCGTCTGGAAATGCCCGGCGGACAATACACCAACCTCTATCAGCAAGCGCAAGCGCTTGGCTTGGACACGCGCTGGGGTGATGTCTGCCGCATGTACGCCGAGGTCAACCAGATGTTCGGCGACATCATCAAGGTGACGCCGACTTCGAAAGTGGTCGGCGACATGGCCCTGTTCATGGTGGCCAACAACTTGACGGCGAAGGAAGTGGTCGAAGGCGAGCGCGAATTGGCGTTTCCGGAATCAGTTGTCGAGTTTTTCGAAGGCAGGCTGGGCCAGCCGGTCGGCGGCGTCCCCAAGGATTTGCAAGTGCGCGTGCTCAAGGGCCGCAAGCCGCTCACAGGTCGGCCCGGCGCGAGTCTCGCGCCCGCCGATTTCGACGCGGTCGCCAAAACCCTAGCGAAAGAGCGTGGCCGCAACGCCACGGGCCAAGAGGTCGTCACGCACTTGCTCTACCCGCGCGTCGAAGCCGATCTGTACAAACACCAGGTGCAGTACTCCGACACGAGCGTGTTGCCCACGAGCGTGTTTTTCTACGGCATGGAGCCGGCGGAAGAAATCAGCGTCGATATCGAAGAGGGCAAAACGCTGATCATCAAGTTCCTGACGGTGGGTGATCCGCACCTGGACGGCCGGCGGCTGGTCTTTTTCGAGCTGAACGGCCAGCCGCGCGAAGTGCTGGTGCTCGACCGCTCGCTGGCCAACGACATCCGCACGCACCCCAAAGCCGACCCCGCCAACCCGCTGCACGTCGCCGGCCCCATGCCGGGCCTGGTCGTGCGCGTCAACGTGGCGGCGGGTGAAAAAGTCAGCCAGGGGCAAAAGCTCGTCTCACTCGAAGCAATGAAGATGGAAACAACGGTCTATGCCGAACGCGCCGCCAAGGTCGCCGAGGTGCTGGTGCGGCCGGGGACGCAGATCGAAGCGGGCGACTTGATGGTGCGGTTTGAGGAATAATGAAAGACGTAGCCGCACTGGATTCATGTCAGACCAGCGCGACCTATCGGTTGCCGTAACTAACTTGAGGACAAGGAAGTTGTGGGATTGGTCGCGCCACGCACCCACACCCCCCCTTCCTGGCCCGAAATCGCCCGACCTACCTACTGCTTTGAAATGGTTTAGTCGTCTGACCATTTTCCAATGCGTTGCAATGACTCCCTGGCTTCTCGAGTTACCCGCGCTGCGTCGGCGCCTTTGGCTATTGCCTCCAAGATCTGCCGTGCTTCCTTGGTTCCAATGAACTCAAGAGCTTCCACGGCACGCAGTAGTCGGAGCCGCTCTTGGTCCTTGACGGGTCCTTGGACTGCGGCAAGAACGGCTTCGGCGCGTCGGCGCGCTTCCAAGGACTGCTCTTTGGTGAGATAGCGTTGGATGGCTGGTTCAGCGAGGTCGGCAAGGAGCTCCAACTCTTGCTTGGCTTTTTCCCGCACGGCAAATTGAGCGCTGCCCAGATCGGCTAACCAGCCTTCGACTTGCTTGGCATCGGGCGCGGGAATGGGCTGCAGTTGCTTGCGCAGAAACGGCAAGCTGTGGTCTTTTGCTTCGACCAAACGGACGATGCCGCGATAGGCCGATGCGGCATCGCTGTCCGCAAGACGATCCCATGCCGCTTCAACGTCGGATTCCACAATCGTGCGCACGTCGCGCGACGCTTCCATGCGCGCGCGGACCTTGGCGAAGTCCCAGAGGACCACCGTTGTGTCGTTACTGCCGGACGCCAGCTTGCTACCATCCGGCGCAAACGCAAGATGCATTACGAATTCGTCGTGTCCGGCCAGTGTCTCCACCGCGCCAGGAGCGAATAGGTCATGCAGCATTACTTGTTTTTGATTGGCGGCGGCCAACCAGCGGCCGTGCGGATGAAAACAAACCGCAAGATAGGTGAAGCCGGCGCGTGGGACAGTGCCCCAGCGCGACTTACCTGTCGAGCACTCCCAAACGGATACTCTCCAACTCCCGACCGCGGCCAACGTGCGGCTGTCCGAACTGAATGCCAGGGCTCTGACCCACTTTTCCGGGAAAACCATGATTTCCCGGCCTGTGGCTGCATCAAGGAGCCGAACCTGCTCCGTATCCGCTCTGGCCAGGAATCGCCCGTCGGGACTGAACGCCAAGTCAACAGCAAGCAAGTTCAGTCGTCGCAATTCCTGGCCACGCTCCAAGTTCCAGAGAATAAGGGAATTCACGCGCCGCGTTGCTGCGCTGATCGCCAATAGCGGCTTGTGCGGAGCGAACTGGACCGCGAGAATCTGCTGTTCGCCGGTATCAATCGTGTGCAGCACTTTGCCGGAATCGCGCTCGTGAATCGACACCTTGCCGTGTCTGTCATGTCCAGCGGCCAGCAAACGGCTATCAGCGCTGAACGCCACCTTGGCGCCGAGAACGAAGTGGGCTTGGGATTCGTCCACTTGCCGGCCGGTCTTCGAATCCCACACGCGAATCGTGTCGTCGGCAGCGGCAGTCACTACCTTCCCGTCGGGCGCAATGGCCAATCCGGCGATAGAAGATCGATGCGCTTCGGTTGGCCCGGGAAGTTCTTTACCGGTCTTCAAATCGAAAAAACGCAATGCGTATTCATCTCGGAGCCAGATATGTGCGCGCGTTCCGTCTAGCGAGATGCGGAGGTCCCGGGGTTTTTTGCCGGCGCCAAGGTCGATTTTCGCGCGCAGTTTTGCCGAGGGCCAATCCCAGACAAGCAGATATCTTTCTCCTGCAGTGACCACGGTGTTGCTGTCTTGGCTGACTGCAATGTGTTCGGTAGGTGGAATGTGTTCTCCCAAGGGGGGCAGTTCCCTGCCGCTGGCGACGTCCCAGACGCTAACGCTCTTGCCCGGCGTGCCAAAGAAGATTGTCTTGCCGTCCGGCGACAGCACGGGCGTTCTTAATTCGCCCACTGGCAGCGTTGCGAAGGACTTCAACTCCCGGCCCGTCAGACAATCGCGCAAACTGACTTTGTTGTCCGGCTCGAGAATGACCAGCGTTTTGCGGTCGGGCATGAAACCCAAGTCCAAGCAACCGAGGGACAAATCGCTCCTATCACCAACTTGCCAGAGTTTCTTTGCGGCGCTGACGTCAAACACGTAAAGCAATCCGGGGCCCATTATGTTGAAATTGACCATCAAGAACTTGCCGTCTGGCGAAAAGCGGCCGCGCACGGCGTCGCCAAAATGTCCGGTTTGCAGGTTTGAGAACTCTTTGGTTTGGAGATCAACGATGCGCAGGCGCGATTCGCTCGGCATTGCACCAAAATGGTGCACAAGGACCTGACGGCCATCCGGCGAGAAGCCGTTGACGCTGACAAGGTGCGATTTTGGCAACGGCCAGGATTGTGTTGGACGACCCGTTGTCGCATCCAACCAATGAATCTCCTGGCGCGCGGACGTGCTCGCAGCCGTTAGGATGGTTTTGCCGTCCGGCAAGAATTGGGCATAATTGGGGTTCAAATTGCGAAAGCGCGTCGTGCCAAGTCTCAACAATGCGTCTTTCGGCAAGGGATCGCCGTGGCGGTCAGTGGCTTGCGAGCTCTGGCCAAATAGCGCAACGTCATTTCCCAACAAGTTCGCGAGCGCCAGGAGCGCCGCTACGCACTTGCGCGTTGGCAACGACCCGCCGATTTGCCGCACTACCGTGGCTTCTCGTGTGTTCCGCATGGCAACCTCCAACAAGATACATTTGTGCCGACACCGATTATGCTGGATGAGGGGTGCAAGTGCCAACATTTAACGGCAAATGCTGAACGCGCCGAAGCGCTGGGCGGGCTAGCATGCCGATCGAATCAGCAGCTTGTTGGTGCGGTTTGCGGAGTGAGCGGGCGTGCGAGAATCGGTCGCCTTTTTTTCCTAGTCAAGTGTCTGACAATTGATACAATATGTCAGACAGATTTGGCGGAGTAACTAGTGCCTACCAACCGTGTCACGATTCGCCTCAGCGCTCCATGGCGACGGCATTTGGCAAGATTGTCCAAGAGCCGCGGCAAAACGACCACCGATCTTATTCGCGAAGCGCTCGAAAAATGCTATCGCCTGGGGAAGGAACCCAAACACGAAAGTTGTTTTGACATCGCCAAGCGCATCGGCTTCATTGGCTGCGCTTCCGGATTGCCTGCCGATGCCAGCACGAATCCTGAGTATTTGGAGGGGCTTGGAAGGGAATGAAGGAAATCACCCTGCTCGACACGGGGCCGCTGGTTGCACTGGCCAATCCCAACGATCATTTTCATGACGCATGCCGGGAACAAGCGACCGAGCTCGATCCGCCGTTATTCACTACTTGGGCAGTATTGACCGAAGCCGCGTGGATCTTGCGCAAAGACATCGTTGCCCTTAACCGCCTTTTCGAGCTAGGTCAGGAGGAGTTCTTTATTCTTCCCGCACTGGGTGAAAGCTGCTTGTCTCGACTGCGCGCGCTCGCGCAAAAGTATCGCAACCTGGGCGCACAACTGGCGGACTTGACGCTGATCTACTTGGCTGAAACCTTGCGGACAGAAACCGTTTTCACACTGGACCGGCGCGATTTCTCGATCTATCGCTGGGGAAGAAATCGTGGCTTTCGCATGATTCCCTAAGATCACTCCCAGCCGATTTTCTCAGCTAGCCCCTTGCCTCACCGTTAATCCGTACTATCATTGCACAGACTCGGCTGCCCATCGAGCGCCAACCCTTCCCACCGCGGCATGAGGGAACAGCCGCGCCTTCCACGGAATGGAGCCGAACGCTCCCGGCGTGAGCAGCCAGCGAGCTGCTTTTCCAGCGGATTGGGCCGTGTGCCCAATTGGTTTCCTTTAACCTCTTTTCATCCCGTTCGCATCGTCCCTTGACTGCCGGCGCACTCTGCGTGCGCGCCGGCGGCGCGATTCCGCAGGCTGAAGCCTGCGGCTACGGATTGTTTTCGCCCGCCTTAAGGAGGTCTGCAATGTTTCAACTGTGTGTTCTCAGCTTTGCGCTCGCAGCAGCCGAGTCCGCTCCAAGTCTCCTTGCCCTGAAGGGAGAGGAGTCGGGGGTGAGGTGGCAAGCCGACTATGCCAAGGCCACCGACCTGGCCATGAAGGAGAAAAAAGATCTGTTGATTTATTTCCGCGATAAGGGTGAGCTGGATGAGGCATTTGAAAACGAGGAAGTCCGGCAGAAGCTCAAAAACTTTGTCTGTTTGCGCGTGCCGCTCGATCACGAGTTCGAAGGCAAGAAACTGCTGAACTATTCCGTGCTCGAAGACATGCAGGGCAAGCCTGGACTCGCAATCGTCAGCTACCATGACAAGAAGCTGCCGACATTCGCCGCGCCGGTTTCGATTCATCCTTGCACGCCGAGCCGCTATCGCTGGGTGCCGGACTACGGCGTCGCGCAGGTGAAGATCATCCTCGACCTGCCCGCGTTCGCGACGCTGGGCCAGCGCAGCATGATCTACGCCATTCGCGTGCACCCGGAGGTGCCGCAGAGCGTCTTCTCCACGTGCCATCCGGCCTTTTTGGACCACGCCCAAGCACATAGTCAGCGTCAGGCCAGCACGCAGCGCCAGCACCACGCCAACCTGATCACGGTCATGAGCACGCTGCGCGCCAAAGTGGAAGGCGGCTTCGGCGGCGCACAGGAAGTGGTTGCCGAATCGTGGGGCCGGTTCGTAGGCCGCGAAAACGTGCTCGAAGCGGCCTTTGCGTGCATCGACGCCTGGCGGCATTCGTCGGCGCACTGGGGCGCCGTCGCGCGCCGCCACAGCTACTTCGGCTACGACATTGCCCAAAGCTCCAGCGGCACCTGGTACGCCACCGGCATCTTTGGTCAGTGATCGATCGGACATAAACCGCGGAGGCGCAGAGGAACGCAGAGGGAAAACAAGGAGAAGGCATCGAAGAAACACCCTCATGCTTGTCTTTTCTCTGCGTTCCTCTGCGCCTCAGCGGTTACTTCCCTAACGAACGTCAAGCAGGGCTTTGGAAATGCTCGCGCAGCTTGTGAATGGCCTTGTACTTCTCGTCGCTGACACGGGCCGGGCTCGTGGATAGTTCTTTCGCCATGTCGGCTACGGACCAGCCCGCGCAAGTCAATTGCACGATCTGTTTTTGCCGCGGCGTAAGCACCTCGTCGGCGGCTTGACGCACGGCTTCACGCTCCTCCTGCAATTGCCGCTCGTGCGTTTCGCGCGGGTCGGCGACTGCGTCAGTGCACGGGCTCCAGCGCCGCTCGCGCTGCGTCCGCTTCTTGACCGCGTCGATGGCCCGCATCAGCTCGCGGCGCTCCGCGCCTTCGTCCGCCAGCACCTGGTTCCAGGCGGCGGGCTCCAACCGCTCGAGCAACCGGCGAAACACTTCTTGGGTGCAATCGCCCCAGCGATCCGCCGGCAAGCGCGCGTTGCGCCAGCACGCGGTGCAGTAGCGGCTGACGTCCGCCATGGCCTGTCCGGGAATTTCTTCGGCCGCTGCGCTTTCGCCGCCCAGCGTGGCCAAAGCGGTGCCCAAGACGACCGCGGCCAGGTAATGACGATTTCGCTGTTTGAGATTGGCAATCATGACGAAGTCCGCCATTTTTTCCATTATACAGACATCGGCATACGCCCTTCTCGCTTTTGGAAAAAGAGGTTTTTGGGAAACGCGCTGTCCATTGGGTTAACTGCTTTAACCCCAAGGGGTTAGAGAGCGTTACCTGGCGACGAACTGAGGTAATCTCAAACTCGCGAATCAGCAGCCCCCCACCCACCCCCGTCGAGTTGGTCAAATCAAATCGTGCGTATCGCTTAACCTAACTTGCTTGCAAGAAATGACTTGTGCTGTGCCAACGATTTGACCAACTCACCTTGCGAGTGGGCCGAATCGTGCGCGGTGTTTTGGCGCGGCCGGGTCGCCGCTACTCGTCGAGGTGTTCTTCCAATTCGTCCAGGATTTGCCGAAGCTCGTCGCGCTCCCGCCGTGTGGCTTCCAGGTCGAACGCCAGGTACTTCAGGTCGAGTTGCAACTGATCGACGGCGTCTTGTGCGACACGTACCAGCCGGTTTTGCAGACGGGTGTAGTGGCCGAGCCGCTCATAAAGGGGCATGAGTTTCTGACGGATGTGCAGTGGCAGCTGGTCCAGGTGAGCGTGCAGTTCCACGAATTCCTGTGGGACCTGATCTTTTCTCCAATCAGCCGGCAGCGGTCTAGCCATGGCCGATCCTTTCGCAGGTACATGAGAATCCACCCGCAGAGTTGGCAAATCTCGCGCCGACTGATTGCAATTACGCCAGTTTTCCTAAACTGCAATCCTTCAATGAGTTGCTTAACTGCGGCCGGTTCGCTGTATTGCCGAGTGTAAAGAAACCATAACAAAAGTCCCCTTTTTGGTTAACAGCCGCGTGTGTTAGAAGCGTAGACCCACGCGAAGCGAAAAGCCCACGCTCCGCGTGAGCAACTCCCCACGCGGAGCGTGGGGTCTATACAGGCAGGAGCAAGTCATGCTGCGCGCTTGGTCGCTCCCATTCTTCGTTGCAGTAATCGCCTTGTGCTGCGGAGCGCCGAGTGCGGCGCAGGCCCAACAAGTGCATCGCAACGGCTTCGAAGCGCTGAAGCCTTCCTGGGTCAAGGCCGGGTTCGACGCGGCGTTCGATGAAACGAAGCACCTTGTCGTGGACCAAGGCGCTCACGACGGACAGCGCTGCGAATTCCTGCAACTAAACGCCAAAGCAGGCAGCTTCATTTACTACCAGTATTCTTTGGGCCGGCTCGTCCTGAGCGACGAAACCTCGGCGCGTGTGTGGGTGAAAGCGAATCGGCCCGGCCTGCAATTCATGGCCCGCATCATTCTCCCCAATGAGCGCGATCCGAACAGCCTGGACAATCGTCTGACCACGTTCATTCGCGGCGACGTTTACCGCAACGCCGGCCGCTGGCAGCCTTTGGAAATCGGCCGGCCGCTTCAGCTTACGAAGCAGCAACAACAACTCATGCAGGCCCAGGCGAAGCGATCCATCAATTTCAGCGATGCGTACATCGATGCTCTAGTGCTTAACGTGTTCGCTGGTCCCGGTCCGACCGAGGTCTGGATCGACGACCTGGAATGCGCCCCAATCCTGCCCGACCCCAACATCAAGGGCGCGGTCAATGCTCCCGGACCCGATTTCACCAAGCCCAACCCGACGCCGCGCACGGCTTCGCGCAACCAGATCGTCGAGTTCTCCGGCAATCAGCTCGTCGTCGGCGGTAAGCGCATGTTTTTTCGCGGCATCCGGCACACCGACACGCCGTTGCGCGTTCTGAAGGAAAGCGGCTTCAATGCCGTCTACTTCGAAAACTCGGCAAGCCAGGCCCTTTTGAAAGAGGCGGCGGGCCTCGGTCTGTGGATGATCCCGCAATTGCACGTTTTTTCCGACGATGCTCGGCTCACCTCCACGGACGGCCTGGTCAAAGAGGTCAGCCGCTACGCCGAAAGCGACGCCGTCTTGTTTTGGCATTTGGGAGGCACCTTGGCGCTAGAGCAATCCTCGTTGGTGTCGCGCGCCGCGCAAATCGTGCGCCAGGCGGACCCGGGCCGGCCGATTGGCGCCGACGTCTGGGACGGTTTGGCGCCTTATTCGCGCAATCTCAATATGGTCGGCGTCCACCGCTGGCCGCTTATGACGACTCTCGAGCTGACCAAGTATCGCGATTGGCTCGACCAGCGCCGCCGTCTCGCCAACCCCGGCAGCTTTCTGTGGACGTGGATCCAAACGCACCTGCCCGAATGGCACACGCAATTGCTATACGAGCGGTCGGCGCTGGCTTCCTTCGACCAGCCTGTCGGACCGCAGCCCGAGCACATTCGACTTTTGACGTATCTGGCGCTAGCGACCGGCAACAAAGGCGTCGCTTTTTGGTCCGACCGTTTCCTGGCCGATAGCCATCACGGCCGCGACCGGCTGTTATGCTGTGCGTTGCTCAACCAAGAAATGGAGCTGCTCGAGCCCCTTCTGGTCTCGGTAGATGATACGCCGGTTTGGATCGACACATCCGTGCCGGACATCAAGGCCGCGGTGTTGCGCACGGGCAAAGGAATCCTGGTGTTGCCGATCTGGCTCGGCAAAGGCGCGCAATTCGTTCCCGGGCAGGCGGCGGTGAGCAAGTTGTCGATGGTCGTGCCGCAGGTGCCGCAAAGCATGCAGGCCTGGGAAGTATCGCCGGCGGATGCGCGCGGCTTGCGGGCCGAGCGCGTGGTCGGCGGCACGAAAGTGACCGTGCCCGAGTTCGGCCTGACTTCCGCCATCGTGTTCACTGCCGACAACAACATGGTGATCCGGTTCCAGGATCAAGCCCGCGCCCGCCGGCAACTCGCCGCCCAATGGTCGTATGACATGGGCCTTTACGAGATGGAGAAAGTCCTCAAGGTCCAGGAACTGCTGGAAAAGCAGGGCCACACCGTGCCCGACGCAAGCCACCTCATTCAGGACGCGCGCAATCGCTTGCAAGCCGCCAAAGAGCTTTGGGACAGCCATTTGTTCGCCCAGGCCTATCACGAAGGGCAACGCGCACTGCGGCCGCTCCGGATTCTGATGCGTGCCCAATGGGAGCAGGCGGTCAAGGAGCTGGATAGCCCCGTGTCCAGCCCGCACGCAGTAACCTTTTTCTCGTTGCCGCGGCACTGGCAATTCATGGATCAAGTCCGCGCCTCTTCCGCGTCCGCCAACGTGTTGCCCGGCGGCGATTTCGAAGCCGTGGCACAGAAGCCCCAAGATATCTGGAGGATGGAGGAACCGACGCTGGACGAAGTCGATCTTCTGGCCCAGCGGGTAGGAGAGATCAAGCTGCCGCTTGCCATCAAAGGCGGCACGCCGACCAGCGTCGAAGCGCCGCGCCAAGGCAAGCAATGCGCGATGCTGCAAATCAAGCCGAAGAAGGGCGCGGCCCCACAAGCGCTCGAACGCACGTTGCTCGCGCTCACCAGTCCGACAATCAAGCTCCAGCCGGGCTCGCTGGTGCAGGTGAGCGGCTGGGTGCGCATCCCCGAAGCGGTTACTGCCTCGCCCGACGGCGCCCTGTTTTACGACAGCGCCGGCGGCGAACCGATGGCCGTGCGCTTGACCGAGCCGACGCCGTGGAAGAAGTTCACGCTCTATCGCCGCGTGCCTTCGTCGGGAACGATGCACGTGACGCTGGCGCTCACGGGCATCGGCACCGTGTATTTCGACGATGTGCGCGTCGAGCCGCTGGTGACGGCGGTGGGCGGAGTGACGCCGGTGAGTGGGCGGAGAGAGTAATTACGATGCCTTGGACGCAAGCGCGGCCGCAACCGCAGCGGGATTAACGGCAGCGATGCGGAGTAAGGCGCGTGCAGGGCCCCTGGGTTGGCGTCGTCCCTGTTCCCAGTTTTGGAGAGTCGCGACACTCACTCCAATCATACTTGCGAATTCCGCCTGGGACTTTCTCAAGCCTTTGCGCACTGCGACAACGTCGGGTGCGGCGAATTCCGTCACACGGCTCGGCTTCAACCGCGAACGCCGAATCTTACCTGCCTCGCGAATGCTGGTGATCAAATTGTCAAAATCCACTTTCTTCATGCGAATTCCTCTCGAACCAGACGACTTAGGACTCGAAGTTGCGCCGGCGTTAGATCTTCTTGTTTGTTTTTTCGATAGAGGAGAAGCATATAAAAGGACTCGCTTGTCCTGTCCCAATAGTAGACGAGCCGGCATCCGCCTCGCTTCCCTTTCCCGCGCACGGACTATCGCAATTTACGCAGCCCCCCCACCGCCGCGAATGAGCGGTCCAGCTTCAGGTCGCAGCAGCAATGCCAATTGCAATGCTTGATACTGGTCGTCGTCAAGCAACTCGTTGACCGCGCGGGTGAAAGTCGGAGTCTCAATGAATCGCATGGTGGATAATACGCCATTGGCGGATGATACTCAAGGGACTAGACCTCGCCTTGGCAGCACTATCCCCAGCGGTGTAAAATCCTATCGCGACCCGGTGTGACAGGATGTCCGGGTTGTTACCCAAGGATGAGGGCGTTTCATGTTTCGCGGTCGTCAATTCTCTTCTGCGTTCTGTTTCCTCCTCGCAGGGATGGCGGGGTGGCTGCTCATTGCATCCATCGCACATGCTCAGCAGTCGGCGCTGGAGGATTTTCCCAAGCCTTTCGTCCAGAAGCGTCCCCTGACGCGCCAAGAGGTCAGCGAGCGCGATTCGCTAAAGCAGTACGCGCTCGGTTTGTTGTGCGAGCGCGAGGACCGGCTTTTGGAAGCGCTCAAAGCTTTTCAAGAAGCGGTGCGGCTCGATCCCGAAGCGGTTGCCGCACTCAAGGCGCAGATTCCAATCTTCCTCGCGCTCGACCGCGTACAAGAAGCCGCTACGGCAGTCGAGAAAACGCTCAATCTCGATCCTGCCGACCACGAGACCTGGTTTGTCGGCGCACGCGTCTACAAATCCCTCGGCAAATACAAGGATGCGGGCAACGCTCTTCGGCGCGGCCTGGATGCGCCGGGCATCAAAGAGCGGCCGGAAGTCGCTCAGCAGATGTATCTCGACCTTGCCGGCCTGCACGAAGCGGCCGACGAACTACCGCAAGCCGTCGTCGCCTTGACCAAGGCCGCCGAGCTTTTGGATCATCCCGATGTGCTCGTCGATCTGGGCGTGGCCAGTCGCGAGGCCATCGTCGGGCGCGCGGCGCAGACCTACGAGCGCATCGGCCACCACTTGGCGAAGCTGAAAAAGTATGACGAGGCGCTAAAGGCCTTTCAACAAGCGCAAGAGCGCCGCCCGGAAAGCGCCGGCCGGCTTAGCTACAATCTCGCGCAGCTTTGCAAGGAACAGGGCAAGTTCGAAGAGGCACTCACCCATGTGGACATTTATTTGCGCTTTCAGCCTATCGGCGTCGAAGCATACGAAATGAAAATCGGCCTCTTGGAAAAGCTGAAACGCACCGCGCAGATCGCCCCCTGGCTCGAAACGGCCTCGAAGAATGACCCGCACAACACTGGATTGAAAGTGCTGCTCGCCAAAGAATACGTGCGCGGCAAGCAGACCGCCAAAGCCGAACAATTGTACAAATCGTTGGCTGGCGATTCTCCCAATGCGGACATCTATCGTGGGTTGTTCCGCTTGTACAAAAGCGATCCGCAATGGGGAACCGTGCAAACGCTTGGCCTGGTGAACAAGACGCTCGACCAGGCCAGCAAAGCCGAAGGCCCGCCCGGCCCCGCCGTGCAGCAAGCCAAGGCGATGATCGCCGTCCTGCGCGACGACGGCGAGTTGGCCAAAGACCTGGTGGCGGCGGGGCTGAAGCAAGCCGACGTGGATGAGAATCTGCGTTTCGAGACGCTGCACTTGCTGGCGATCTTGGCCGACAAGCATCGCAAGACCGAGGAAGCGGAAAAGTTCTATCGCAAGGCCTTGGCGGAGGCATCGCCGGCCAGCGAAGCGCTCGTCTACAGCGGCCTGTTCCGCACGCTCTGGAAAGCGCACAAATACAGCGATGTCTTGCTGCTGGCGCGCGACGGCTTGAAGCGCTCGCGCGCCACCAATCGGCTGCTCTTTTTCAACGAACAGGCCAAGGCGCTCGCCCGGCTGCAGCGCTTCGACGAAGCGCTGCGCGCCGCCGGCGAAGGCGCCGAACTCGCAGGCGACAACGACAAGCTCGCGTTTCGACACCTGCGCGTGCGCATTCTCGTGCAGGCGGAGAAACACGAGGAAGCCGAAGCCGATTGCCAGACGCTTCTAAGAGAAAGCAACTCACCGGGCGAAGCCATCGAAGTGCGCTATCTTTTGTCCAACGTCTACTCGGCCCAGCGGAAGATGGCGCAGGCCGAAGAGCAGCTCGAGATCATCCTGAAAGCCGACCCCAATAACGCCACAGTAAACAACGACCTGGGCTACATCTGGGCCGATCAAAGCAAACACCTGGAGCGGTCGGAAGAGATGATCCGCAAGGCCATCGACCTGGATCGCTACAACCGCAAGCTGCGCGGCGTGTCGGGCACGGAAGTTGATCTCGACAACGCCGCCTACGTCGATAGTCTGGGTTGGGTGCTGTTTCGCCGCGGCAAGATCGACGAAGCCCGCATCGAACTGGAGAAAGCCGTGGCACTGCCCGACGGCGACGAACCCGTACTCTGGGACCATCTGGGTGACGTCTACTATCGCCTGCGCCAATTCGACCGCGCCCGATCGGCCTGGCAGCGCAGCATCCATCTGTATGAACAGGAAAAACGGCGTAAAATGGATGAGCGCTACCATGAAGTGCAGCGCAAGCTGAAATTGGTCAACAGCCAGTAGTCAGGCATCAGGATTCAGGAATCAGGAGTCAGGGATCGCACTTTGACTCCTGACTCCTGACGCCTGCACCGGGAGGATGCAACATGTCCGGCCACTCGCATTGGGCAACGATCAAGCACAAGAAGGGGGCGGCCGACGCCAAGCGCGGCAAGCTGTGGAGCAAATTGAGCCGGGCCATCATCATCGCGGCCAAGCACGGCGGCGGCGACCCCAACATGAACCTCAAGCTGCGCTATGCCATCGACAAGGCGCGCGAAGTCAGCATGCCCAAGGACAACATCGACCGGGCCGTTAAGCGCGGCACCGGCGAACTCGAGGGCCAAACCTTTGAAGAATTGACCTACGAAGGCTTCGCGCCCAGCGGCGTCGCCGTCTTGATCGAAGTGCTCACCGACAATCGCAATCGCACCAACGGCGAGATCCGCAAGATCTTCGAGAAGAACGGCGGCAACCTCGGCGTCGCGGGCTGCGCCGGCTATCTCTTCGAGCGCAAGGGCGTCTTTAGCATCGACGCCGCGGCCATGGATGAGGACAGTCTTATGGCGATTGTGCTCGAGGCCGGCGCCGAGGACATGAAAAAGGCCGGCGCGACCTACGAGATTACTTGCGACCCGGCCGCATTCCAGCACGTGAAAGCGGAATTGGAAAAACACAACCTGAAACCGATAGTGGCCGAATTGCAGCACGTGGCCAAGACGCCCATGGACCTGGATGCCGAGACCGGCCAACGCATCTTGCGGCTCATGGAAGCACTCGACGACCACGACGACGTGCAACACGTTTATGCCACGCTCAACATCTCCGAAGCTTTGGTGGCGGAGATGAGCAAGGGATAATTCCGTTTTCGGCGTTTTCGAAAGGGCGCACTATGCCGTCTCCGCTTCCAGGCATGGATCCTTTTCTAGAGGATGCCGAGTTGTTTCCGGATTTGCACAATTCGCTCATCACCTATCTTCGCGAATCGCTCAACGCCACGCTTCCATCTCCTTACTATGCGGCGACCGCTTCTCGTACGGAAGCTGAAACGCCCGATGTAATTCCCGTTTTCGTTGACGAAGTGCAGGAGTCGTTTCTGGAGATCTTCACCAAGAAAGGCAAAGAACGGCTGGTAACATCCATCGAGTTGCTCAGTTTGTCCAACAAGACGCCCCGCGACAAAGGTCGACGGAAGTATCTCAAAAAGCAACAGACCCTGTTGCGAAAAAAAGTGCATCTGGTGGAAATTGATCTATTGCGCGGCGGCAAGCACGTTACCGCCGTGCCTCGTGCTCTTGCGGAGGCCAAGGCCGGGCCGTTTGATTACCACGTGTGCGTTCGTCGGTTCGACAAACCGGAAGAGTTTCACGTTTATGCCTGGTCGCTCGGCGAACGCTTGCCGATCTTTTCTCTCCCTCTATTGCCCGGAGACGGCAGCGTGCCCGTTGACTTGCAACAGCTTTTCGACCGCGCCTACGATACGGGACCCTACCGATTTCAAGTCGATTATCGGCAGAAACCGCCTCCGCCGCCCCTGACGGCGGAGCAAGCACGCTGGCTGAAGAGCGCACTACGTGAAAAGGCGTCTTGATCCATCGAGCGAGATTTCGATCGAGTGGTCAGTCGCATGAGGACGAGATGGGTTTTTGGTGGTTGCCGGCCTTCGTTTGGACAAGCGCCTACCTGGTGGGCGCCATCCCATTCGGCTACCTCGTGGCACGCGCCCGCGGCGTGGACATTTTTCAGGGCGGCAGCGGCAATATCGGCGCCACCAACGTCGGCCGCATCCTGGGAAAGAAGTTCGGCATTCTTGTTTTTGTTCTCGATTTCGCCAAGGGAGCGCTGCCGGTCCTCGCCGCCCTTTGGTGGAAGCATCAGCACGCACCCGAAGAGCCGGCTTGGCTGCACGAAGGTTGGCTCGAAGTTGGCGCGGGACTGGCGGCGATCCTGGGCCACATGTTCCCGGTCTATCTTGGTTTTCGCGGGGGCAAGGGCGTGGCTACCGGGGCGGGCGTGGTCGCCGTGCTGTTTCCGGTCCCCTTTTTGGGCGCTGTACTCGTGTGGTTGACTGTAGCCGCTGCCACTTCCATCGTCTCACTGGCGTCGTTGGCGGCCGCGGCCGCCTTGGCCGGATTGCATTTCGCCTTTAGTCCGCAACTTGGCTTGACCAATCCGCGTTCGCTTTTTTGCCTCATCGCCGCGGCGTTGGTGATTGTCCGCCATCGCTCCAACATCGGCCGACTTCTGGAAGGCAACGAAAACCGCACGAAGGGAGACACCATGCCGAATCTCGCGAAGACTATGCACGTTTTGTTTTTGGGCTTGTGGTTCGGCAGCGTGGTGTTTTTCTCGTTCGTCACAGCGCCCCTCTTGTTTCAGGCCTTTGAAGGTTTGGGTAAGAACCCGGATCGCCCGGAGTGGTTTCCACTGACGAGACCGTTTGACAAAGTCACCGAAGATTTGGACGGCAAGAAAGAGCAAGGCAGCCGGGCGGCGGGCTACGCGGTCGGGCCGATCTTCCCATGGTACTTTCTCTTGCAGGGCGTGTGCGGCTTCGTGACGGTCGTTACGGCGCTGGCCTGGGCCCGAAGAAATCGAACTGAGCGCATACACTCTTGGCGGGCCAACTTGTTGATACTGGCACTGGCGTCCGTGCTAATCGGTTGGCCTGTGGAAAAAAAAGTGACCGATTTGCGCGAGCCGCGCAACGCCGCGACACAAGCTTATTTACAAGCCAGTGATTCCGACGCGGCCGCCTTGGAAACAATGAAGCAAGCGCGCCGGGAATTCCTTAGCTGGCACATGGTGAGCCTGGTGCTCAACTTCGTCACCGTACTCGGCGTCGGCGCAGCCTTGGCGCTCGCGACGCGGCTGCCGCAGTCGGACACAACCCAAACCATTCCATCTTGATAGTAAGCCGCACGCGAGCGCATCATTCGCGCTTTTTCGCCCGCGGGCAGAGTAGCAGGCACACTCCGTGTGCCGTCGACAGACAACGGCACACGGAGTGTGCCTGCTACACTGTCGCCTGCGGGTCTGGGAAAACCCATTTCAACAAGAAGTGCGTTGGCAGGTAGGCAAACAACGGCAGCCCGACTATCAGCATCACCAGCCACGCAAGCGGCGGCATCCACGTTTGTGCCGCATCATCGCTTAGCCCGTGAACATAGTTGATGTTGACCGGCAGGTTCTTGTTGTCGGTTGGCGGAGGCGGCGCCGGCATGACGAAATAGCAAACGAGGAGCACGATAATTGCAAGCGCGGTCCAAACGACGAAGGCGCGGCGATCATAACCCAATCGCCACACCAGCCAAATCAGGAACAGTGGCAGCCAGAAGTGGAAAAACGACAAGCCGCGCGTGAACAGCGGAATGCCGGGATCGAACATGTACGCTGTCATTCCCGTAATTGTGTAGTCGAAAACGCCGGCCAGGAAATCAACCATCCAGACAATCTGCGGCACCAGGATGCCGACTAAAGGCGCGGACCCCAACAGCGAATTCTCCAGCCAAAGGGCGGCCAGTGTCATGAATAGAGCGACATCGCAAAAATACAGAAAATTGGTCGGGCCATAGTCGATCCAGTATTTCGGCACGAGTACGGCCATGAAGGCCGTGTAGAGAAGCTTGACCAAGAGTGGCACAGTCCTCGTTCGTGCGTCGGGAATCATGCAAAAGAGAATACCACGCGAACGTCAGCGATTCACCGGCAACTTGTAGATCGATTGGCGCGCTTGAAGACTTGCGAGTTCAGCTACGAATCGATCTCGCTCCAACGCTGGCGCACCTGTTGCGGCGTCGCTGAACCCGTGACGCCTATTTGCTTGATGGTGATCGACGCGACCAGATTGCCGAATGCGGCTGCCTCTCTTAACGAAGCGCCCGCGGCCAGCGCGCAGGCGATGCCCGCGCTGGTACTGTCGCCGGCGCCTACCGGATCGATCGGGCCGCTCACCCGAAACGCCGCGATTTCTTGCAGCGCGGGTTCGAGGCCAGTGGGATCGGCGATCAGAATCCCATCCTCGCCGCGCGTGCAGAAAACCGGCCGTCGCGTTGTCTGCGCGAGCGCCTTGGCTGCTTCGCGCACGTCATTCGAGCCCGTCGCTTGGCGGCATTCGCGCGCATTGGGTTTGGACCAGACGCTCTGGAACAAGCCGATCCGCTCTCGGCTATCGGCAAGAATGATTTTGCGAGGCGTTTGCTCCGCCAACTCGCATAACCGCTCGCGCACTTGTGCCGTGACGACGCCGCAGTCGGGCTCGCTGACCTGATCAAGCACGAGCAGCGCGTCGGCCTCGATCCAAGCATCTTCCAAAGCAATCAGGAGTTTGCGCTGAGATTGCGCGCCAAGGGCCATGCGGTTCTTAATATCCAGCCGATTCAGCTCGCGCGGCATTGCGTCTGTTTGGCACAGCATGGGTTTGGTGTAAGTCGGTGTGCGGCGGGCCGGGTCCGTCCCAATGGACGCGGCATCCACCGACGCGAGCCGGCCCAGCGCTTGCCGCAACTCGTAGCCCTCGCCGTCGTCGCCGATCACCGCGAGCGGCACAATGCGTCCGACGCCGAGCGCCGCGAGGTTGTTAATCACCGTCCCCGCCGCTCCGGGATAGGAGCGCACCCGCGTGACTTGATAGGCATCGAGCCCGGTTTCCAGCGAGGGTTCGGTCAAAGCGGCGTCGATGTCGAGGTAGCGGTCCAGAAACAGGTCGCCCAAGACAGCAATACAGAGGTCGGGCAATTGTTGCAGTATGCCGTTGAGGGAGGAGTTGGTTAGTGACATCATTATCCTCGCACGGACTCACAACAACGACGGTTCTTGCGGATCGACCGGGATCAAGCCTTGAAAGGATTGGAGCACTTCGATGACCATCAGGTAATCGTTGAAATGGTCCATTTCCGGATCGGGCATGTCGCTGGCCACTTCGACGCGGCGGCTGCAAGAGGAAATGCCGAGTTCCTCGTCCGCGCCGCCGATGTGGTCGGCGATGCGGCGCGATTCTTCGAGCACCTCGGGACCATCCCGCATCCGCAAGTGGATTTCCCAAGCATCCTTCGAGAGCGTGATCTGGCTCGGCGCTTGCTCCAACTTCCAGCCGGGAAACGTGCCGGCCAGTTTCTTTGCCGCAGCGGCCAGGGTGAAATTCGTATCGGGTTTGAGAAGTCCGAAGGCTTGGTACATCGAAATCTCTCCATCATATCTGCAGATTCTGTTTCGGCTGCGTCAGCAGTGATACTACCACCAGCACCAAGAAACCCAGCGGGATCGTCACGATCCCCGGCTGGCTGAACGGCACCCAGGCGGCGTCCGCGGATAGGCCGTAGACTTTGGTAAATGCCTCCTCGCTCGCCAGGATCCACCCCAAAGACGACACCATGCCGGCAATGATGGCCCAGGTCACGCCTTGTTTGGTGGTCCGCGACCAAAACAGGACCATGACGAGCGCGGGCAGGTTCGCCGACGCGGCCACGCTGAACGCCCAGCCGACCAGGAAGCTCACGTTCAAGCCCTGGAACAAAATGCCCAAGACGATGGCGATCGCGCCGACGCCGACCGCGGCGAACTTGCCCAGGCGCACTTTTTCGTGGTCGGCCAACTCTATCTTGAGAAAGCTGGTGACGAGATCGTGTACCACCGCGCCCGAGGCCGCCACGATGAGGCCGCTGACCGTGCCGAGCACTGTGGTGAAGGCGATGGCCGTGATGACGGCGAACAAGAACTCGCCGAAAGTCTTCGCGAGCAGCGGCGCCGACATGTTGTTATCGGTGACGTCGAGGGCGCCGGAGGTCATCGCGCCCAGGCCCATATAGAGCGTCAGCACGTAAAAGAAGCCTATGCTGGCGATGCCGACGACGGTGCTTTTGCGGGCCGCGATTTCGTCTTTCACCGTGTAATAGCGAATGAGGATGTGCGGCAGCGACGCGGTGCCGCAGAATAGCGCCAACATGAGCGACAAGAAATCGAGCTTCGG
>JAKEHV010000386.1 GCA_022614915.1 Gemmataceae bacterium | reverse complement strand
TCCTTCATGCCCATCGCGCCAAGTGCGTCCTTAAGCATGAATTCCGCCGTCACCTTGAACTTGGGCAACGCCAATGTCACGATGCGGTCGCCGAGCTTGCCGATCCACTTGTCGAGATTGGCCGGCGACAATTGCTTTTCCAATTCCGGCAAGCCGTCCACCTTTTTCGGCAGAATCACGATCATCGACAGCTCGTGGCCCTCATATGGAAGCTCGACGGCCGAGAAAGTGCCGCCATCGAAGAAGTTCGTTCTGCTGACTTGGTGCATCATCGGCACTTTGACGGCGCTGTCCGCGCCCGTATGGAATGCTTCCTGTTTGGTGCTTTTCTCCGAGAATGGCCGCAGCCAGGCCGCTTTGAAGTAAATTGCATTGGTGAGCACTAACCGGCTGTCAGACGTCAAAATGCCCGGCTTGAGCAATTCCTTGATCTTGTCTTGCGTCTCTTTTTCGACCCAGGCGTTGATCGTCTTGCGGGCCGATTCGGTGTCGGCGATGAAATCGACTTCCTCCAGCACGGCGCCGTACGAATTCTGGCCGATCTTCAAAAAGTCCGGCAAGAAGCCATAGTCCTTTTGGCCCCACAAGCGGTTGGCGATTTGCAGCTTGTATTTGTGTTTTGGGTTCTTTTGCAGATCCTTGATGAGGTCGCCGAACGCCTCATGGAAGCGCGGTCCCTCCCAAGGGAAGTGCAGGGCGGCCTTCATCTCATCGGCAGTGTTGTTCTTGGCGCCGGCGATGGTCATGGCCAGCGCGTTCGAAATACTGTAGGGCGAGAAAAACAGGTTGCCTTTCGCGTTGGCCAGTTTCGAGTACAAATCGAGCGCAAACGCGTTGTTGCCTTGAGCGAGCGTTTTCACGTCGCCGCCTGCCTGGCCCTGTGACGCCGCCGGTTGCACCAGACATATGGCGGCCAGCAAAGTTGCGGCGAAGCCCAATACATGCGCTTTCTTCATGGTTGCAATCTCCTCGGTTGCCCCCGCTCATCTTGACCAAGAAACGACGAACCGCCAAGCGAAAAGTTTGGCACTAGATCATGACGTTGCCGCTTGCCACACCCGTGTTCGGCGGCAACGGCAGCACTGCTTCACTGCCTTTGCCGAAGAAGTTGTTCGTCACCATGACCTGCCGGCAATTCGCGCCGACCGCGAGCGCTTTGCGAAAGCCCGTGTCGTCGGCCGGTCCGCGGATGGTGCAATCGGCCACACGCGCGGTGGCGCAGTTCTCCAGCAAGAGGCCGCGCGTGCGTGCGTTGAGAATCTGCACACCGGTCACATTCACGTTTTGGCAGTCGCGCATTTCGATGCTCGCGACGACAGGCTCGGCGGCCGGCCGAGTGTGCTGCACGACGAGACCCGTCAGACTGAGGTTGCGGCAATTGCGGAAGACGAGCTGGTCCGTCGACGCGCCTTGATATTCCGGGTTGTGGTCGATGCTGTTGACGCCGATGACCAGATGTTCGCAGCGTTCGGCCCAGATGGCCTGCCGGTAGCCGCTGTAGATGCTGTTGCCGGAAACGACCACGCCGCGGCAACCATTCAGATCGAGGGCGCGCGTCTGGCTGCCGATCAGATTCCCGGTGATGGCGAAAAGGCCCACGGCGTTGGGATGGTCCTTGTGGCCATAGAAGCGAACATTGGCGCCTCCGGGTGTTTGCACGGCTTGAATCGTGTTGCCCACCAGCGTGCCTTCGCGCACCGTGCCGTCGCGGCAATCGAAAAACACGTCGGCGCTCGCGTCCGCCTTCAAGTCGTGGTTGTATTCGATGTCGTTGCTGCAAATCTGGATGTTGCGGATTTCGCTCCCCTCCACAACGATGCCGCCGCGCTGGTTGTAACTGATGTGGTTGCCGTGAATGTTGGTTTGGTGCAGGTTGACGCGATCGAGAAAGATGCCGATGCCGGAGTTGTGGTAGATGTGGCAGTCGGCAATGAGCACGTTGCGGTCGCGGTTGGCCAGGTGAATGCCGTGGCGCACGCGGCGGATCAACAGGCCGCGCAAAGTCGGCTGCATGACGCCGTCAATGCGCACGCCGTCGGCTTCAGGGTGCCGGCCTTCGATTTCCAGATCGCTCAGCGTCGGCAGCCGCTCTTTTTGCCATATGGCCTCTTCGAAATGCGCGGGCAAGGCGGAACGCCGATGCGAGCCGGCAAGATGGAACGCCGGGCCCGGTCCGGTCATGATGATCTTCGCCGTGCCGCCCGCGCCGTGAATGGCGATGCGGCCGAAGAGCGCGAGCGGGACATAAAGCGGGGCGGAAAGGACATACTCGCCGCGCGAAAAGACGAGATGCCCATCGCCGCGTTGGACGGCGTGGGTCAAAGCGGCGGTGTCGTCGGCGACGCCGTCGCCTTTCGCGCCAAAATCACGCACGTCGGTCATGATGTTGCAACGTTTGAGCAGCGCCTGCGTTTTCCGAGCCGCGCCCGCACTTTCCGAGCCGCGTCCGCGTTGTCCGAGCCGCGCCCGTTAGGAAGCGGGTTTGCCCGGTTTCCGCTTCCTTACGGGCGCGGCTCTGATTAGCTGACGCTGAGCACGGGCGACGTGAGGAACTTGGGCAACGCGTTCCGGGGACGCCGGCGCGCCTGTTCCACGAGGCGTGCCACGAATTCCGCGTACGACACATCGACGGCGTTCAAACAAGTGGCGAAGCCCGCGCCGATGCTGATGTCCGGATTGGGGTTCACTTCCAGAATAAAGGGTTTGCCGGCGGCGTTGACACGGAAATCGACTCGGGCATAGTCGCGGCAGCCGAGCAAGCGATAAGCCCGCTTCGCCAGCGCGCCCAAACGCCGGGACAACTTGGGATCGATGTCGGCAGGGTATTTCGTCGGCGTCTCCTGGTAATCGATCGAATCCGGTTTCCACTTGCCGTCGTAAGTGAGAATGGGCCAGACGCCTTCCTTCTGAACGAAAACGATCTCGCCCGGCGGCAAAAACTCGAGCTGGGGCAGCTCGACGAGCGCCACGTTGAACTCCCGGCCATCGACAAACTCTTCCACGAGCGCCGGCGCCCCGTAGGCTTCGAGAATCACAGCCACGCGATTCTCCAATTGTTCGTGGCTTGTGCACACGCTGTCCTGGTTGAGGCCGACGCTGGCGTCGGTGCGGGCGGGTTTGACAATCAGTGGAAACGACAAGGAGTGGGGCGGGACCGGCAGCTCGTCGACGATGACAAAGTTCGGCGTCGGCAACCCGGCGCCGCGCAAGAGCTGCTTGGTCCAGTCCTTGGCGCGGGCCATGCTCAGCGCCAGCATCGGGGAACCCGTGAACGCCACGCCGCGCCATTGCAGCAGCCCGGCAACGTAGGATTCCGTCTCCGGATCGTGGCAGTGTCCTTCGAACAGGTTGAAGACGACGCGCGGCCGCCGCTGCTGCAGTTCCGTCCACAACACGCGCGGGTCATGCTTCAGGCCGAATGTCGAGGCGCGATAGCCGGCCTCGGTCAGGGCATCGGTTATGTTGCGCACCCCTTCCAGAATCATGTGCTCCGAATCGGCGTCCGGATGGTCCAACGGAAGCAGGGGTTGGTTGTAGAGCACGAGCACATGTGGAGCAGCCATGCAGCACCTCAAGGAATCCGGATCCGTTAACACTAGCCCGACGCGC
>JAKEHV010000385.1 GCA_022614915.1 Gemmataceae bacterium | reverse complement strand
GCCGCGACCTTGTTGCGGGCCATGCGCGTCAAAAACGCGACCAGCTGCTCGGGTGTTTCGAATTGATAGCGCTTGGGCGCGTCGGCGAAAAACGACATCCACACGTCCTGCGCGAAATCCAAGGAGTCGAAGCGCGAGCGCATTTTTTGATGGAGGCGCTTACGCACCGCCCGGCGTAAATGCGGACCGTATTCCGCATGCAGCAATCGCGCCGCATCCGTGTCACCCGCTTGTACCCGTTGCATCAATTCGGCAAAACCCGACACTGCTTCCATGACCCCAACCTAATTCTGCAAATGAACATACACTAAATTTAGGATTAATTCACTGCTGCCGCAAGTCGATACCGGTTTGGCTTCTTTGGACATTTTCCAAGCGCCGCCGCGACAGCCCGGCGCGATAGGCAGTGCTACCTAAACGACAGCCAAGTTATCGTCTGGCCAGCCACCACACCCCCAGGAAGGTGAGCAACCCGGCTGCTACGAGCGTGGTCGCCGGGTAACGCATGACCGTCTTCTTCAGTTGCCGAGCGTGGCAAGTTAACGTCTGAACCAATTCCCAAAGAGCGTTGCCGATACGCAGCTGCGCCGGCCGCGCGACGGAGAGGGGCAACGCAATCGGCAGCGCCCACGGAGCAATGGCTTCCACGACTTCGGCCGGCGTTTGCGGGCGGTCTTCCGGCTTCTTCGACACCATGCGGCTCACCAAATCGGAAAGCGCGCGCGGCACATCCGGCATGATCATGTGCAACGGCGTCGGCTCGCGCACTTGGCAGTCCACCAGTTTTTGCGTGATCTTCGAATCGTGGAATGGCGGCCGGCCGTTGAGCAACGTGTAAAACGTCGTACCCAGACTGTAAATGTCCGAGCGGATATCGACGGTATGGCAATTGACCGCTTGCTCCGGCGAAAGGTAATCGGCCGTCCCTAAGACCGCGCCGCGCGACAGTTGCTGCGTCAGGCCGACTTCCTTTTCCTCGAAAATGAGCGCCAGCCCCAGATCGGTGAGCTTGATCACGCCGTGCGCGTCGCGCAGAAGGTTGCCGGGCTTGATGTCGCGGTGCACCAGGCCGCGCTCGTGGTAGTGCTGCATGGCCCGGGCGGCTTGGAGGACATAGTCGGCGGCTTCGTGTATCGGCAAGGCGCCGCACTTCTCGACATAGGTTTGCAGGCTCTCGCCGTCCACGTACTCCATCACCAAATAGTGGATGCTGCCTTCATGGTTCACGTCGTAAGCCTGAACGATATGCGGATGATCCAAGGCGGCCACGGCGCGGGCCTCGCGATAAAAGCGCTGCAGCGTTTCCTGGTCGCGCGTGTGCTCGCCCGGCAACACCTTGATCGCCACGCGCCTGCGCAGCTGGCGGTGTTCGGCGAGAAAGACCACGCCGGTGCCGCCTTTGCCGATCTGATCCAGCAAGCGATATTGTCCCAAAACCAGTCCGCGATGCCGCCCCGCCAATAGGTGTTTCGCTTGAAACGGCGTCAGCAACTGCTCGCGAACCAGTTTGTCGGCCAGCATGTGCGGCTGGTTCGGAAGCGCGGGATGAATGCGCAGGTATTCATCCCAAGTGACACTATCCACGACGCCGCTTTTGCGGACGTTGCCGATGAAATCGGACGCCGAAACGGGGGTCGCCATTGGACGGGGAATCTGCGCTTAAAGGTTAAAAGGATCGCTTACATGGAAATATGCAACAAGAACTCGGAAACCGCAATGCAAATGACGAACTGAGACAAAAGTACACCACGGCGTTGTCGGCGCGGTGTCAATCAGTTCGCAAAGGCGAGGCTGCCGAGAGAATCACTTCGATGTCCGACTGGTACGCGGAAAGTACATAAGCCTTTTGGGCGCTTCACTGCGTTTTCGGTTGTTCGTTCCAATTCAAAAAAGAGGCTGTCATGATAAAACTCTTACAACCATCGCTGGCCCTTCATTCGTGCGACGTCCCCGGCTACAAGTACCGGATGAAAGAAACCTGGGCAATGCCGAAGGGGGCAAGCGCCAGCGACGTCGTATACTGGATCCTTTATGCTCATGACCATACCGACTACGGGTTGCACAACGTAGTGATCAATTGCCATGGCGGGGATGGAAAGCTGTATGTGGGCGGCGACAGCCCAACCATCAATATTTCCAACGTCGGCATTTTCAGCCAGCTGCGAAAAAAGAGTATAGGAACCATTTGGCTCGTCGCTTGCAACGTGGCCAAGACCGGCACGGGCAAGTACTTTTGCGAGCAGTTGGCCATGAATTCGGGTTGCACTGTAGTGGCCGCCAACGTCACCCAGCACGTCAACGCCGCCTTCTACTTCCGGTGTTGCCCCAAGTATTGCCTCGATAACTACGAAGGGACCACCTATTCCTGGGATAGCGGCGGCAAGAGGTCGCAAATCTCCCAAGACGGCGCCGGGGTCCTTGGCGTCGCCGCCTAAGCGATCTTGAGCCAGCGGCGCCGGGTTGCCGGAGCACCGGTTAGGGCTGGCTGGGCACCTTGAATGCATCCGTTCGAAACGGTGATGCCGGCAAACCGGCGCCATTGAAAAGATTGATCGCCGGGCTGTCCGACCACCCATAGCGGACCGCCTCCGGTTCGCTGACTTGGGCGCTGGACACTTCTATTTGCCCGCCGATAATCTTTGCTTGTGCCTCAAAAAACTTGCCGTCTTTGCCGGCAATGGTGAATCCGGGCAGGTCGCCCGCCTTGATTTGGATGGGGCTTTGGTACCTCTTCAGCACGACTTTCTTGCCCCCCTTTTCGCCAAACTCGACAAGCGTGCGCGGAATCTCAAGTGCCTTGGCCTCGAGCACGTCGGCGTTCTTGAAGCTCAATACGATTTTGCTCCCTTCGATCTTATGCCGGAGGAACTCCGGGCCGGAATAGGGGACCTTTTCCTTGTAGGCCAGCGCCTGCGCGCAAAGCGCCAAGCGCACGCCTACCGGATCTTTGTCTACCGGGTGGATGTCGCCCTCGTCGCCGTAGTCGGTGATGACCACCATGGCGCAGTTGGGCACCGTCTGCGCCGTGTACAGCTGGGCTTCGCGCAATACCTGAGAGCGCTCGTTGTTGTAGGGCTTAAACGGCGCGATTTGCACGAACAGGAAGGGGAAGTCGCCCTGCTTCCAGTCATCGCGCCAGTTTTTGATCATTGCAGGGAACAGTGTGCGGTATTGCCACGCCTTGCTGACGTTGGATTCGCCCTGATACCAGATCACGCCCTTGATGGCGAACGGCAAGAGCGGCGCGATCATGCCGTTGTAGAGCTGCGATCCCTTGAGCCCTTTCAGCTCCGGATACATGTCGAAAATGTCCGCCCGCGTCCAAAGCTCGGCCGCCGTACCGCCCCACGCCGCCTGGATCAGGCCGACCGGCGTCTTGCGGTCCAGATGCAACTTCCGCCCGAAATAGTACTGGACCGCGGAAAAGCCGGCGACGTTTTCCGGCGTGCACGCCAGCCATTTGCCTTCCGCGGGGTTCTTGCTCGACGCGAACTCGGCGAGCGGTTTGGCCTGCATCGATTTGGGCGTGCGGAAAAGACGAATTTCCGGATAATTGGCCTCCGCGATGTTTTTCTTGGCATCGCGCGTATCTTTCATGGACCATTCCATATTCGATTGACCGCTGCCGACCCATACCTCGCCGACCAGCACGTTTTTCAACGATTGTTCGTTGATGCGCAACTCGAAAGGTCCGCCCGCCTTGAGCGCGCCCAACTCGACGCGCCACTTGCCTTCCTTGTCCGCCGCACCGCTGCCTTCCTGGTCCTGAATCTTGACTGTAACCCTTTCTCCGGGATCGGCCGTCCCCCACACGATTACTTTCATGCCTTGCTGCAAAACCATGTTGTCCCCAAACAAGGAATGCGGCCGAACCTCCGCCCGTGCGGGGCAAACGAAGCCGACGAGCGCGAATAACCACGCAACAATCTTGGAAAGCGTGCTCACGATGAACTCCTTTTGTGGAGAAGTCTGCTGGATTTGGGTTCAATTTCGCAGATGCACCGCAAGTTGCAAGCAGAAATCGTGGGCTATATTTGTTCAGGCGCGCCCGCCTAACTCCTATGGAAAACCAAAATGACTGCTCAATGTGCACACTGCGGCAATTTCATTCCGGCCGACAAAGACAATCGCTTGCCGCCTTGGTGTCCCAAATGCGGCAACGACCTGAAAAAAAACAGCGCTGCGCCGGCTTCCGCACCACTTACGTCAGTCCCCTTGGCGGGGAGGCGACCAGAAGAGTCCGCGACGGAGATTGTTCCGCACGATCCGTCCGCCGGCGTTACTGCGGTCCGCCCGAAGCAATTGGATCGCTGGCGTTTTCAGCTGAATTGGACAGAACCGGATATCTCCAAAGGCGCCTTTGATCCGGAGGCAACGCGCCCGCAAGCGCAGCCCGCGGTCGGCAAGGAAGAAAGCCTGCACGACGTAGTCCAGCGCGTCTCCTATTCCCACAAGAGCCAACGCAAAGACTCGCGCAAGAATCGACTTTCCGGCGTGATGCTGCTTCTCTTCGGCATCATTGTCATCGTGGTCGGACTGGGACTGTCCAACCTCCTGACCCACGACGACGGCGAAAGCACGAGAACTTACCTTCCTATGGGCGTACTCGGCCTCGGTCTGGTCGCCACCCTCGGCGGCGCCTATGGCATGCTCACCGGCACGAAGAGCGTCGAGGTGAACGCCTCCATTCCCTTCGAGGTCTCTATTGGGCCCAATGGCATTAGCCGAACCTCGGCCAACGACTTCGCCGTGAGTTGGGCGATTCCCTGGGACATCGTCAAGAGAGTCGAATACATCGAGCACTTCCCTTTGGGGGACCGCGCGCACAACGTCCTCTTCGTGCACACCAAAAACGGCGAGCGCGAAACGGTCGTCCTCGCGCCGGAATTGGCGCCCCAGCGCCTGGCCGACGTGATGGAAGCGCACGGCCACAAGATGGAAGTCGCCCAGGCCGGGGATTGGAGTCGGAAGTAGACTGTATCCGTTTACGTTTCGCGCTCGGAGTATCCCACGCGATGACCATCGCCGGTTTGTTCGTCGACGGCCAACCCGCTCTGCATCGGCGCTGCGCAGAGGCGATTCGGCGACTAATTCAAGCAAGCGAGTTACGATTGCCGGATTAGCGGAGTTGAGCTTCTAAGTCGAGGAGTTGAACCGGCAACGTATGGCCAGTAGCATCATGCTATGCGACCCAGAGTCTACTTGGAAACAACGATTCCGAGTTACTTAACTGTTTGGCCAAGTCGCGACCGGAGAAAAGCTATGAGAGAAGACAGCATCGTTCAAGAGGTTCGCAATGCTCGCGAGGACTATGCGGCTCAGTTCGATTTCGACCTTCAAGCGATTCATCGCGATTTGAAGGAGCAAGAGAGCAAAAGCAACCGACAAGTTGTGACTTTCCCACCTCGGCGGCTTTCTTCTCAACGCGAAGCGATTCAATCATAGCTGGCTGAAAAAGTCTCTTTTCGGTAGTGCTGAACGCAATCAGCGGTTACACTCTTTCCGCAGCGTTTGCATTGAGCGAAACACACGTCACTAGCCGACAAAGGACTCGCAATGCTCCGCCAACTGCTTTTTCCGTCCTGTTTTTGCACAACTCTTTTGCTTGGGCTAACCACAACCGCAATCGGCGACGAGCCCGCCAGGAAAAAGCGCGCCGACGAAATCGCCGCCGCGGCCAGGTCCCCGCTCGACGACTACATCCAGCAGAAGGACGACGCTTTTGCTTGGAACGTCGCCAAGACCATCGAGGGCAAGCTGGAATCCACGTACATCATCAAGCTCACGTCGCAGAAGTGGCGCGGCGAAAAAGACGTGGACCGCACGGCCTGGGAGCATTGGCTGGTCGTGGTCAAGCCCAAAAACCTCACCACGAAGAAAGTGTTCTTGCACGTCGGCGGCGGCGCCAACGATCGCCCCATGCCCGCGGGCGCCGACCTCATGACGCTCACAATCGCGCGCAACACCGGCAGCATCGTCGCCGAATTGCGCATGATTCCCAACCAGCCGCTCGTCTTCAACGGCGACGGCGAGAAGAGGTCCGAGGACAACCTCATCGCCTACGGCTGGGACCAGTTCATCAAGACCGGCGACGCCACCTGGCTGCCGCGCCTGCCCATGGTCAAGGCGGTCGTCAAGGCGATGGATTGCCTCGAGCAGTGGGCGGCGAAGGAAGGCATTGCCATCGAAGGCTTCGTGGTGGCGGGGGGCTCCAAGCGCGGCTGGACGACCTGGCTCGCCGGCGCGGTCGATCCGCGCGTCGAAGCCATCATCCCCATCGTCATCGACGTCGCCAACGTCGATACGTCCATGCGGCACCACGCCCAAGCCTACGGCTTCTGGGCCAAGGCCATCGGCGACTACTACCGCCACGGCATCATGCAGCGCTGGGACCATCCGCGGCTCATCGAGCTTTACAAGATCGAAGACCCGTACCATTATCGAAAACGGCTGACCCTGCCCAAGTACATCGTCAACGCCAGCGGCGACCAGTTTTTCCTGCCGGATTCCTCGCAGTTCTATTTCGAAGACTTGATCGGAGAGAAACACCTGCGCTACGTGCCGAACGCCGATCATTCGTTGCGCGGCAGCGACGCGCTCGAAGGCATCATCGCTTACTATCAGTTGATCGTGACCGGCAAGCCCCGGCCGCGCTATTCGTGGACCTTCGAGAAGGACGGCTCCATCGCGGTGACGTCGGAAACGCCCGTGAAAAGTGCTCTCTTATGGCAAGCGAATAATCCCAAAGCGCGCGACTTTAGGCTCATGACTATCGGCAAGGCGTACAAGAGCGTGGCGCTAGAGGAGAACGGCAAAGGCAAATATGTCGCCAAGCTAGAAGCGCCGGCGGATGGTTGGACGGCCTCCTTCATCGAATTGCAATATGACACCGGCGGCGCGTTTCCGCTCAAGCTAAGCACCGCGGTCAGGGTGCTGCCGGATCGGTTGCCCTTTCCCAAGGTTGATCCCAAGAAGGTGCCCTACGAAGGCGCGATCGCCCCTCCGGGAAAATGACAAAGCTCTGAAATCTCCTTGGTCCTTTGGACATCTTCTTTCAATTGTTCCACGAGCGCGGCTGGACCGCTGAAGGCGCGGACGTCGCGAATTCTCTCCAATAGATCAACCGACAATTCCCTGCCGTACAGGTCGCCCTGAAAGCCGATCAGGTGGACCTCGACTTTGCGCGCGTTCTCGCCAAAGGTCGGATTCGGGCCAATGTTGACCGCGGCTGGCCAATTCTCCCTTCGCCCCTGGGGTGAGGGATTAGCGTTGTCAGCCCCACGGAGCACGTGAGCGCGAGCAGCGTAGACGCCGTTTGCAGGGATCAGCGTTTCCAATTCGTGTAAGTTGGCGGTGGGAAAGCCGAGCGTTTGGCCGCGTTTTTGTCCTGGGCCGACTGTGCCGGTTAAGCGATACGGCCGGGCAAGAAGGCAAGTCGCGCCGGTCACGCGGCCGGCTTCCAGCTCCGCGCGGACTCGGCTCGTGGAAACCGGCTTACCGGCGAATTCGAACGCGGGCACCAAGACAACCTCGATATTCGCCTGTTTGCCCCAAGCCTGCAAAAGTGCGGTATTGCCCTCCCGCCCATGTCCGAAACCGAAGTTGAATCCCTCGACAATGCCGCGCGCGGATAGTTTTTCGCAAAGCACTCGATCGAAGAACTCCCGTGCGCTCAGCTTCAAGAATTCCGGCGTGATCTGGAATACAAGCACGTGGTCGACGCCGTAAGCTTGCAGCAGCTCCGCCCGATAGGCCATCGTCGTGAGAATCGGCTGAAAGGTCTGCGGCCGCAGCAACTGCTGCGGATGCGGGTCGAAGGCGACCGCGACTGCGGGCCCGTCCCGGCGCCGAGCCAGAAGCACCGCCTCGGCCAACAGAGTTTGATGCCCGAGATGGACGCCGTCGAAATTGCCAAGACTGACGACGCCGCCGCGGCAGACTTCAGGAACGGCGGCGTCCAGGGATAGTCGGAAAAAGGACATGCGCTATCTGCGTTTGTCTGCGTTCAGCCGCGGTTCCTTCGCTAGCCGGCCGCGGCTTGCAGCGCTTGGAGCGCCTTGTCGTAATCGGGCTCATTGACGACTTCGGGGACGTATTCGCAGTAAGTGATCTTGTTGTTCTTGTCGACCACGAAAATAGCCCGGGCCAAAAGCGGCAACGGCAGCCCTTCGAGGAGCACGCCGTAGTTCTTGCCGAACGAATGATTGCGGACGTCGGACAACGTCTTCATGTTGGTGATGTTTTCGGCGGTGCAAAAGCGGCCCTGCGCGAACGGCAAATCGAGGCTGACGGTGTAGGAAGCGACCTTATCCTTGAGCGCGGTCAAAGAGTCGTTGAAACGTTTGGTCTGCTTGCTGCAAACCGGCGTGTCGAGCGAAGGAACGACGCTGAACAGGCGCGCTTTGGCAGGCGTGTTCGCCAGCTTGACGATCTCCAAACCGGTGAGGCATTCAAAGTCAGGCGCAGCGTCGCCAGGCTCGACGCCTGGGCCGGCGAGATTGATCGGATTGCCTTTGAAAGTAACGGTGCGAGCCATGGTGGATTCCTCCTTCTAACCACGAATTTCGTCATGGACAGGGAAAGAGTATGAAGAGCGGCAAGCAATGTCCAACCAGCGGACATAGACGCCGCGCTCCGCGTGGCCCGCGCCTGATGATTAGCTAGAATAGTCCCCGTCACGAAACATAGAAGAGATTCTCCCATGCTTGCCGTCGGCGAAAAGTTCCCGCACTTTGATGTGTCGGCCTGCGTCGGCCTGGAGAAAACCGGCTTTGCGAAAATACGCGACGATTCTTTCCAAGGCCATTGGGTCGTCTATATCTTCTATCCCAAGAACTTTACGTTTATCTGTCCCACGGAACTGGTCGAGTTCGCCAAGAAAAACAAGGAATTTGCCGAGCGCCACGCCGCTCTTGTCGCCGGCAGCACCGACAACGAATTCAGCCACCAGGCCTGGCGCAAGGCCCATCCCGACCTTCGGGACTTGCCGTTTCCCATGATCGCCGCCCAGAGGCTGGCCTTCGACTTGGGCATCGTGCATCCCGCGGAGAATACGTGCCTTAGGGCCACGTTTATCGTCGACCCGCACGGGATCATCCAATGGTCGGCAGCCTATCCCTTCAGCGTCGGGCGCAGCGTCCCGGAAACGCTGCGCGTGCTGGACGCGCTGCAGTCGGGTGAGCATTGCCCATGCAACTGGGTGAAGGGCAAGCCAACTGTCAGTCATTAGCCGACGTGATTCATCGATTCGCGCTTGGGTTCCCGGCGAGAGATGTCACGAGCGCGAAACGATGAATGAGAAAAAGGACTTCACATGGCCACCCTCGCAATGCCCCAAGTGGACGCCCTCCGAGAAGGATTCGCCGACGCCGTCCGCGACCTGAAAGTGAACCTCGGCAACATCGCGTCGAGCGACGTGCTCGAGGCGGACCAGATTTGGGGCATCGCGCTGGCCTCGGCCTACTACATCGGCGAGCCGCGGCTGTTGTCCGCCTTACTAGCAGACGCGCACGCCGGCGGCATGAGCGGCAACGCACTCGAAGACGCCAGGTCCGCGGCCGGGCTCATGGGCATGAACACGGTCTATTACCGCTTCCGCCATCTGGTCGACAAAGACAGCTACACGCAAAAACCGGCCCGGCTGCGTATGCAAGCCATGGTGAAGCCGAAAACAACCAAGGCCAACTTCGAGCTTTTCAGTTTGGCCATCGCCGCGCTCGCGGGCTGCGAGACCTGCATCAAGGCGCATGAGGCCAGCGTGATCCAGCACGGTCTGGGCGAGGACCACGTCCACGAAGCCGTGCGGATTGCGTCTATCCTCCAAGGCGCCGCCGTCGCGCTACGCACTTCGTGATTTTCAAACCACGGATGACACGGATAGTCACGGATAGAATGGTTACAGTGTCGCCGACTGCCAAGCAGTCGGCTTGGGCGGCGGTGTTATCCAAGCCGACCGCTTGGCGGTCGGCGGTCATCCGTGCAATCCGTGGTTGTCTTCATGGCGAAGAAAGCCAAAGAGAGAAGATGGATTCGCCTGGTGCGTGCACCCGACGAAAACGGCGTGGGGGTTTTTTGCTTGCGCCGAGCGAAGAAGGACACCTACTACGTTTTCAAGGAGATCCCGTGCGCCATCGGCGGCCGCGGCTTCGTCGTGCACCGCGTGGGACTCGCGGAAGTGTATTGCACGCGCGTGGGTGAGGCCCAGGAATGCTCGTGCGAATGCCTGGGGTTTTTGGCCCACGGGAACTGCAAGCACATCTTGGGCCTGAAAGCACTATTGCAAAACGAAGCCGTCTGATTGCCGTTGCAGGCCCAACGAGCTGAATGTTACAGCCCAGGCCAACGACCCCGCCTCTTCATGTCCGTTAACACTAACCCGACGCGCGAGCGAGGGACTCTTAACACTAGCCCGACGCGCGAGCGAGGGACT
>JAKEHV010000384.1 GCA_022614915.1 Gemmataceae bacterium | reverse complement strand
TTGCTGGTCGGCACGCCGGACAATCCGATAAGCGCCAGGCACCGCGCGATGATTCGCCTCACCTATATCGACGGCCTCAACAAAGAGTCTCTGCCGGCGCTCGTTTGCTGCGGCGGTCGGATGGAATTGCATGGCGCGCCCTTGAGCCGCACTTGGGTCAAACTTGGCGCCATTGCGAAGAAAGGCGAAGGGACTGCTATTCTGTCGGAACCGGTGACGGGATGGAAGGCCGGCGACAAAGTCATTGTCACCGCCAGCGCGGGCGACCAAGGCAGCGGCGGCACACGCCGGCCCGGCCGCGGCGACGTGGAAGTCCAAACCGAAGAACGCGTCGTGCAATCCATCGACGGCGTCAAGATCACGTTGGACCGGCCGCTCGCCCACGATCACAGCGGGGTGGGGGACTTTCGCGCCGCCGTCGCCAACCTGAGCCGCAATGTTGTCATTGAATCCGCCGACGCCAAGGGCGTTCGCGGCCACACCATGTACCATCGCGGCTCCTCAGGCGCGATCAGCTACGCCGAGTTCCGCCATCTGGGCAAGGAAAACGTGCTTGGCCGATACAGCATCCACTATCACCTGTGCGGCAACACCATGCGCGGCAGCTATGTCCAAGGCGCGTCCATTTGGGATAGCCACAATCGCTGGGTCACCATCCACGGCACCAACTTCCTCGTCGTCCGCGATTGCGTCGGCTACCAAAGCGTCGGCCATGGCTTTTTCCTCGAAGACGGCACCGAAATCTACAACGTCCTCGACCGCAATCTCGCCGTCCAGGCGTTCAAGGGCAAGCCGCTGCCCAAGCAGGCCTTGCCGTTCGACGCCAACGACGGCGCCGGCTACTGGTGGGCCAATAGCCTCAATTCCTTCACCCGCAACGTCGCCTGCGAAAACGACCGCTACGGCTACCGCTTCGAAGCGACCAAAACCAGCGCGTTCAAGCTGACGCTGCCCGTGCTCTTGCCCGACAGCAAGCGCGAAGTCGTGGACATTCGCACGCTGCCCTTCATTCGCTTCGACGACAATGAAGCCCACTGCGACGGACTCTACGGCTTCAACCTGGGCGAAGGCGTGGACCGCTTCGGGCCGGACCGAAAACACCCGTTCATCATCCGCAACATGAAAATCTGGGAGATTCACTACGCATTTCGCGTGCAGTCGCCGTGCGTGCTCGTCGAAAACATGCACATTCACAACGCGGCCTACGGCGTTTACCATCCCAACTACGACCACCACGTTTATCGCAACCTGACCATCAGCAACACAAACTCCGAACCGTTCAACCGCGGCCACGACGACGACAGCATCCAATACGGCCCGCTCACGGTGGACGGCCTCACCTTCGCGTCGATGCGCAACAACTATGTTCCGATGATCCAAATCAGCGACAACAATCCGCTGAACGTGGCCGAGACGCACATCCGCAACTTGAAGGTGATCGAGCCCAAGGACAACAACAAGCGGGCCATCGTCAACCTGGGCGGCGGGCCGCGGCCCGAACCCAAGACGGCCAACTGCGTGCCGGTCTATGTGCACGACTACTTTGGACCCGGCCAGCACGCGAAGGTCATTAGTGTGAAGTCGCGCTATCTGCAAAGCGACGGCCTGGACTACAAAACGAAGCCGCCTCTGACGGGCGACGCCTCGCGTGTGGCCGAGGTCAAGGGCGTCGAGTTTCCAAATCTGCTCGACCCGGTGGACGATTTGCCGCCGGGAACGGTCATCACGCGTGTCTCTGCTATCGCTCCCCTTGCCCCAGGGGGGAGAGGGGTTGGGGGTGAGGGGCGGAAACTTCTCGTGCGCGGCGCAACCATGGACAACGGGGAAGTGAAACGCGTGCTCGTCAACGGCAAAGAAGCCAAGGCGCTGGAGCCCAACTTCGCGCAGTGGGAAGTCACATTGGAAGTGCAGGGCGACGCGCACATCGAAGCCCACGCGGAAGACGCCGCAGGCAACGTCGAAAAGGCGGGGCATAAGCTCGTGTGGCGAGGAAAGTAACCACTACGACAAAACCAGGCAGCGCCGGACTACCACTCCATCATTTTGCCCGCGCCGGTGTCCATGGCCTTTTCGTAAACTTTGGCCGCGACGGCGACGTCCTCGAGCGCGATGCCGAGCGATTTGAACATCGTCACATCCTGCGGGTGGGCCCGGCCGGTGAAACGGCCGACGATCACTTGGCCCAGCTCGTGGATATCGGCCCAATGGATGGAGCCTTCTTCCAAGGCCGCGGTGAAATCCCCTGCTTCGAGCCGAGCCTGATCCTTGCTATCGACGATGATCGACTCGCAACGGCGCACGGCGACGGCGTCCACCTCCGCCTTGCCAAGAAAGTTCGAGCCGATGACGTTGAGGTGCGTGCCTTCGGAAATCCAGTTACCGTTCAGGACGGGTTCGCGGCTGGAGGTGGCGGTGATGATGATGTCTTTGTCCTGGGCGGCGAGCTCTGGCCGCGGCACGGGATCGATGTCGCAACCACACAGGGGAGCCATGTCCATGGCAAATAGGCGGCGACGCTCCTCGTTGGGGCTGTACACGTGGACGTGGCGGATTTTACGGACCTTGCAGATGGCCAAAAGCTGCGTGCGCGCTTGCTTGCCCGATCCAAAGAGTCCGATTTCCTGAGCTTCGGGCCTGGCCAAGTATTGCGTGGCGACGCCGCTGGCCGCCCCGGTACGGATTTGACCCAGATAGTCGGCTTGCATCAAGGCAATCAAAGCGCCGGACTTGCCGTCATATAGCCCGACGT
This sequence comes from Gemmataceae bacterium, assembly GCA_022614915.1. Taxonomy (GTDB): domain Bacteria; phylum Planctomycetota; class Planctomycetia; order Gemmatales; family Gemmataceae; genus JAKEFD01. Next base: position 636 of record JAKEHV010000384.1, on the reverse strand, counting down.
GGAAGTGGGCGCCCTTGCGCGACGTGCTGTAGGCCTTGTAGCCCATGTAGCCCAGCGTTTTGGCCGACGCGGACATGACGTGCAAAACCGTGTGGTCGGTCTGCGCACGCGCGCGCGGCATGTTCACTGCCTCATCGAGCGCTTGTTTCCGAAGCGCTTGCTCGACGGCATCGAGCGCCATCTCCATGGTGAGGAGCTGGCGAACATCATCTTCGTTGAGGAGCAACACAGCCACGAATGTATTCTGTGTTCTTGTTTTGTATTCTGCAATCGGAATCACTTCAAAAAGTCCGCCAACCGATCCACGCCCTGGTTGATCTGCTCGCGGCTTGTGGCGAACGACAGACGCACATAGCCTTCGCAGCCGAATGCCGAGCCTTGCACGAGGTTGACGTGCGCGCTCTCCAAGGCTGCGGCGCAAAAGCTGGTCGAGTCGGTGACTTTCTTGCCGCCGAGCGTGCGGCCAAAGTGCGCCGATACGTTGAAAAACGCATAAAACGCGCCGTCTGGCACCGGGCACTTGATCTGCGGCAAGTCGTTGAGGCGCTTGCAAACCAGGTCGCGGCGTGCTGCAAACTCCTGGCGCATGTCGTCCACGCATTGCTGGTCGCCCTCCAAGGCGGCCAGCGTCGCGTA
>JAKEHV010000383.1 GCA_022614915.1 Gemmataceae bacterium | reverse complement strand
TCTTCCGCGTCTTGGGCGTGGCCGAGCACGCGGCGACAGACGCCGAGCACCAGCGAACCATGGCGACGGACCAGAGCGCCGAATGCTTCCTCGTCGCTGGTTTTGGCAAAGCGCGCCAGCAGTTGCCGGTCCGTCTGGCACGCAGTCTGGCCGCGCGACACCAACCGCCGCAAGCGTTCCACGGTTTTCGTTAGGACTTTGGGCATGTGGCAACTGTTGTTGATAATCAGATTTCCAAGATCCGTGAAGTGCAGGGTGCCATGCCACCCGGCGCTGTACGGATGTTGGATATCTGAATTTCAAAGAACAACTTTCTCACCATCATAATGCCTCAGCGCCAGGAACAGGCACGTTTTTTTGCGCTCCGCGCTCCACTCTCCGCGCTTCACCCCTACCGGTGCTCACCCGTGTCGAGCAGCACGCCCAAAGCGATGGCCAAGCGCCTGTCGAGATAGAGCCTCCGGTCGGGGCTTACGTCTAGGACGTAGCGGTCGAGGATGGTGAATTTGCGGTCGAAGGTGCCGAGCAAGGTAGCACCGTCGGGTTTGAGAAGGATGAAATTGGTGCGCAAGACGCCAAACAGCGGCCCAATGAAACGGCGCAGCAAAGACAACGCCAACGAATCTTCCATGGCAACGAGAATCTCGTCGCCCTCAGGGCCGTAGCCGTACCACCGCCTGCGAAAGAAGTTGTAGAGATAGTTCTTGCGAAAACGGCCGATGATTTGGCCGTCCGGATCGAGCACTGTGTACCAAGCGTTGAGGAGCATCACTTTTTTGTCCTGGCGAATCTCCAGGAGGACCCGCTGTTTGCGCTCGCTTGCGTAAAAGCGGATGTGGCGTTTGGGCATGATCCAAACGAAGAACGCCAAGCCGGCGACAAGTGCGGGCAAGACGCCGACCGCCGCAAAGATGCCGGCCACACTGTCGGCGCGCTGTCCGAGCCCGCGTGCAATCAGGAAGCCGAGCGCGACGAACAGGCCGACGACGAGGAAAAAGACGAGCAACAGCACACCCAAAGCGCCGAGCGTCTTGCCCAAGTAGACCGGCCGCTCGACGAACATGATGTTGTCGCCGTCTTCGTCGCAGACAAAATACTTCTGGGAAATCGAAAAATGCTTTTGCCGCAACAGGAACTGGTCGCGGTCGAAGACGGGATCCATCTCGCTGCGGACAAGCGACGGGACGGTGGTATCGTCGTCATCGGGATCTGTCAGCTCTTGGAGTTTTGGAGGCGGCTTGGACGGGGGCGCGATCACGGTGGTTTCGTCGTCATCGGCTGGCGCGGGCAGAGGCGGCGGCTGAATGCGCAGCTCCGGCACTCGAAATGTCGCCTGGCAAGTCCGGCAGCGCACCGTTGCGCCGGCCAGCTCTTCTTTAAGTAAGTATTCCTGACCGCAAGAGCCGCAGACAGTGGATATCGGCATGGTCCTATCTTACGGACTTCAGAGCCGCGCCCGTAAGGAAGCGGTCGCGCGTTTTCCGCTTCCTCGCGGGCGCGGCTCTGATTTTTCGTTGTCTTGCTTGAGCGACCGCTGCCGTTACAATGACCTTCGATCTAGACCAAGCAACGATCTTGAAGGGGACAGCCATGGCCACTGCGACGGCGACCAAAGCGGGCAAGCTGCTCTACATTGACGGCAAATGGTGCGAGGGCGAAGGCGGCAAGACCATCGGCGTCATCAACCCCGCCACTGAGGATGTCATCTGCGAGATGGCCTTCGGCAGCCGCAAGGATACGCGGCGGGCGCTGGCGGCGGCGGCCAAAGCCATGCCCGCCTGGATGAAGCAGACGCCGTACGACCGGGCCAAGGTGCTGAAGAAAACTGCGGAGCTAATGCGCGAGCGCGTGGACGCCATCGCCCGCACGCTAACCACGGAACAGGGCAAGCCGCTCGCCGAGTCGAAAGCGGAAATCCTGCACTCGGCCGACACCTTCGAATGGTTCGCTGAGGAAGGCAAACGCGCTTACGGTCAGGTCATTCCCAATTCGCAACCGGGTAAACGACACGTCACGCTCAAGCATCCGATCGGCGTCGTCGGCGCGATCAGCCCTTGGAATTTCCCGATCACGCTGCAGTCGCGCAAGATTTGTCCGGCCCTGGCCGCGGGTTGCACCATCGTGTGCAAGCCCGCCAGCCAGACTCCGCTCAGCTTAGTGCAAGTCTTCGAATGCATGATCGAGGCGGGTTTGCCGCCGGGAGTCGCCAACCTCGTGACCGGTCCGGCACAGGAGATCGCCGACGAGTTTCTGGAAAACCCGATTTGCCGCAAGATCAGCTTTACCGGCTCGACTGAAGTCGGCAAGCAGCTCATGCGCGGCGCGGCGGACGGGCTGAAGCGCCTGAGTTTGGAGTTAGGCGGGCATGCCCCGTTCATCGTCTTTCCGGACGCCGATCCCGAAGTGGGGGCCAAGATCGCGGTGACCGGCAAGTTTCGCAACAACGGCCAGGTGTGCATCGCGCCCAGCCGCTTTTACGTGCACAGAGACGTGCAAAAGAAGTTCACCGAGGCGACCGTCGAGTTCGCAAAGAATTTGAAGCTCGGCAACGGCCTGGACGCGGGCGTCGAGATCGGGCCCATGTTCGAGAAGCGAGCCATGGAGAACACCATTGGTTTGGTCGAAGACGCGAAGAAAACTGGGGCGAAGATTCTCACCGGCGGCAAGCGCTATGAGAAGTTTGAGAAGGGCTACTTTTTCGAGCCGACCGTGCTCACCAATCTCAACATGGACGCGAAGATCATGACGGAGGAGCCGTTCGCCCCGGTCATGCCGCTATTGGATTTCAGCAAGCTCGACGACGTCATCGCGGCCGCCAACAACACGCGCTATGGCCTGGCCGCCTATGTTTTCACGAACGACCTCACGGTGGCGTGGAAGATGGCCGAAGGGTTGGAGGCAGGCATCATCGGCGTGAACGATCCAGTGCCCGCGACGCCGCAATGCCCGTTCGGCGGCATGAAGGAAAGCGGGCTGGGCCGCGAGCTGGCACACGAAGGGCTGGAGGCGTATTTGGAGACCAAGTACGTATCGTTCAAGCTCAGGGATTAGTCAAGACCGTGCAAGTTGCTTGACGATTGGACCCGCTAGCGATTGGACAAAACCCGCATGAAAGACATCGACTACGCCGCCCCGAAGACCATCGCCGAAGCCTGCGCCATTCTCCAAGAAAAGGGCGACAAGGCCCGCTGTCTCGCCGGCGGCACCGACATCATCGTCCAGGTGCGCGAGCATCGCCGCGACATCGACGTGCTCGTGGACATCAAGCACATTCCGCAAGTCAACGCACTCAACTACGACCCCGGCAAGGGCCTGACCATCGGCGCGGCGGTGCCGTGTTACCGCATCTACGAACACAAAGAGATTGCCAAGGCGTATCCGGGCCTTATCGACGCAGCGGCCCTCATTGGCGGCATCCAGATTCAGAGCCGGGCCAGTCTGGGCGGCAACCTGTGCAACGCCTCGCCTGCAGGGGACACGATCCCGCCGCTCATCGCCCTGGAAGCGATCTGCGTCATCGTCGGCGCTGGCGGCATGCGCGAAGTGCCGGTCGAAAAGTTTTGCACCGCGCCAGGCAAGACCGTACTCGGCCGCGGCGAAATGCTGGTGCAACTCAAACTGCCGCCGCCCAAGCCGCGCTCCGGGGCGGCATATCTGCGCTTTATTCCGCGCAACGAGATGGACATCGCCGTCGCCGGCGCGGGTGTTTCAGTCGTTCTCGACGAGAAGAAGGAGAAATGCATCGCTGCACGTGTTGCGTTGGCCGCCGTCGCGCCAACGCCGCTCCTCGTGCAGGAGGCCGGCGCGGCCCTTGTTGATGGCGCTCTGGGTGATGCGCTTATCGACAAGGCAGCGTCATTAGCTCAAGCCGCTGCGAAACCCATTTCGGACATGCGCGGCACGGCGGAGTATCGGAAACACTTGGTCGGGATCCTTGTCAAACGCGCACTGACAATAGCCATCCAACGCGCCCGCGCGGGATAAGCACCAAAACACAAAAAACAAAACACAAACAAAATCAAAACCCAAAGAAGAAATGGACCAAAACCCGTCGCTTCCGGCAGAGCCCACGAAGCGCTACGATCTTGAAGACCGGACGTTCTTCTTCGCGAAGCGCGTTCGCGCCTTTATCAAGAGATTGCCGCGCACATTGGCGAACGTCGAAGATTGCCGGCAATTAGTTAATGCTTCCGGTTCGGTCGGCGCTAACTACATTGAAGCCAACGAAGCGCTCAGCAAAAAAGACTTCCGCATGCGAATCAAGATTTCCCGCAAAGAGTCGAAGGAAAGCCGATATTGGCTCAGATTGGTCGATTGCGGCGCGGAGGAATCAGTGGAACAGGAACGGATAGACTTGATTCAGGAATGCACCGAGTTGCTGAAGATCTTGTCTGCGATACTTGTCAAGAGCGAGTAAGCGGATTGGTTTTGGAATTGTGTCTTTGAATTTGGCATTTGTTTGAGATTTGTTTTTTGGATTTTGTGATTTATGAGCAAGAAGATTCACGTAACGACATCGATCAACGGCAAAGAAACCGAGTTCCTGTGCGAGCCGCGGCAGAGCTTGCTCGAAGTCTTGCGCGACGTGCTCATGCTGACCGGCGCCAAGGAGGGCTGCAACAACGGCAACTGCGGCGCCTGCAATGTGCTTCTGGACGGCCGGCTCGTCAACTCGTGCCTGGTGATGGGCGCCGAGGCGCAAGGCTGCAAAGTCCAGACCATAGAAGGCATTGCTACGCCGCAGGGGCTGCACCCCTTGCAGCAAACTTTTCTAGAAGGCGCGGCGCTGCAGTGCGGCATCTGTACGCCAGGGTTCATCGTCGCCGCCAAAGCGATGCTCGATCAAAACCCAAAGCCCACCGAGCACCAGGTGCGCCACTTCCTCGCGGGCAATCTGTGCCGCTGCACAGGGTACGACAAGATAGTGCGGGCGGTGCTGGAGGCCGCAGCACTCACAAACAAGTAAGTCCTAGAGTTTGAAAAGGAGTTCTTTCATGCCTGACCTCATCCCGCCGCATGGCGGACTAACCGAACCCGTCGATCGAACCGTCCCAGCGGCGGAAATCGCTGCATTCTCCAAACAAGTGGCGAGTTTGAAAAAAGTGCCCGTCAGTGACGCTGATTTGTCCAGCTTGTACCGATTCGGCGACGGCGGACTGTCGCCGTTGACCGGGCCGATGGACAAGGCCGCGTTCGACCGCGTGCTCGATGAAGAGGTCATTGTCCATAACGGCAAGAAATACGCCTGGGCCATTCCCATTAGCTTCCCCATCGACAAGTCTCAAGCCACGAGCTTGAAGCCGGGCGAAACCGTGGCGCTCGTTAACAGCAAGAACGAAGTCGTCGGCACTCTGAAAATCAACGACGTCTTTGCGTGGGACAAAGCGAAGTATCTCAAGAGCGTATACGGCACTGAGCGCACCGATCATCCCGGCGGCCACATGGTCATGAAGGATGAGCGCGATATGCTCCTGGGGGGCGAGGTGCGCGTGCTACCGCAGCCCAAACACCCCGAATACGGCCCATTCGTGCTCACGCCGCGCGAAAGCCGGGCATTGTTCAACAAGCGCGGCTGGAAGCGCGTGGTCGCTTTCCAAACCCGCAACGCCTTGCACCGCGCTCACGAGTTCGCCCTCGTCGCCGGCGTGGAACGCCTCACGCGCGAAGGCCTTTTCGCCGGCGCTGTCCTCAATCCGCTCATCGGCGAGACCAAGGGCGACGACGTGGACGCCCCGACGCGCATGCGCACCTATCGCGCCTTGATCGACAACAAAGCCCTGGGCGACGGCGACCTCGATCTCGACCTCTGGAAGAAAGCCGGCCGCAGCTTCTACGACAACCTCATCCTTCTCGGCCTTGACATCAAGATGTTTTACGGCGGGCCGAAGGAAGCCGTCATGCACGGCATCTATCGGCAAAACTTCGGCTTCACCGACATCATCATTGGCCGCAAGCACGCCGACGCCCCCTACGACGACGGCAAGGACATCTGGGACGGCCTGGCCGCCCAGCGCAAATTCGACGAGCTCAAGGGCGAACTCTTGATCAAGCCGGTGAAAGTCGGCTTCGCGGCGTTTTACGAGGAACTCGGCCGTGTCGGCCTGGTCGATGAATACGCGCCGAAGGGATTCCACACGGTATCGATCAGCGGCCGCGAGCTGCGCGAAAAACTGCGCGCCGGCCAACTGCCTGACCCGCGCATCATGCGCCCGGAAACCGC
>JAKEHV010000382.1 GCA_022614915.1 Gemmataceae bacterium | reverse complement strand
TCATCGCCGGCCCGGTCAATGCCGCGACCTTTCTGCGCGAGGCGCGCTGGGCCAACGAAACCTGGAACCTCGCCCAACTCGAAAAACAGTCTTCGCCGGCAGAGTTGCGTGCCTTTTTCAGCAAGGCGCACCGCGAGCGTCTCGTTCAGCGGCATCAACAAGTGCCGCAGAATAACTTGCCCGACCGCGACGATTGGTCGGCGGAAGAGCTCGGCCAAATCCTCGACGGCTACCGGCACCTAAACGCCGCGGACAGAGTGCACGTTTTGCTGAGTGTGGCCCCGCTTCCGCCCATCGAACGGGTTTATCAAAACGTGTTTGAGAAAATCTTGAACGAACAGGTTTCGACGAATCCAGTGTCCGTGAGGCGCTAGTTAAGTTTGTAGGCACACTCCGTGTGCCGTGACAGACGGCACGCGGAGCGCGCCTATTCCTCCACACCGGTTGCCGCGTGCTTGCAATTTGAACATTGAAAGTTAAAATTGCAAAGCATGATCCCACGCGCCTTGGCTCCGGTCTTGCGCAAAGCGGCGGCACGATATCCGGCCGTCACCGTCACGGGTCCGCGGCAGTCGGGAAAGACCACGCTCGTGCGCAGCGTGTTTGGGCGCTATGCCTATGTGTCGCTGGAAGCGCCCGATGACCGCGCCTTCGCCTTGGAAGACCCGCGCGGCTTCCTGGCCCAGTTCAAGAAGCCAGTAGTGCTCGACGAAGTGCAGCGCACTCCCGATTTGTTCTCCTACATCCAAACGATCGTGGACGAGAAAAACCGTCCGGGACAGTTCATCCTGACGGGGTCTCAGAATTTCCTCCTCATGGAGCGGGTGGCGCAATCGCTTGCGGGTCGTTGCGCCATCCTGCATCTATTGCCCTTCTCGCTTGCCGAGTTGGGTCGCCGGCCGCCGCGGCCGCCCGAGCGGCTCGCCGGCGCGCTGCCCCGGCGGCTGTCAACGCCGAGCGCTGATCTTTGGACCACGCTCTTTTCCGGCTTTTACCCGCGCATCCACGACAAAAAGCTGCCGCCGCACGACTGGCTTGCGAACTACGTGCAAACCTACGTGGAGCGCGATGTCCGCCAAATGCTCGCCGTGGGCGATCTCGAGTCTTTTCACCGTTTCCTGCGGCTGTGCGCGGGCCGATCGGGCCAAATTCTCAACCTGTCCGGATTAGCGTCCGATTGCGGCATCGCGCACATGACGGCGCAGCGCTGGCTCTCCGTTCTGGAGGCAAGTTTCCTCGTGTTGCTCTTGCGCCCCTATCACCGCAATTTCGGCAAGCGCATGATCAAGAGCCCCAAGTTGCATTTCCTCGACCCCGGTCTACTTTGCTATTTGCTGCAAATTCGTGCGCCTGCCGACTTGCCGGCGCATGCCAGCCGCGGCGCTATCTTCGAGAGCTTCGTGGTGAGCGAATTGGCGAAAGGCTTCACGCACCGGGGCGAACAGCCGCGTCTCTTTTTTTGGCGCGATTCGCAGGGGCATGAAGTCGACGTGCTGGTGGAACTGAGCGACGGGTTATTGCCTATCGAGATCAAGTCCGGCCAAACCGTGGCGGAGGACGCTTTCGACAATCTCCACTTCTGGCGCGGCTTGGCGGGCGCATCCGCCAAGGATGCCGCGCTCGTCTACGGCGGAACGCGTCATTACAAACGCAGCGGCGTGAATGTGGTTCCTTGGTTCGGGCTTTGACAGTCCGGTGAATCAGCTTGTTGGTTTGGCAATGCTTTTGCTGTTAAAACCCTCGCTCGCGCGTCGGGCTAGTGTTATAACGTGCCTTTGATCCAATCCGCTAAAGCAACAAGGACGCCATCATGCGAATCTTTCTCCGGTCGACGCTGCTTGTTTTCGTCGTTCTCGCTCCCGTCCACGCCGGCGGTTTTCCCGAACCCGTCTCCGGCGACTTCGATCTGCGCGACTTTCGCTTCGCCACCGGCGACTCGCTGCCCGAGGTCCGCATCCACTACCGCACGCTCGGCAAACCCGAGCGCGACGAGAAGGGCGTCGTTCGCAATGCCGTCTTGATCCTGCATGGCACTGGCGGCAGCGGCGAAGGCTTCGTGCCGCGCGGCAGCAAGGGCGGCATTTTCGCCGGCGAACTTTTTGGCAAGGGTCAGCCGCTCGACGCCGAGCGCTATTACCTCATCATTCCCGACAATCTCGGTCATGGCAAATCGTCGAAACCTTCCGATGGCCTGCGCGCCAAGTTCCCCAAGTACGGCTACCACGACATGATCGAAGCCCAACATCGGCTCCTTACCGACGGGCTCAAGGTAAATCATCTGCGCCTCGTTATCGGCACGTCGATGGGCGGCATGCACACGTGGCTGTGGGGGCAAAAATATCCCGATTTCATGGACGCGCTCATGCCGATCGCCAGTTTGCCGACGCAGATTTCCGGCCGCAATCGCATGTGGCGGAAACTGCTGAGCGACTCCATCCGCACCGACCCGGAATGGCAAGACGGCGAGTATAAAACGCAGCCGCGCGGCCTAAAGACCGCGGCCCAGATGATGTTCCTCATGGGCAGCAACGCCGTGCTGCGGCAAAAGTCGGCGCCGACGTTCGATGCCGCGGACAAAGTGTTTGAGAAAAGCGTCAAGGCGAGCCTGGCCCGCTTGGACGCGAACAATCTCTTGTACGCGATCGAAGCCTCGCACGACTACGATCCGGGACCGGGCCTGGAAAAAATCCGCGCCCCGCTCCTGGCGATCAATTTCGCCGACGATCTCATCAACCCGCCGGAGCTCGGCATTTTGGAGAAAGAGATCAAGCGCGTGCCCAACGGCCGGGCGATCCTGATTCCGCACAGCGCGGACACGATCGGCCATGGCACGCACACCAAGGCGTCGGTGTGGAAGCAACATTTGGAGAAGCTGATGAAGGAGACGGCGCGGTGAGGCGAAATGACTAACCACAGAGACACAGAGGACACAGAGAAGGAATTGAAGTAGTTTGTTGTTGAAATATGTCACCTGTGGTAGATTGACCTGCGAGCCAGCGCGCTGGGGGCTCGTCCATGGCAACCGAAATCCCGCCGAATCAACCGCCGCTGCGGCACATGGAGCGGTGGCAAATCGTCATTCTTGGCATTGCGTGTTTGGTGCTGGCCGCGCTGTTGTTCT
>JAKEHV010000381.1 GCA_022614915.1 Gemmataceae bacterium | reverse complement strand
TCAAAGTGCAGCTTGGCGGCGTCGGCCGGCAGGAATTGGCTCACCGACAGCGGGCTCATGAGCAGGCACGGCTTGATGCGCGACAACAGGCGCGGCATGGCATCGAACAAGCGCCGGAGCGGCCAGTGCTTGGTTTTCTTATGGGCCTCCTTCATGAGCTGGGTCACTTCGTCGTCGAGGCCGCCCTCGATTAGGCCACCCTCGCTCGCGCGTCGGGCTAGTGTTTCCGCGTGGGCCTTTTCCGGCACGCCCTCGCTCACGCGTCGGGTTAGTGTCTCCACGCGTCCGGCACTGGCGTCGATGAACTGGCGGTCGAGTGTGCGAAACTCTGCAAGCACGCGCTCGTGGACCGCCCGGCGAAAACCGCCCAGAGCCGGGTCTTTTTCAAATATGGCTTCCACCCACGCCGACCAGAACGACTTCAAGAAAACGTTCACGACCTGTTCGCGCGGCGGCGGGTTTTGCTGCATGCGCTCCCAGAAGTCGGAGAGACCCAGATGCCCGAACCGATCGGGCAAATGGCGATAATCGACCCAGTCCGCCAATTCGCCGGCCTTATCGCGCAAGCGTATCCAGTGCTTCTCCGCCTGTTCGAGCGCCAGTTGCCCCAGAGGTTGGCCGTCCAGACGCGGGCCCGGCGCATCGAAGCGGTTCTCGAATTGATGCAGCACTTGCTCGTACTGTTCCTGGGCCTGTCTTAGATCCTTGACGGACGGCGGCGCTGCCATAAGTTCGACGAAACCGCCTGGCAGACGCATGTTGATTTCGTCGAAAGCGCCGCGGAGTTTGCGCACCCAAGTTAGCGTTTTCCGGAGCGCATTCCAATCGGTCGCCAATCGTTGAAATCCCGGCCCCAAGCGCTGGCTCCACTGTGCGGCCTCGGTTTCCTGCGTGGCTTCGAATGCGCGCAGCTCCTCGGCTTGCTTGAGGTCGGCAACGAGCGTGGCGACATCCGACGGCGGCGTCGGCGCTTGACCCAAGAGCGCATCCGTCAGCGCACCGAAAGCATTCAGCGAGTTCTGCAGCTCTTTCGCGAACTGCACGAGTGCGGACAGCGCGCTTTCGTCCAAAGGTTCGGCCACGCCCGGAACCTGGTCCATGGGCAGCACATTCTTCAAATCCAAAGTGAGACGGTGCCAGGCCGCGAAGGACTCGTCGAGGCGTTTGACGGCAGCACGGATTTTGTCCTGCGGCGCGGCCGTCGCGCTGAGCGCGTCCAGAAGGCGCGCCGGCAACTCAAGAGAGCCAAGCTCCTTGGCGATTTGAATTGCTTCGATCGCGGTCTTCGTCGCCTTGTCGGCTTTGTCCCAATCGGTATCCAGGCCGCGCTCGTACCGACCCAGAATCGCGCGGCGCTTGGGCTGTTCCGATTCGAAGCGGGCCTTTTCCTTCAAGAGCGCCGCGCCCAAGGCCACGTCTTCCGCGACACCATCGGGCAACCATTCGGTCCGGCAGCGGCGCTTGAGAGCGCGTTTGTCACGGCGATAGGCCCCATTAAACATGCGAAACCAGCTCTGATACGGACCCGCATAACCTTGGGCGATTCGCTCCAATTCCAATTCGAAGAACTCGTCGGTGTAGGATTGCAGCAAGCGTTTGCGGCGCTCGTGGTAACTCGCGAAAGCCGGCCTGGCCAGCGCGATCAAGTCTTGCGCCTCCTTCAGCGCGGGGGCGCCGTTCACCCATTCGCGCTCCGGCTGGTGATCGGTCATGCACAGGTGCGCCAAACGTAAATACTGCTTGACATGATGCGGAGAAGGATCGAGCCGCGCGTCACCTCCCTCGCTAGCGCGTCGGGCTAGTGTTGCCGCGCCGGTGCCATTGGGGATGGCTACGGCCAGCCATTTTTCCAACACGCGCAAGTCGGCGCTCCAGGTCGGCAGCTTTTTGATCGTCTCCGCCGCCCAGCCGCGCAGCTTTTGCTGGGCCGCAAGCAGGGCCGCGCCTTTGTCGTCGCCTGGATTGAGCCACTGGGCGGCGTTTTTCCAGGCGTCGGCAACTTTCGCCGAAATCGCCCCTCGCCCCTGGGGGGGAGAGGGGTTGGGGGTGAGGGGGCTGCCCTCCAGCATTGACCAAAGCGCTTGGCCATAGCGCGCGGACAAGGGCGCCCGCGCCCGACCGAGCCGTTGATATTGCTCCGCGCATTTCTCCAAGTCCGCCGACAGGCCATCGAGGCTCGTCTCGTTGAGCCAGGCTGCCGGCAAGGCGGTCGGCCTTGCGTCCAAGAGTTCACCGACTTTTAGGAGCCATAGCGCCGGGGCGTGCACGCCCAACTTTCCCGCGTAGTTTCCGGCCGCGGACTTCACCTTGTCGAGGCGGGCACGAATCTTGTCGATGAGCGAAACGACTTCATCGCGCAGTTGCAAGTTGTAACGCTCGGCCTTGAAGCCGCGCCAGGAATAGTTTGCGTCCTCGCGGATATGCCAGAGCTGCTGCAAGCGATGCAGCATTTGTTTCAAATCGTCGAATTGTGCTGCGGTGATTTCGAGAATGGTCGGCGCATGGTCCGTTTTTGTCGGAACACTAGCCCGATGCGCGAGCGAGGGAACATCTGCCGCAGAGGCCGGCGCTTGCGCGGACGGAGCAAGGCCCAGCGGCAACGCCTGCACGCTCTGCCAGCGCGGCAATTCGGCCAGAACGTCCCAGGCGGATCGGCGCATCGGCTCGCGCACGGCATGAAGGGCACGCAGGTAGCGGTTCAACTGGTCGCGGCGATGCTTGAGACTTTCCAATTGGTCCGCTGTCCATGAGCTGGGGCCCAGCTTGTTCTTCTCTTGAAAGCAGCGAGCCAATTCTGTGACCACTTCCCGCTTGTTTGCCTTATGGCTGTGCAGCTCCAAACAGAAATCGCCCAGGCCGACTTTGCGCAGTCGCTGATAGACGACTTCCAGAGCAGCCATCTTTTCGCTGACGAAAAGGACTTTCTTGCCGCGGGCGATGTGATCGGCGATGAGGTTCGCGATGGTCTGGCTCTTGCCGGTGCCGGGCGGACCAATGAGAACGAAGCTCTCGCCTTGCCGGGCCGCCTCCAAGGCCAGGTGCTGGCTGCCGTCGGCGTCGAGGATGTGGAAGGTTTGGTCCAGGTTTTGGCGGTCGTCGAGGTCGCGCTCCAAAGGTAGATTCGCTTTGGTCAATGTCGCGGGCATGCCCGCCAAACGTTGGACTCCGGCACAGGCCTTGACCCGTTCCGCGTTCTCATCAAGATCTTGGTAAATCACTCCTTTGAAAAAAGCGAACAGCGACAACAGCCCAACCCGGTCCACCTTCCAGCCGGGCAGGCCGCGAATGAGCTCTTCGACTTGGGCCCAATACTTGGCAAGCGCGTCTTCTTCCCAATCCTCCGGCGCTGGCGGCAGGCGAAAATCGAAATCCAGTTTCAGGCGCACTTGCAGCGCCGGATTGACGTAGGGATCATCTTCGGACGGCGCCAGGATGAACGGCTCCTGCAGCGATTGTCGGCGCAGCTCGACGGGCAAAAGCACGAGCGGCGAACGCATGGGCTGATCGTCCGGGTCGCGCCATTCCAGCACGCCGGCTGCGAAATGAAGAATGTGCAGGCCGCGTTCGCGAAAATCCGTCAGTGCCCGGCGATAGAGGTTGGTCAGAATGTCGATCAAACGCTGGCGATCCTGTTCGCCGGTGACCAGTTCGCTCGCTTTGGGCGGCCGCTTTTTCTCGTTGGACAGGTTTTCAACCGGTCCTGTTTTCTCGACAGGTTCTGGCCCTCGCTCGCGCGTCGGGCTCGGTTGGTTCCCTTGCTCGCGCGTCGGGCTAGTGTGGTCCGTCCCTTGCTCGCGCGTCGGGCTCGGTTGGTTCCCTCGCTCACGCGTCGGGTTGGTGTGATCGGTGCTTTGTTCGCTCGGCGCATTGGCGCTGTCGTTCCCTTGCTTGCGCGTCGGGCTCGAGGCCTGGGGCGGCAGCCAAAAGCTCCACGGCTTGTTGTGATTGGCAAGGTGATCGAACACCTTTGTGGCGTCGGGGGCCGTGATGTCGAGGTACGAGCTGCGGCCTGCCTTGAGGCCGAGCAACGGGTTACGGCGCGTCAGGTCTATGAGGTTGTTGCGCCAGCGGGCCAGAGCATTGTCGAGCAAGGAAGCGGCCATGAGACAATGTTTGAATCTTGTTGATTCTCTTGGTGCAGAAGGAAAGTATAATCACAATTCCCGCGCTTATCTTAGAAAAAACAGCGGAAAGGCTTGCCCCATGCCCCTGCGCCATGTCGCCCCCGGCAGCATTATCACCGGTTGGGACTTCAGCACGAGCGGCGTCAAATGCCTGGCCTTCGACACCGACGGCAACAAAGTCACCCAAGTGCGCTTGCCCACCGATCTGTGGACCAAGGGCGGCGTCTCGGAGCTGAACGTGATGCAATTGGAGGGTCAAGCGCGGGCCAGCGTGCGCGCCATCGCGGACAAGCTGCGTGCCGAGGGAAAACTGGATAAATGGGTGGCCGGCGGCATCTCCGCGACGCACCATACTGCCGCCCGCATCGACAAGAACCACGTGCAAGTGCGGCGAGCCATTTGCTGGAACGACGAT
>JAKEHV010000380.1 GCA_022614915.1 Gemmataceae bacterium | reverse complement strand
GTTTTCCAACTCAGGTCAAGGTAGGCCATGGGTTGCTCGGATTGTTCCAAAAACAACGATTGTGAGGCTTGTAGTGCCGTCCTGGCTTGGCGGTCGCCGCGTTTTGTAAAATCTTCGCTCAAGTCCGGCCAAGTCTACGTTGAGGGGGCGAAAGTGTCAACGCAACTCGCTTCCGGACTACTGGGAAAATGAGGGTTTTTGGCGGTTTGGCGTAGGAATGCACCGATTGGGGGAAGTAGACAAAAAGGTGCGGACTTGCGCTACGGGTGAGGAAATTCGAGTAGGCGGAGATTGCCAACGCAAGAGCCGTTGCAATTGGAGTTCCGCGCCGGCGCGACACACCTTAGGTACGCGAATCTCACTCCTTAATGATCCCGCGTTGCATCAGGTGTTTCAAAAGCAGCACAGCCGCGTCTTGCGGGCTCGTGTTGGTGGCGTCGATGGTCAATTCGGGGCTGTGCGGTTCTTCGTAAGGGTCGTCGACGCCCGTGAAGTTCTTCAACTGTCCCGCGCGGGCTTTTTTGTAGAGACCTTTCGGGTCGCGTGTCTCGCAAGTGGCGATGGGTGTGTTCACGTAGATCTCGAGGAACGGCAACTTGGCTTCCTGATGCAAGGCACGCACGTTGTCCCGGTCTTTGCGATACGGGCTGATGAAGCTGGTCATGGTCACGACGCCGCAGTCGGCGAACAGCTTGGCCACTTCGCCGATGCGGCGGATGTTTTCCTCGCGGTCGGCGGCGGAGAAGCCGAGATTCTTGTTGAGGCCGTGGCGGATGTTGTCGCCGTCCAGCACGTAGGCCAGATGGCCGCGTTGCACGAGAGCGTGCTCGAGGGTAAATGCGAAAGTGCTCTTGCCGGATCCGGACAAGCCGGTGAACCACAAGGTCGCGCCCTGCTGCTTCAAGATTGGGCCCCGTTCCTCGCGCGTGACATGCCCTTCGTGCCAGGTAATATTGGTTGCTTTGGTCTCGGACATCCAACCGCTCCTTATAAGGTAGCTCTTGTTTGCGAAAAGATGTTTTATGGGACGCAATAGAAATGTCCGGCTAATAGCTTATCTTGTGCGACGCGGAGACGATGCGGAAATCAAGCGATTTGCTGGCCACGCGGCGATTGTCCGGGATTGTTTCGTCGGCGATCTTGACCGTGAAGACATAGTTCCCAGGCGGCAGAACCGGGACAGGTAAGAAAAGAGGGTAGATGAACTCATGCCGCATGGTGAGAAATCGCACCGGCTTATTCTTGTCGTGGAAGAAAACTTCAAAGATCGGTTTGGACTGTGGATCGGCGTCTTTCGAGCGAATCTCGGCGGATGTGTTCAAGCGCGTTTCAAAGCCGCCGTCGCGCAAGATGCTCGAAAAATTCTTGAGCTCGAGGTAGACGTGAAAGTAGCCCCCCGCCAGCTTTAGATTTGGCGAGGGCGCGATGAATCCGTAATTGTCCGGCAGGCGCTTGAACTTGCCCATCTCCTTGATGTTTTCGACAAAGCACATGTTGTCGATGACCAGTTTCGTGCGCGGTCGCAACGTCACGTTTAGGCGCGCGAGCGCCTCGTGAAGCACGGCGACTTCCGCCGCCGAAAGTTGGTCGAGCTTCTTCTTCGCCAGCACCGCTAGCACCGGCAAGAGCTGCAAATAGACTTCTTGCGCGGACGCGTCATATTTCTGCAAATGCTGCAGCGCCTCCGCGTTGCGGTTATCCAGCATGCAGGCCAGCGCGTCGACGAGCGGTTCGCGTTTGGGCTCGACTTTGATCTCTTCGGGAAGCAGCTTGGGCGGTCCCATCTCCGGGCCTGTCAAATGCTGCGCCTGTTTCACCTTGTGGGAAGTTTCTTTGACCTCGCCCGGCATGAGGGGAGCGCGCGTCACCGCCATGTCGACCGGCGGTCCCGGCGGCATTGGCAGTGGAATCACGCGCCGTTCCGCGATGGCCGGCGACGTGCCGGTCGTCTCGTTCGATTGCTGAGGCCGGTTTTTCTTGGTGGATGCGGTTTCGCCTGCGGGGCCCCGGAACCACGCGCGTGGCGTTTGCAGGCATCCCGATAGACAGGGCAGTCCGCTCGCCAACAGCAGCCAAAAAACGTACCGACGCATCCGCACCTCGAACGGGTACTCGCAAGCCTGCGCCGCCGCGTGGAGAACTGCGCGCGGAGCGCTAGGCCGACGAGGGCCGCCGCACGTGGCATAGACAAAAGTCGCGCGCCGGTCAATGCCGCGCCCGCTGGGAAAAACTCGCCGTTTTGCCGGCCTAGTCTAGAATGACGAAAACGGCATTGCGAAAAGAGAAGAGAGTAGACATTCTCCGTGTCCCCTCGCTCGCCCTGGCACAGGGAATGTACTGCTTTGCCGCGGGATATACGAGATCATGCCTTCCACCGCGCCTACCAAACGCCAACTCACACCCAATTCGCTTCCACCCGGCAAAGGCTTGCTCGCATGGACCTTGCCTAGTTTCTCCACCACCGTTGGGAGCAAGTTATTGGTCGCGCTCACCGGCGTCGCGCTGACCGCTTTCGTAATCGTGCACTTGATCGGCAATCTCAAGATCTTCAGCGGCCCCGACTCGATCAACTCCTATGCGAAGTTCTTAAAAGACTTGGGGCCGCTGCTGTGGATTATGCGCTTCGGGTTGCTCTTCCTTTTCGCGCTGCACATAGTCTTGGCGATTCGTCTGAAGTTGCGCTCGCGCCGCGCACGCCCGGTTCCCTACGTTTCGGACGCCACCATTCAGGCAAGTGTCGCCAGCCGCACCATGATCATCACCGGCCTTGCGATTCTGGCCTATGTAGTCTTTCACGTCGCCCATTTCACGCTCGGCTGGGTGCAGAGCGTTGAAATCACGCCGGGCGTCTACACAAACATGCTGGACCTGCACGACGCGGAAGGACGCAATGACGTTTACACGATAATGATTTACGGCTTTCGCAATCCGCTCGTATCGATCCTGTATCTGGCGGCCCAAGGTTTCCTGTTCGTTCACTTAAGCCACGGCGTTGCCAGCACCTTTCAGACTTTCGGCGCGAACAGTCCGCGCTGGCAGCCGGCCATTCGCGCACTGGGATGGGCCGTGGCGGTTGTCGTCTGCCTGGGCAACAGCGCCATCGTGCTCGCGGTTTGGACCGGTTACTTGAAACCTCTGGTCTGACTTCTGACGTCTGACCTCTGAGTTCTGACCATTGGCAGCTAACACCTGGAAATGAACCTCGACTCGAAAATCCCAACCGGGCCTCTGGAAAGCAAATGGACGCGCTACAAGTCCGAGTGCAAGCTCGTGAATCCAGCGAACAAGCGCAAATACCATGTGCTCGTCGTGGGGACGGGGTTGGCCGGGGCGTCGGCGGCGGCGACTTTGGCCGAATTGGGTTATAGCGTCGCCGCGTTTTGCTATCAGGACAGCCCGCGGCGGGCGCACAGCATCGCCGCTCAAGGCGGCATCAACGCGGCCAAAAACTATCAAAACGACGGCGACAGCGTCTGGCGGCTCTTCTACGACACCATCAAGGGCGGCGATTACCGCGCCCGCGAAGCCAACGTGCATCGCCTTGCCGATGTGAGCACGGCCATCATCGATCAATGCGTGGCCCAGGGTGTGCCCTTCGCGCGCGAATACGGCGGCCTGTTGGAGAACCGCTCTTTCGGCGGCGCACAGGTCTCGCGCACCTTTTATTGCCGCGGACAGACGGGTCAACAGTTGCTTTTGGGCGCGTATCAAGCGCTTAGCCGGCAAATCAGTTACGGCAACATCAAAATGCATCCGCGCACCGAAATGCTCGATCTGGTTGTGTCAGGCGGCCGGGCGCGCGGCATCGTCACCCGCGATTTGGAGACGGGCAAGATTGAATCCCACTCCGGCGACGCGGTGCTCTTGTGCACCGGCGGCTATGCCAACGCCTACTACCTGTCCACCAATGCCGCGGGCTGCAATGTCACCGCCACCTATCGCGCTTACAAGAAAGGCGCCGCCTTTGCCAATCCTTGCTACACGCAAATCCATCCCACCTGCATCCCGGTCGCCGGCGATCATCAATCGAAGCTCACGCTCATGTC
>JAKEHV010000379.1 GCA_022614915.1 Gemmataceae bacterium | reverse complement strand
TGGCCGGGGCAATCGATGTGGGCGTAGTGGCGGGTCGGGGTCTCGTACTCAACGTGCGAAACCGCGATGGTGACGGTCTTGTTCTCGTCACGGACGATGCCGCCCTTGGCGATTTCGGCATAGCCCTTGAACTTATCGAGCTTGTTTCTGTAAGCCTGCCGGGCCAGAATCGCCGCGGTCAAAGTGGTCTTGCCGTGGTCGATGTGCCCGATGGTGCCCACGTTGACGTGCGGTTTGTTCCGCGTGAAGACGTCCTTAGCCATCGTTCCTCCGCAAATGCAAATACGCCAGCTGGTTGTGGGTCGGATTGCAAATCCGTCCTACTGGCTGGTCCGGTGTGGAATAAACAGGAAGTTCACCAACAAAGCTGCTGCTGGGATTTGAACCCAGGACCTCGTCCTTACCAAGGACGCGCTCTACCGGCTGAGCTACAGCAGCGGCCGCGATTCTTAATTGCGGGTTCTTGATGGCCTTGCTCGCGCTCCCATCGACTCCAAAAATCAACGACCGCAATGCTCGATCCAAATTCGAAAACCACCACGAAACGGTTTAAGCGGGCGATGGGATTCGAACCCACAACAACCAGCTTGGAAGGCTGGAGCTCTGCCAGTTGAGCTACACCCGCGCATCCAGGGGTCAGCAATCAGGCAAACAGCAGTCAGAGTATGCGCGCCGGCCGCTGACGCCTGACTCTTGCCCCTGATCCCTCCTAATGGGCAGGGAGGGATTTGAACCCCCGTAGGACTAAGTCCGTCAGATTTACAGTCTGATGCCATTGGCCGCTCGGCCACCTGCCCGTCCGGCAATGGAGCTAGCGGTGGGAGTTGAACCCACAACCTCCGGTTTACAAAACCGGAGCTCTACCGTTGAGCTACGCTAGCCCGCCCGCGTGCGAAATAGAAAGTATAGAAAAACGGCATAACCGTTGCAAGCCGTTTTTCCCGCACTGGTTGCGCTCATTCGTGGCGATACTCCGGCTTTGGGCCATTCCTCATGTTGGTCGAGGGAAATATCCGGGCCACGAGGTGCTTTCTAAATAGACAAAATCCCCGCAGGAAGGTTCAAACCTTCTCGCTGGAGGACTAGCAGCGTTTGGGCTTCTTCCTTTCTTTATACCAATCCGCCCGGCGGCACCAAGGGTGCTGCCGCAAAAATCCTCGATAGAATGATAGTGCTCTCACGAGCTCTCTCACGCATTAGGAAATGAGACGGCGATAACGCAAAATCTCTCCGTCGCCAAAGGCGAATAAGGAGAGGGAACCAGCTGCGGCTTGGGAGCCGGTTGGATTCCGCCCCATGGTTTGGCGAGATGCTCCATGCCCTCTCCCATGCTGGTTGCAACGTGCCTCGTCAGCTGTGTCGTCGCCGGCTTTCTACCCGCCTTTTTTCGTCCCGTCCATTCCTTCGTAAAAGCAAAGCTCGGCCTCACCGAAGAGCGCGCAGCGCGACTGCCGCTTTGGTTCGCGCTTTTCTCGATCCCCTTCCTCCCCCTGGCGGGATGGCTGGTCGATCATTGGGGCCTGAACGAAGCGCTTTTCGTCGGCTGTCTCGGTCAGGCGCTGGGCGTTTCTTGGCTCGGTATGTGCCGCAGCTACGCTTCCTTGCTCTGGGGCTTGCTGGGACTCGCGTTTGCCTGCGCTTGCACGCTGACCGCTGCCGTCGCGCTCATGCCGCACGCACTCGCTCTCGGCGCGGGCACGTCGTCCGGTTTCGCTTTCGGGCTAGGTTTCTTTGTGCTCGGCGTCGCCGCCCTCATTACTCCGCACTTGTTGTCATGGCTCGGCGACCGCTTTGGCTTTCGCAATGTGTTGCTCTGGGCGGGCTTATCTTGTCTTTTGCCCGCATTGTTTCTTATCCTCACTCCGAAGTCTGAATTTCCGAGCACCGCGCCCGCAGCCCCATTGCAAGAGTCCTTTGCCGATCCCCGGCTCTGGATTCTAGTGCTGGTGACCTTCTTGTATTTCCCGTTGGAGCGCTCGCTCCAGGTTTGGCCACGACCCTATCTGGTAGAAACAGGCCATTGTCCCAACTGGATGGGCCGCTTGGTGGTTTTGTTCTGGCTCGGATTTTTCGCGATGCGGATCGTGGTCGGCTGGATCGTCGGGCCGGGTTATGAAGCGTGGATGATCCTGACGCTGTTGGTAACCTCGTTCATGATTCTCGGCAATCTGGTGGGCGCGTACGGCGCGAGCAGCGGCTTTTACGGAGTTTGGTTCGTCGGCGCGTGCTATGGTCCCCTGTTGCCGCTCTTGTTCGGCGTGCTCTTTGATCTGGAAGTCGTCCGCGGCATTCCCGGGCTGGCCATCGGCGCCTTGCTCGCACTGGCGGCCGTTAGTGCCCTGACCTTACAAACTTGGTTGGTGCACTATGCCCGCAACCACACCGCACGCGCTTCGATGCGAATTCCCATGATCCTCGCTCTGGCCATGGCTGCACCGGTGCTGGTATTGGCGCTCATTCGACATGTCCGTTGAATGGGATTCGTTGCAACCCCGCGCAACGAACCACCGATGCTCACTTCTCCAACACCAACCGATCCAATTGCCACACGTTGACATCATTGCCGCGCGTGACCGCCAACCATTTCGCGTCGGGGCTGAGAGCGAGATCCCAGAGCGTACCGAATTCCTTGCCGGCGCGCACTGTCGCCAACCGTTTCTGTTTTTCCAGGTTCCACAATTGCACGTAGCCGCTGCCCATGGACACGGCAAGCACTTCGCCGGAATAAGCGATGGGACCGAGCAAGCTATCCGGTGATTGAAGTTTCAAGGGCGCGAGCTGTTTCTTGTCCTCAAGATTCCAAATGCGCAAGCGCAATCCGCTCCAGCCGGCGATTAGCCGTTTGCCGTCGGGCGAAACGGCGAGCGATCCGGGGCCGGGCCCGGAGATGGCAAACGTATCTCCCTCGACGCCATAGAGATCGGCGCTGGCTTTTCCGGTTGGCAATTCCACGAGGACGAGACGGTTGGCCAGGTCGCGGCCCAGCGCGAGCTGCTTGCTGTCCGGCGAAATCGCGATCGCTTGAATGTCGAACAGGAAAAGCTCGCCAGGCTTCTTGGCGCCGAGGTCCCAGATGCGCGCCCCGGGCTGGGCGGACGACACCAGCCATTTGCCGTCGGGCGAGAAACGAACGCGCCGAAAACCGACGAATTTGAAGACCATGGTGTCGTCGGTCAAAGTTTCGACCTTGCCGCTCTCGACGTCCAAGAGATCAATCGTTTCACGCTGATAGACTTTCGCGATCGTTTTGCCATCAGGGGACAACGTCGCGCCGGCGATGTGTTTCTCTTTGTCGGGTGGAAAGGACAACTTGTCCGCGAATTGGTCGGTGTGGAAAATCTTGATCGAGCCGTCCCACCAACCAACCATCAGGAGCTTGCCGTCTTGCGAGAACGCCACGGCCCGGGCGGCCGACGTTCCGGATAGGACGTGGTGCGGCTTCTCGTTGTCCGGCTGGATGCGCAGGTTCTTCTTGCGGGCGATGTGGACTGGGCCATCCAAAAAGTCGAGCGACTCGAGGAACTTCTTTACGTCGGGATGGTCCAGGCGCGCGTCCACGCCGACGGCGGCGATGCAGAAACAACGTGCGCCCTTAGGCACGTCGTGCAGACGGAAGAAGCGGCCCGCGATGATGCGCTTACCCTCTTTATCTGCTTCGACGACTTCAAACTCGCGGCCTCTGTGCTTGCGAAAATCCACCGCCTGATCCACTTTGGTGGTGAACCGGTTGTGAGTGAGGATGCGTGGAAACATGGATCGGGCATGCTGCGCTGCGTCCAACAGAAAACCGGTCGAAAGAAACGACCCGGCCCGGAAAATGATGTCTTCTTTGGGATGCTTGACGATGTACTCCGGTCCAGCATCTTCACCATGGTCTTCCTCGAACTCTTGCAGCAACGGCGCTTCTGGCAGGTTGATACGAAAGCGCCCGGCCCCCGAGACGACCTCGACCCAGCCATCGGGCAGTTTTTTGAGCTCGTCTTTGGGCGTTTCTTCTACTTTAGGTGGTTCCTCTTTTGGCTCGTTGAACTTCGTCTCCTCCTTCTTGGAGTTTTCTTTGGCAGCCAACTTCTCCTCGACAGGCGGTTTCTTCTTTTCTTCTAGTTTGTGTTCCGGCGCGCTGCCGTCCTTTTTGTCCTGCGCGCCGGTTGCGTTCTTTTTGGAGTCGTCTTTCTTGTCAGCGGGCTTCGCGTCCTCTCCCTTCTTGGTCGAGTGCTGCGCAAGCGCCGGCGCTTGCGGATCTTTGGTCTTTGCGAGGAAGTGCCAGGCGAGCACGCCGCCGCCGCCGACCAGTCCCAGATAGAGCACCATGATCAGCAGCCATTTGACAGGATTATTGCTGCCTCGGCGCTGAGCCGGCCTTTGGGCCACTGACGGCGACGGCAGCGGCCGCGCGATCCTCTTCGGTGTCGTGACGGCGGGCTTCTGGGCCGGGAATGGCGCCAGCGGGGCGGCCGCGGGCTTCGGAGCGTTGGATGGCGCGACGGGCTTTGGGGGCGATGATGGGTGGGGCGCCGGGAAGACGAACCTGCACCCGGGACATTGAACCGCCTTGCCCGCCGAGTGGTCCGGCGCCGTGATCCTCAATCCGCACTTGCCGCATTGCAGCGTCAACGCCATGCTTGCCCCCGCCGCCCTTTCGAGAATTGTTTTGCATTCTACGCGGCCATCTCGCCTAATGCAAAAGCCCTCTTGGCCGTGCAAAGGAATCGAAGATGGCTGACCTGTCCCTTCCTGCGAATGACCAGAAAGTCTTGCAGAATGCCTTCTACCTCGCGCACCTGGCGAAAGCAGTTTACGAGGACGCCCCTGAGGACTATCCGCGCTACGAAGAATTCGGCATTGACACGTTGCTCTACTTCGCCAGCCCCGACGGCAGCGTGCGCGGCTTTACGGCCAAAACGGATGCTTGCGTGCTGCTCGTCTTTCGCGGCAGCGACGACGTTCTGGATTGGGTGCGCAACCTGGACTTCGCGCAAGTGGACGCCCACGGCGGCCGAGTCCATCGCGGTTTCTATTTCACTATGGACACTATTTGGAGCGAGATGAACCAACGACTCAATCAATTGCTCCCCTCGCCCCTCAGGGGAGAGGGGTCGGGGGTGAGGGGAAACCTGCCGCTGTGGATCACCGGCCACAGTCTGGGCGGCGCCTTGGCCACGTTGGCGGCGCGGCGGCTGGCGGACACTTTTCCCATTGCCGGCGTCTACACATTCGGCCAACCGCGTGTCGGCGATCCGGATTTCGTGGACGCTTTTCCGGAAGAGCCGCCGCATTATCGCTTTGTCAACAATCAAGACGTGGTCACGCAGGTGCCCATGCGCTGGTTCTTCAACTCCTACAAGCACCACGGCCAACTGTACTACTTCGACAAGAAGGGGAAGCTTTCGCATAGCGATAGCCGCTGGAACAAGATGGCGCTGGCCTTTGTACAATTCCTGGCGAATCGCGACTCCACCGAGGCGCAAGAACTGATGGAGGAGATTCTCCTGGACCACGACATGGACCGGTACATTGAACGAATTGAGGGCAACCTGTGAGCGCGAAGCAGTGCCAGTGCTGCTTGCGGCGGCGCGCTGCGAAAGCGCGTGACTCAGGCACGCGTTGGAAAACGGCGCTTCGACCGGCCTATTTGGAAATCGTTCGAATAATCAGCGCGTAGGCGCCTTGCGCCTCGCGTTCGAACGAAGTGGCGATGATGGTGTAGATCCCGGTTTCCTTCGGCGAGTACTCCAACCGGGCATTGAGGCCCACGCCGCCATCATCGTCGACCATCAGCTCCTTCCCCTTGGGGTCATGCAAAACCAAGAACGTGTCGAACACTTTGCTTTCCATGTCGATCACGTAGGATTTGCCCGCCTCCAGCTTGTACGTATGGCGTGTTTCATTCTTGCTGTAAGAAGCGGCTTTTTCCTTGTCCCGCACCAACACGCCCGGAATGATGTCGACAATTCCAAGGTACTTGCGCATCAGTTCGGGAATGAAATCGTGAAGGTCCACAATATCCATAGACCGCCTTAGTTCTTCCCATTTGTTCCAAGCGGCGGCTGCGACGACATCTCTTCCCTCTCCTTTGGCGGCTATATGGCGAATCAGCCAATTCCAAGGCAAGTTGTCGTAATACTTGGTGCGCACTAGCTCGGTATTGTCCAGTGCGCCTTTGGCATCTTTGAGCCGCAATGCCAGCAAACCGAGGTTCTCTTGGGCTCGGCCCTTGTCCAAACGGCTGGTATAGGCGTTGACGGCCAACATCGTGAACTTCTTTGCATCTTCCGGGCTGTCCTTGAGAATGAAAGCGCGTGCGATCTTGCGATACAAATCACCCTGTTCGTTCGCTGACAGTTTCTTGCCGCCTTTGTCGACCGCCTTCTGGTACTCGCCAAGCGCCGAATCCGGCCCCTTCGCCTTAAGCAATATGTCGCCGAGCACTTCGTGATAGTGATGGTTCTTGGCGTCGTTTTGAATGGCCAATTGGAAATCGGCTTGGGCCCGCGCCAAGTCGCCGAGCTTATCCGCAAAGACTTTGCCGCGTTTAGCATAAAGCTCTGCGTATTTTGGATTGGTTTCCAGCCCTTTGGTGAATTCTTCGACAACGCGGTCGAACTCCTTCGCCGCAACGAAAAGCCTTACCTGGTTGTCGTAACTGCGGTTGATGCCATCGACAAACAGCCGGCGGACGTGCGGATGTTCTCCAAGTAAGGTATGAAGACTGGTCGTCATCTCCTGAATCTTCTCGCGGCTAAGTTGTACGAATGAAGCTGACGAGAAGTATTCCTGCAATTCGGTTGTCACAATTTCCTTGAGTTCGCGCTTGATTGGGTCCTTGGGCGCTGTTTCCTCCAGCGCCTTCAGAAGCATGATCGTTCCCTCGAATGGCGGTGTTGCATTGGCGTCTTTTTGAATCGCCGCCAGCAAAACGATTGCCCCTTGGAACCTTTCGCGGTTCGTTTCTCCCTTGTAGTGCTGGCCCGAGTAACGTTCTTCCAATTTTCCCTTCAGAAACTCGGTTGAACTGACTGGCGACGTGTGTTGCAGCACATACTCCAACGTACGCGCCGTCCCTTTGCCGTACAAACAATCGCGCACGGTGTACATTTTCGCAAGTATTTCGAGAAGGTCCGCCGAGAGGTTTTTTTCCTGTTCCAGACGCCTGACAAAGTTGAATAGTAATGCTTGGACATGGATTTTGCCCGCTTCTTCGTCCGCTGAAACTTCATTGCGCACAAATGCCCAATCGTCCGGCCTCAGAAGCCGCTTCAAGGTCTCGCTCATTAGACTCGGCGGGTCGGAAATCAATTCCTGCAACACGTCAGGACGGTTCAAAACCCTTCGCAATGCCACGCGCCGCTGCTCCGGATCCAAGCGGGCGTTTTCGTCAAAGATCCTGAGCCCTTTCTTGCCCCAGTCACGCTTGCGCTTGTCGTGGTTCAGGGTCCAATCGATGAGTCGACCGAAAACCTTGGATTCCATGGGGTGGTGCTGCCGCATCCGCACAAAAGCGTCAAAGACCGCATTAACTGTAATAGTTGCCGGAAGCTTGACTCTTTGCTCCAGCCACTGGAACAGAATATCGGCGTGAGAATCGTCGTAATGAGTGAAGAACTTGGTCAGCGGATTTCCAAACGAAGGAGACACCGTCTCGTTGCTGAATAGCTCAAGAACAGTTTCCAATTCAAGCTTTTGTTCATTCGCTTTTTCCGAGGGTGGAAAGGCATCCAAAGCGACGCGGCGAAGTGCCTCGTGTTCTTTCGGGTCCGTTATCGACTTCATGAATGTGGCACGCAGGTCCGGCAATTGTTCTTTGTTCGCGTAGATGAAGGCGAGTTGAAGTATGAGCGCCCGCACATCCAAATTGGGGTGGTCTTTCCCGAGCTCAGCATGTCGATCAAGCAGGTATTGGAAGAAAGCGCCCTTTTTTTGCAGCCCTTCGGCGGCTGCGTCCACGAGCTTTTTCTGGGTTTTCTCATCTTTCATCAGTTCGTCGAACGCGGATTGCGCCTTCTTGTCGAGCTCGGCAATCAATCCTTTGCCTTGCGGTAATTGAAAAAACAGCTCGACGACTTGAATCTTCGCTTGTTCCTCGGACGCTTTATTTAGTTTTTTGTCGAGTGCCTCCTCAATGGCATGGAACTTTTTGTCAGCTTTTTCATCCATATTGCCTTGAAGATTATTCGGAACGTACCAAACGAGGGCCAGGATTCCGCCGACGCCAATGATCGACACAATCGCGAGCAGGCGCTTCCACAATCCGGCGATGACCTTTTCGTGCACCCAGTCCCGATATTCCTGGGTTGACAAGACCCGCGACGGCGAGCCGTCCTTGAGAAACCAGTGGCCGGCCATCTCCTCATGGAATGCAGCGCCGCCGCCTTCGATCGCCCAGGAAACCGCCGCATCGAACAAGGTCCACCCGGCATCGGTCAGGTTGCCGCTGTCATCACCGGAAGCAAGAAATCCTGCGCGGCGTTGCACGGCTGCGCATCCGGGCATCTCGTCTCCTTTGCCATACGCAAAGGCGACGGCCTTGGTCCTGTCGCCTCCGACTGTCGCCGCCACCAGAGCTTTGCTGCCGGGTCTGGCCCAACCTTGATAGTGGCGGTCCTGCGTGATTTTTTGCCTGCCCGTGAGGTTGCCCGAAAGCTTGTGGTCGATGACATCCGGACAAATGAACAAGCTCGAATAATCGGTGGTCCCAAAGTCTACCTTTGGCGTGGCTTTCGTCATTCCCAAGTCGAAGAGCGCTCCAGTGTTGCAGACGAGCACGGGAATCGGCATTTCCCGAAGTTCGCGCGAACCTTGCTTGGCGCAGACCACAATCAGCTCGACCCCTGCGTCCGGCCCAATCGGCTTGTGGACATCTTGGATGTGAATGTGGTATCCGCGATCGGACAATCGATTCCGGACAGCTGCTTCTTGTCCGGTGAGTCGGTCCGTATCCGTCACGATCAACGCAACTTTGATATCCGCCATGGCTTGCTCCCCTTTTGCTGCTTACGGCGTGACGCTCAAAAGAGTGCGACACTACAGCCGAGAGATTAGCACGAATTTCGCCGAATCTCTATAATCTCTTTGTCACTCGCAATCGGAAGCTAATCCGCCAAGTTGGATGCAAATCGGCACCCTCACCATCGTCGGCGTCGGGCTCATCGGCGGCTCCATTGGTCTGGCCGCGAAACAGCGCGGCTTGGCCAAAAACGTCTTCGGAATCGGCCGCAATCCCGAAAGTCTGGAACGCGCCCGAACCCTCGGCGCCATCGACGCCGGCTTCCTGGAAGCGGAACTCGCTTTGTGCGACGCAGAATTCATTGTGTTTTGCACTCCGGTGGATCAGATTGCCGAGCAAGCCTTGTCCTTCGCGCCGCATTGCCCAGCCGGAGCATTGCTTACGGATGCAGGCAGCACCAAGGCAAAAATCGTCGCCGCGCTCGAAGGCAAACTGCCAGCGCGCATCAGCTATGTGGGCAGCCATCCGCTTGCCGGGTCCGAAAAACGCGGCCCCCAATTCGCCGACGCCAACTTGTTCCAAGATCGATGGACCGTCGTGACACAAACGCCGGCCACCAACCAGGAATCATTAAAAAAAGTCTGCGGCTTTTGGCAGGCGCTGGGCTCGAAGGTGCGTCTTCTGTCTCCCCAAGAGCACGATCGCGCCTTGGCGGTCACGAGTCATGCGCCGCACCTTGTGGCTGCGGCGTTGGCGGCCGGTCTGCCCGCGGAGTTATTCGACCTTGCCGCGACCGGCTTGCGCGACACGACGCGCATTGCCGCCGGTGACCCTGCCCTTTGGACCGCCATTTGCGAACACAACCGCGACGCCCTCTTGGAGGCGCTCGCTCCGTTCGCGGAGCGCCTCGAACATCTCCGCGCCCTATTGGTAAACCGCGACTGGAATTCCCTCTGTGCCTTCTTGACCCAAGCCAAAAAGGTGCGCGATGCTTTGGGAAATTGAGATACTGCCCAAACTTCACGACTCTGAAAAGGAACGCGTCTTGTCCGAGTACGCGCTGTTGGCAGGCCCCGAGCGCCGCGACCGCGACCTGGCCGACTTCGCCCTCGCCGCGCGCGGTTACCTCCTCGAAGGCATCTTCCCTTTGGAATCCGCGCAGCGATTGCTCGACGAGTTATTGCTTGATCCATTGGCGGAATTGGGACGGGTCAGCGAGCTGAATGCTTTCCAATCCTTCGAACAACCCTCGGGCGTGATTGCTCAAGCGTTCGCGACAGTCTTGCTGAAACCCGGCGTGATGGACCCGGTTGCGGAAAGCGTCGAATTGGCTGCGCGCGATTTGGGCATCGACCTGTTTTCGGTGCGCACGTTTCGCCGTTACTATGCCGCGCAGCCATTGGCCCCCCCGGTTCGCGATCTCCTCTTCCGCAAAATCCTGGCCAACGACGCCATTGAACAGGCCATCGAAGGCCCGTTGCGCCTCGATCACTTGACGCTCGGCTCGGAATACACTTTTCAGCTAGTAACTGTCCCGATCCGAAACCTGGACGACGATGCGCTTCTGAAGCTGAGCCGAGCGGGACAACTGTCGCTCAATGTCGCGGAGATGAAGGCGATCCAGACGCACTACCGCAAACTGGACCGCGATCCGACCGATGTGGAATTGGAAACCCTGGCCCAAACCTGGTCCGAGCACTGTTCACACAAGACCTTGAAAGGCCACATCGAATTCAACGGCCGGCTCATTCGCAATCTGCTCAAGGAAACGATTTTTGGCGCGACTCAGGAAATCCGCAGCAAGCTTGGACCCGACGACTGGTGCGTGAGCGTTTTTGAAGACAATGCCGGCGTGGTCCGCTTTGACGACAACTATCACGTCTGTTTCAAAGTGGAGACGCACAACCACCCCTCCGCCATCGAGCCCTACGGCGGCGCCAACACCGGTCTGGGCGGCGTCATCCGTGATCCCTTGGGCACCGGGCTCGGCGCCAAGCCGATCTGCAACACCGATGTTTTTTGCTTCGCCCCGCCCGATACGCCCGCCGACGCCTTGCCGCCCGGCGTCCTCCATCCCCGCAAAGTCATGACCGGTGTCGTCAGCGGCGTGCGCGACTACGGCAACCGCATGGGCATACCCACCGTCAACGGTGCCGTCTGCTTCGATCCGCGCTATATCGGCAACCCGCTCGTCTATTGCGGCACCGTTGGCATCATCCCTGTCCAGCGCGCCCAGAAAGCTGCCCAACCCGGCGATCTCATCGTCGCCGTCGGCGGGCGCACCGGACGCGACGGCATCCACGGCGCGACATTTTCCTCCATCGAATTGAGCCACGAGTCAGAAACCGTTTCCGGCGGCGCGGTGCAGATCGGCAACGCCATCACCGAGAAGAAGCTGCTCGATGTGATCGTGCAAGCGCGCGACCGCGGGCTGTACAGCGCTATCACCGATTGCGGGGCCGGCGGCTTCAGTTCGGCCATTGGTGAAATGGGCGAAAAGCTTGGCGCCGAGGTGCATCTCGAGCGCGCCCCGCTCAAGTATCAGGGTTTGTCCTACACCGAAATCTGGATCTCCGAAGCCCAGGAGCGCATGATCTTGGCCGTGCCGCCGCGCAAATGGGACATGCTGCGCCTGCTCTGTCATAGCGAAGACGTGGAAGCCACGGTGCTCGGCACGTTTGAGCCGACCGGCAAGCTGCGCCTTTTGTATCAGGAAAAGCAAGTCGCCGAAATCGAAATGGAGTTCTTGCACGACGGTCGGCCGCAAGTGGTGCGCAAAGCGACTTGGCGGGCCGAAGCGAATCCGCTTCCTCAAGGGCGCGGCTCTGACAATTTCTCCGCCGCGCTGCACGCGATCCTCGCCAGTCCCAACGTGTGCAGCAAAGAATGGATCATCCGCCAATACGATCACGAAGTGCAAGGCGGCAGCGTGGTCAAGCCGTTGGTCGGGGCGGCCAACGATGGACCCTCCGACGCCGCCGTTGTCCTGCCTGTGCTCGGCTCCTGGCGCGGCATCGCCGTCGGCTGCGGCATCAATCCGCACTACGGCGATCACGATCCCTATCACATGGCCGCGCTGGCCATCGACGAAGCGGTGCGGAATGTGGTCGCCGTCGGCGCTGATCCTAAGCGCATTGCCCTGCTCGACAACTTTTGCTGGGGCAACACCGAGCGGCCCGAGGTGCTCGGCTCACTCGTCCGCGCCGCCGAAGCATGTCGCGACGTCGCCCTTGCCTACATGATGCCGTTCATCAGCGGTAAGGACAGCCTCAACAATGAATTCCGGACGCCGGGCCAAACGATCGCCATCCCGCCGACGTTGCTCATCAGCGCCTTGGGCATCGTCCCCGATGTGCGCCGCTGTGTCACCATGGATTTGAAGGAAGCGGGCAACGCGTTGTTCCTCGTCGGCGAAACCAAGAATGAGCTGGGCGGCTCGCACTACCACTTCGTCACCGGGCAAGCGGGCGGCGAAGTTCCCCATGTCAATACTGTCCTCGCGCCGCGTCTCTTCGCCAAGCTGCACGACGCTACTGAGCGCGGCTTGGTACGCAGCTGCCACGACCTCAGCGAAGGCGGGCTGGCAGCAGCGCTAGCGGAGATGGCGTTTGCGGGCAACATCGGCGTCGACGTGACCAGCCTCGGCGTCGGACTCTCGGATGCGGTGTTGCTCTTTGGCGAATCACCCACACGCTTTGTACTGGAAGTACGACCCGATCATATCGAGGAGCTAAGCAGCCTTTTCGATGGTTTGCCCTGTCGCCGTTTAGGCCAAACCGTGAAGGAAGCGCGCCTGCGCATCGCCGGAGCGAACGGCGAATGGCTAATCTGGACGCCGCTTGAGGAACTTAAGGAATCCTGGCAAAAGACGCTGCGCTGGGAAAGCTTGTCGATTGCACCAAGGGACGCAATTGCGCCGCCGCCGCGATTTACGCGGCGTTCGTAATCTTCCTCTCTTCTCAGAACAACCCTCACCATCCGTCGATGCAAAAGAGTAGACCCCACGCTCCGCGTGGGGGAACGGTGGCCCCACGCGGAGCGTGGGGACTACACAAATCTCCACGGAAGGAGTCGCGCGGCATGCTCCGCCCGAGCCTCTTCGTATGTCTTGCCGCGCTTGTATGTCTCGTGTTCACCTCCCGAGCGCGGGCGCAATGGGTCTTGCCCTGCGACCCGGACATCCCAAACACCTTCTCATGCCTGACTCCCATTTTAGTTGGCACACTCCGCGTGCCGTCCGAATGCGCGGCGACAACCGACGAGCCTGCTGATTGTAACGGCATACGGAGTGCGCCTCCTACTCTGTGGGAATCGACGTGTGACTTCTTCCGCGAGGAATGCGGTTGGGTGCTGCAGGACTTCCGCAACAACTACACGGGCAGAAACTTGTGCACGCTTGGCTTGGCGGTGGCCGTTGTCGCGCCTTTGGCCAATACGCGCGTCGATCAGCGCTTTCAGGATTGGTATCAACGAAGCGTGCGCTCGGATGTGTCGGATGAAATAAGCCATGTCAGCTGGCATTTGGGCCGGCACTACATCGTGGTGCCGGTGCTGGTGGGCACCTCGCTTGGAGGACGTTGTTTCGACGACACTGCCACAGGCCACTGGCTGCATATCTGGGGCGACCGGTCGTGCCGGGCGCTCATGGTGGGCGCGCCTGCCGTGGGAGTTCTCCAATACGGCCTAGGCGCGAGCCGGCCGGAGGAACACAGTTCGCGCTGGCGGCCGTTTCAAGACGAAAACTCCGTCGCCGGCCACGGCTTCGTCGGCGCGGTCCCCTTTCTCGTGGCCGCCGGCATGACCGAGAACCGGCCGCTCAGGGCATTGCTCTACGCCGGCTCGTTTCTCACCACCTGGTCACGCGTCAACGACGACGCTCACTATCTCTCGCAAGCGATCCTGGGCTGGGTCATTGCATACACGGCGGTGCAGAGCGTGCAACAGACGGACATCGAGAACCAGCGCGTGCTCTTTACGCCAATCGATGTCGGCAACGGAGTCGGCATAGGAGTCTTGATCCGATATTGAATCCAGTTCGTTCACTTCTTCCCAATGAATTGATCAAACTCTTCTTCTGTCATTACTTGGACCCCAAGCTCTTTGGCCTTATCCCGCTTGCTGCCCGCCTTTTCTCCAGCGACAACGAAAGCCGTGTTCTTCGATACGCTGCCTGCCGCTTTGCCGCCTAACTGACGGATCAGGGCTTCAATCTCCTCGCGTTCGTACTTTTTGAGCGAGCCGGTGACGACGACGGTCTTGCCAGTGAGATCGGCCCCGCCCTTAGGTTTGGCCGGTTTCTCCTCCGTCATCTTGACGCCGAGTTCGCGCAATTCCTCAATGGCCTTGCGGCTCGCGCTGTTTTGGAAATAAGCGTGAATGCTCTGGGCCAACACCGGTCCGACGCCGTTGATTTGCGACAAACGCTCCGCCTTGGCGTTCATCAGTTCCTCCATGCTGCCGAACTCCTTGGCCAAAAGATCGGCGACGCTGTCGCCGACGTGCTGGATGGCCATGCCCGCGAGCAGCCGGGCCAGGCCGCGCTCCTTGGTGGCCTGGATGCCCTCCAAAAGATTCTGCGCCGACTTTTCGCCCATGCGCTCGAGCTCGAGAAGTTTCTCAAGCGTGAGCCGATAGACGTCGGGGATTGAATTGACCAGGCCGGTATCGACAAGTTGGTCGATGATCTTGACGCCCAGGCCTTCGATGTCCATGGCGCTGCGACGCGCGAAGGCGCGGAGGATCTCCTTGACTTGCGCGGTGCAGTTGCGGCCGCCGGTGCAACGATAGAAGGTGCCGTTTTTGTCCAACTCGACGGGGCTGCCGCAATGAGGACATGTCTTGGGGAATTCGAACTTTTTTTCCGCGCCGGTGCGGGCGCCGTGCTCGGCGCGGACGACATACGGGATGATCTCGCCCGCCTTCTCGACGACGACCATATCGCCGACGCGGATGTCTTTGGACGAAATGAACTCGGCGTTGTGCAAGCTGGCCCGGCTGACGGTCGTGCCCGCGAGCTTGACCGGCGTTAGATTGGCCACGGGCGTGAGCGTGCCGAGCTTGCCCACCTGCACCTCGATGCTCTCGAGTTTCGTCAACCCTTGCTCGGCCGCGAATTTGTATGCCACCACCCAGCGCGGCGACTTCGCCGTCGTGCCGAGCCGGCGGCGTTGCTCGAAGTCGTTCACCTTCACCACCATGCCGTCGGTGTCGTACGGCAGGTCGTTGCGCTTGGTCGCCCAGCTATCGCAATAGGCGATGACGCCTTCGATAGTGTCAAATGGCTCGATGTGCGGATTGACGGGAAAGCCGAAATTCTTCAAGAGTGCGAGCCCATCGAGATGCGTTTTGACGTCGATGCCTTCGAGCGCGCCCAGGGCATAGGTGAACAGGCGCAGCCGGCGCTTGGCGCACTCGCGCGGATCGAGCAGCTTGAGGGAGCCGGCGGTGGAGTTGCGCGGATTGATCAACGGCTCCAAACCTTTGGCGATGCGCTCGCGATTGGTTTTCGCGAGGTCCTCGCGCTTCATATAGACTTCGCCGCGGGCTTCGAGAAGTTTGGGCTTTTCCGGCAACTTCAAAGGCAGCTCGCGAATTGTCTTGAGATTGTGCGTCACATCGTCGCCTTGCTCGCCGTCGCCGCGGGTCGCGCCAACGGTGAAGAAGCCGCCTTCATAGCTCAGCGAGATGGCGACCCCGTCGATCTTCAGCTCGACCACATAGGTGACCGGCTCGCCGCTCAAGAGCTTCTTGATGCGGCGATCGAATTCACGCAACTCTTCGGGCTTGTAGGTATTGTCGATCGACAGCATCGACTGGCGATGGCGGACGGTGACGAAGCCCTCGATGGGCGCGCCGCCGACGCGCTGGCTGGGGCTGTCGGGCGTGATCAGCTCCGGATGCTTGGCCTCCAGGTCCTTCAGCTCATCCAACAGTTTGTCAAATTCGCGGTCGGAGATTTCCGGCTGCGCATCGACGTAGTACTTGCGATTGTGGTGATCGATGAGTTGACGCAGTTCGGCGACGCGTTCTGGTGCTTTGCTCATGGTGTGTGTTGATCCACGAAAGGACACGAAAGAACACGAAAAAGAACAAGAGCTCGCTTTTTCGTTCTTTTCGTGTTCTTTCGTGTTTATTCGTGGATCCTTCGTGTTTATTCGTGGATCATTTCGTGGATGACTCTTTGGGAGGAATTGTCGCCTCGGCGCGTTCCTTTTGCAAGCGCCGGAATCGGTCCAGACCCATGCTCATGAGGCCAAAGACGATCATGGCGCCGACTTGG
>JAKEHV010000378.1 GCA_022614915.1 Gemmataceae bacterium | reverse complement strand
TTGACGGCCTTTGCCTTTCTTGCCGTTTATGTTGTAGCTATCGAATGGACCAGGCAGCATGCTGTCGGGCTTGGGACCGGATTGCATCTTGCCCGCGCCGCCCTGGGCGGCAAAAAGGCCGGCGCACGCGAGAAAAACGAAGCCGAATACAATGCGTTTTGTCATGGATAGTGCATCTCCGAATTTCTCCCCTCGCCCTTCGGGAGAGCGGTCGGGGGCGAGGGCTCATTTCAACTTGACAGCGGGGGCAGACATTTGCAACAGGAAAACGAGCGCTGGCCGTCGATTTCAAGCGCCGGCGTGAGCTTTGGATGCTTTGCGCAGCGTGAGCAGCGTCACTTCCGGACGGCAAAAGTAGCGCAGCGGATGTTGGCCGGATAGGCCGCGGCCCACGTGCATGACTGTGGGCGCTTCGAAGAACATCCCTTGATCGTAGCGCCGGCTGTAGCGGCTGGGCACAAATATCGAGCCGATCAAAGGCAACCGTATCTGCCCGCCGTGCACGTGCCCTGCAAGCATCAAGTCCACATGGTTCTTTTGCGCCCAGGCAATCGCGTCCGGCGTGTGGCTCAGCAACAGGCGGAAAGTAGTAGGCACACTCCGTGTGCCGTCGTCCGCCGACGGCACACGGAGTGTGCCTGCTACATTCGGACAGATGGACAAGTCCGGGGCCGGCTTGAACCAGGGCGTCTCGTTGCCCATGACGATGAGCGGTTCGCCGCGCACGTCTATCTGTCGCCACGAATTGCCGAGCACATCGAAGCGCAAGCGCCGCAAGCGCCGGCGAATAAGGCCCGTATCGCGCCAAGCGTCGTGATTGCCCAGTATCGCAAAAGCGCCGATGGTCCAGCGCAGCTTGCCCAACACCGGCACGATCCAGCGATGATGCCAACTGCTGTCCACCACGTCGCCGGTCAGCGCCACCAGGTCCGGCGTGTTCCATTCGAGACAGCGGCTCATGACAAACTGAAAGAACGCGCGATCGGGCGAGCCGCACAGGTGCAGGTCCGTTAGATGCAAGATCGTCAACCCATCCCAGACGGCGGGCAACTGCGGCAGCGCCAGTGTTTTTTCGGTGAATTCGACCTCGAAGCACTGATTGCCGGGCAAGAGCGCCAGGCCGCGCTGTTTGCCTCGTCCCGCCGGCTTGTAGCCCAGCGCTTGCGCGACGTCCACTGTCGTGGACTTCGTCTCGACGAGCTGCGGCGCCTGGCGGCGCAGCCAGTAAAACACCTGGGCGACAGGCGCGACGGCCAACCCCGCGATCGCGCACAGCGCGCAATAGGGCGCGAGCCAAGAACGCAAGCTGCCGCGCGTCCACGTGAGCTCTTGCGTGTCGCCGAAATCGAGCGCGTAAAAGAAAAGTGCCGGTCCCAAGAGGATGATCAGCAAGTCGATCTTGCGCGTGTATTTGAGGACCCTGTGCGGCAACGGCCAGGCATAGAGAACGTTGAGCCCGATCGTCATGAGGTAGGCGTGGCCGAGAATGGCGCCGACAAAGAGCAGCCAGGCAGGAAGCGCATGTTCCAGCGCTTGCAGGAATTGAACAATGGACTCGGCCATCAGGCTTTCGCGGGTTCCATAACCGGGAGGGGAGCGTCGACGGGTTCCGGGCTTTGCAGCGCTTCCAGCATTTGTTCGACGCGAAACGGCTTGTACAGGATGAAGCGCAAGCCGTCCTGCCGGGCCTTGACCAGCGAGTGGTGCGGGTCGTAGCCGTAGCCGGTCATGAGGATGACGCGGGCTTTGGGCTGCGCCAGGCGCAGTTGGCGATAGACATCGAAGCCGGGGAGGTCGGGCAAACGGATATCGGCGAGCATGGCGTCGTACGTGGACAGGCGGGCCATGGTGAGGGCTTCTTTGCCGTCGCGGGCGGTTTCGACGATGCAGCCCCATTTGCCCAAAAGGCCGTGGGCGGCGCGGCGCACGCGCTCGTCGTTGTCCACCACCAGTACGCGCATGCCTTTCAACCGGCTTGGAGGTTCGGTCTGCTGAAACGACAGCGGCATCGGCGCCGCCGACAAATCTTCACCGACCTTTTGAATGCTCTGCTTGATGGCGCGTGCGCTGGCAATGATCTTTTTCAGCTTCTCCGCCATTTCCGGCTCCACGCCGATCCAGCGCTCCAGGATGCCGGTCGCCGCATTCAGGATGTCATCGACCGGCAAGGCAACCTCGCGGCTGACGGCTTCGATGGATTGTGTCGTCGTGGCCCGCTTTTCCTCGAGCAATAGTTCGAGCGTGTGCAGGGCGAAGGACAGCTCGCGGCAAAAGATCTCCGTGAATTGCAGCACCTCGGGGCCGAAGGCGTTTTGTTGCGGGCTTTCCACGTTGAAGGTGCCAATGACTTTGTCGCCCCACTTAAGCGCGATGGTCAGCGAGCTGCGCGCCCCTTCCGCGCCTTGGATGTAATGCGGATCGTTGGCTGTGTCCGTACACAAATAACTCTTCCCTGTGGCGGCGACGTAACCAGTGACGCCGTTGCCTTCTGCGCGGGCGTAGAGCACGCGTTGGGCGGCCTCTTGGGTCATGCCTTCGGCCAAGAGCGGCACCAGTTTGCCCGTCCCTTCTTCCAAAAGACGTATCTCGATCACGTCGTATTTCAACAGATCGTGCGTCAGCTTGCGGATATTCTGTTTGAGCAATTCGACGCGCTCTTCCACCTCCATGTCCGCGAGCTGTTCGGCGCTCAAGGCCGCCAACTCGCGGCCGGCCTGGTGCAGCGCATCCAGTTTCTGCTGGCGATCGACTTCGGAGGTAATCTCGCGGCACAGCGCAATCCACTGCCGCACGACGCCGTCCGGATCCCTCATGGGGCTAAAGCTCACTTCGAGCGCTTGATTGTTGCGCAGCACC
Organism: Gemmataceae bacterium; assembly: GCA_022614915.1. GTDB lineage: Bacteria > Planctomycetota > Planctomycetia > Gemmatales > Gemmataceae > JAKEFD01. The sequence continues at coordinate 4,357 of JAKEHV010000378.1, read as the reverse complement.
AGACGCGCCGCGCTGACCTGGGCGGGGGAAGAAGGATGGAAGGGTGTGGCTTCCGGTCCGACGATTTGCGGATAGCCAAGCGCCTCAAAGAAGTTGCGGCCGCGCCAACCGTCCGGACACCATTTGGCGAAAGCGGCGTTGGCCCACAGGACGCGCTGATCGGGATGGATAACCGCGACGCCTTCGCCCAAGACTTCGAGAATGAAGTCGGCATCCAGGCACGATTCCGCCTGTGGGGAAGGTGCAGCGCCGGGTCCATCCAAAACCAAAGTTTGCGGGCGGTCGGCCACCGGCCACTCCATCTCCACGCGAAACGTGGGGGCAACGTTCGCGCCAGGCAATCAGTGAAACTTTTCACGAATTCGCCAAATTATAAAATCTTTTTCATGGAGTTACAAGGTAGGCTAATCGGAATGGGCTTACAATTTCGCCAGTTTCTCTCTATCGCCTGGCTTTTCCTAGGCGATGCCAGCTGCTGCGCCGCTGAAAGTGCCTTCCGAGGTTCACAGGCGACGCTGGCAGCGTCGCCTACGCCGGACGAAGCACTCACACGACGCGGCGAAAAACGTTTCGGCACGCTGCAATGGTCAAAGTCCGGCTATTCCTTCCTCGACGAGAAACAGAAAACGATCGCGCTCAAGGACTTGCATAGTGTGCGCTTCCAATCGCGCCGGACGCCTGTTCCGAAATGCCGGCCATTGCACCATTTGTTGTTGTCCGACGGCCAGCGAACGACCGGCGAATTGATGCAACTGACAAAGGAGGCTATCCACTTTCGCACGACCCTCGGCCGAACGCTGAAGATCGCGCGCAAAGACTCCTTGGGAATCGTGCAGTCCGACAGCTGGCTCGCCGTATTCCAGGAAGATTTTGAGAATGGCAAAGGTGACGAGTCCATCTCCGGCAAAAGCAGCCTGCAGCTTAGTTCCGCGCAGCCATTCACGCTAACGCTGCCGCGATGGAAGGAAGGTCGATTGAGTTTCTTCTTCTACGATGAGAAAGAGGATGGCGCCTGGGAAATTCGTTTCGTGGACGTCGCCCATCCTCCCGTGCGGCTTCTTTTGGGCGAAGCCTATCGCGGCGCGGAATTACCGCTCTCTGCCGCCACGGTCCGCGGCTCACCGGGTTGGCACTACGCGCAGCTGGAATGGACGGAAGGAGTGGCACGGCTCTTTGTTGACGATCAGCTCCTTGGAGAAACTCGGCGCGGCGCCATCGACGGACCGACCGCACTCGAGTGTCGTTCCAAGGGCGCAAAAAAGACGCTGCACCTGGATGGCCTTGTGCTTGCCAAGAGAATTGCGCCCATGATTTGGCCGCCGGCGGAAGACGGGCAAGATTGGCTGTGGTCGGAGTCGGGGGATCAACTTTTTGGCAACATCGCGGCGGCGGATGCGGACAAGATTGTCCTGCAGGCATCGCCAAGGGTTTTCACTTGGACGACACAGCGCGGCTTGTTTTTTGCAGGCAAATCTCTCTCCACTCCTGGAGTTGGGGGGGAAGGGGGCGCGGAATACGCCGTCAAAGTCTATTTCCGCTCCGCGCCGGGATGGCCCGACGATGTGCTCGCGGGACAGGTGACGGAGTTCAGCGCTAGTCGATTGCAATTGCGGCATACCGTCCTGGGGGAGGTCGAAATCCCTCGGGAATGTCTAACGCGGCTGGAGTTTCCCAAGCGGTGAAAAGGTTGCCGCCGCTGGCTGAGAATTGATCGATTTCTAAGAAGATTTCCAAGCAGACAGGAGAATCAACAATGCGCGTTTTGATGGTTGTTCTCATTTGTGTGCCGCTGACTTTGTTCGGCTTGGCGGGCGACGTGCAACCGGGTGCTGTGGACGCAGGACCCACAGCGAAAGAAATCTGCGTCCTTTTGGACAAGGCAGCCGTCTATCTCAAGAGCCAGCAAGGCGTCGACGGCAGCTTTTCACCCAAGATCGCCGGGCCCGGCATATCTGCACTCGTCCTCGCCGGTTTGGCGCGTAACGGTATGAGTCCGAAAGACCCGCTCCTGGAAAAAACAATGCAGTATCTCGAAAAACAGATTCAGAAAGACGGCGGCGTTTACAACAAGTTCCTCGCCAACTACACCACCAGCGTCGCCATCATGGCCTTCAAGGAGGTTAACAAGGACGGCAAATACGACGAGGTCATTTGCAAGGCCAGCGCCTTTGTCCAAGGCATTCAGCAAGAGGGCGACGACACAGACGCCAAGACCGGCGGCTTCGGCTACGACAAGAAAAGCCGGCCTGATGTCTCCAACACCGCGTTCGCCGTTGAAGCTCTCCTGGCCGCGGGAATCTCCAAAGACGACCCGGCCGTGAAAAACGCGCTCAAGTTCCTGAGCCGCTGCCAGAATCTAGCGGGCGAGTTCAACGATCAGCCCTTCGCGAAGAAGGCAAGCAAGGACGACGAAGGCGGCTTCACCTACCATCCCTTCGACATCGACAAGAACCAATACAAGACCGCGGAGGGCGGCCTGCGCTCGTTGGGAGGCATGACCTATGGCGGCCTGAAGAGCTTTCTACACGCCGGCGTCAGCAAAGAGGACCCGCGCGTCAAGGCCGCCATCGGCTGGGCGCGCCAACACTACACGCTGGAAGAAAACCCCGGCATGGGCCAGGCGGGGCTGTATTACTACTACCACACCTTCGCCAAAGCGATGCACGCCTGGGGCGAGGACCCATTCGTCAGCGCGGACGGCAAGAAGCATCCCTGGCGGCGCGAGTTGTTCGACGCGCTGAAAAAGCGTCAAGGCGCCGATGGAAGCTGGCGCAACGACGACAAGGCGTTCGCCGAAAACAATGCCGAACTGTCGACTGCGTTCGCGCTGTTGGCGCTCAGTTACTGTGAAGTTGGCAAGAAGTAGCTCTAATCTTCAAGTCGTCTCCGACTGGCGAAGCCGCGTGCACAGGACGGCTTCGCGCTCACATTTTTTCGGAAAACTCGGGAACCGGCGTCCGTTTCGCGGACTTTTCCCGTCTTCAAGAATAGACCATGCGACACTGGCCCCACGCGCGCTAGCGAGGGCCACGCTGCCCGGAGTGAACCACCGCCCAGGGTTCGAATCGTGCCTCCTGGTGGAGAAAACGATCGGCGTGGCGATTGTGCCCTGCCTCGCTAGCGCGGCGGGCTAGATGTGATTTCAGTTTTTCCTTTGAACTGGGCCAAGTCCCAGTTACCATTACTTTCCTATTCGCCTGCGTTGCTTTTGTAGCCTCTTCACGAAACGCACACTTTCTCTAGGAGTTCCCAATGCTAATCTCGCTGCGACGTCTTTGGAACGCCTTGACGCGACGCAATGACACTTCGGCAAAACCCGCGGTCAAACGCCGCCGCCGGTATCGGCCGTTCGCGGAACCCCTGGAAGACCGCGTGACGCCTTCGGTCGTCCTTTGGGACAACGAGGGCCTTGATGGTCTCTGGGAAAACCCAGTCAATTGGAGCACCAATCAGCTGCCCGGCGTCCTGGACAGCGCCGATATCGGGCTCGGCTTCTCGATCACCGCCAACAGCAACGTCGCTGTCGCCGGCATTACTTGTCAATCCAACGTCACGTTCAACGGCGAATTATCGGTCGTCGACGCCGTATTCAGCAGCGGCCAGGTAGTGTTCAACGGCGACGTGCACTTGGATGCGACGCTGGAGCTTGATGGCACGGCGGTGTTCAATGGTGTCGCGGTGGACGGGGACGGCGTGGTGCAGCTGAACGGCATGGCAACGGCCAACGGCGCCGTTGCCTTCCAAAACCTGGACCTGGTAGGCGCCACCTTGGCCATCGGCTTCGGTGGGACGACCACGATCTACGCTACGATGAATTTCGCGGCGGGTGAAGTCTTAGGGGCGGGGGTCCTGCCCACTCTGCTCATCGACGCGGCCGCAACCTTGAACTTCGTGGAAGAAGGGGACAAACACATCGATTGTGCGGTAGAAAACTTCGGCGCGACGGCCTGGACCGGCGGGGACATATACAGCGACGCGGTCACGTTTACGAATAAGTCTGGCGCAACGTTCAGCATCGGCGAGGAGGCAGGGAATTGGACTGACGCAGCCGGCGTGCTCGTGAACGAAGGGACGCTTACTTCCGAAGGCGTGCAAGATCCCATGGGCGTCGGGCACCGTATCGGCATTGAGTTCAATTCCGCGAACTTGGTCCACGTGACAAGTGGCATCCTAACGCTGGCCGCTGGCGGACACTTGGCCGGCGCAGTGACGATTGCGGGCGCTAGTAGCACCGTTCTCGGTGGAGGACCTTTTTTCTTGAATCCGGGACTGGTCGTGCAGGGCCAGGGATTCATGATTCAAGAGACGGACGCCACCGTGACGGGGACGGTGACGGCCGCGAATTATCTTCTGCAGG
>JAKEHV010000377.1 GCA_022614915.1 Gemmataceae bacterium | reverse complement strand
GCGTCGGCACCAGGGGCGAGCCGCGCGTAATCTTGTAGGCTACCCGCGGGCGTCGAGCGGGACGGCGACGGCGATCGAGCCGCGATAGCCGCTCATGACAATCGCCAGGCCGTCGGCGGCGACCGGTGAAGGTATGGCGTTGACGGTGCCGCCGCCGTGTTCCCACAGCAGCTTTTGCGTCTTGAAGTCGTAGCCGCGCATTTTGTTGGTGCCGTTGAGGATCACTTGGGTTACGCCGTTGTGCTTGACGACGAGCGGCGTGTGCCAGGTCGTCGGCTCATCGCGCTCAATCTGCCAGCGTGTCTGGCCGGTCTTGGCGTCGAGCACGATGAGTTTGGAGTCAATTTCCTGGTCCCAGTTTAGCACGAGGGCGTCCTCGTGCAGAACCGGCGTGCTTGCTTCGCCCCAGCCCAGGCGCGTGTGCATGCGCGGCAAAACGCGCTTCCATATCAGCTCGCCGGCGAAATCGTAGCAGTAGACGCCGTGCGAACCGAACGAAACCCAGACGTGTTTGCCGTCGGTGGTCGGGGAACCAGCGGCATAGCTGTGCGTCGGCTGGATGCCTTCGTGCGGCACGCGCTCGGCGCAGGTTTTCTGCCAGCGTAGTTTGCCCGTGGTGCGGTCGAAACTGAGCAAAAGAAATTGGTGGTAGGTTGCCGGCGCTGTCGTCTTGCGTTCGAGCTTGTCTTCGACCTTGGGAAGATCTTCGGGCCTGGCGGCGATGCCGGTATTGACAGCGGCGGCGACGAATACCGAGTCGCCCCAGACGATGGGCGTGGCGCTGCCGCGACCGGACAGCGGCGCTTTCCATTTGACGTTGGTCTTCTCATCCCAGCGAAGCGGCGGCTCGGCGTGCGGCGCGGCCCCGGCGGCCAGCGGGCCGCGCCAGTGCGGCCACTGGTGTAGCCGAATTCGTGAGAATTCGGCTTGATCGGAACTCTCACGAGTTCCGCTACGACGCAACGGTTCGCCTGCGCGCACCAAAGACAGGAATCCGCACAAGATGAACAAGGCAGACCATGACTGGAATTTCATACGTCGCAATGTACCAAGTCCTTAAGCGTCACGCCACGTTTTGCACGGTTCGGATTTCTGCCGCGGGCGTGGTCGCATATAATCCGTAGTGACGCAACACTTCCTTGGTGGCGTGATGAATTCGACCGTTGATGTCGTAGACGATGCGATGGCAGCGATCTTGCGGAGGAAGACCCCGGCCGAACGGCTGGCGATTGCATTTCGGCTTTGGACATTTGCCCAGAACATGGTGCGGGAAACGTTGCGCGGCGAGCACCCGGACTGGGACGAAGCGGAGCTGGCGCGCCACGTTGCCCGAAGGATGTCGCATGGAGCCGTCTGAACTGTTGCGACAATTGGCCGAAACATTCGAGCGCCTGGGCATTCCCTATCGGGTGACTGGCTCCATGGCGACCATCGCCTACGGCGAGCCGCGTTTTACCAACGACATTGATGTTGTCGTGCGACTTCAGCTCGAGCAAGTAAACGCCCTTTGTGCCGCTTTTCCCCAGCCCGAGTTTTACCTTTCAAAAGAAGCAGCCGGCCAAGCGGTGCGGGGGCGGCATCAATTCAACATCTTACATCCGGAATCGGGCCTGAAGATCGATGTGATCATCGCGTCCGACTCAGCCTTTGACGACTCCCGGTTTTCGCGCGGCCAGCGGCTCAAGACTGCGGCGGAGCAGCATGCCTGGTTCGCCTCGCCGGAAGACGTCATTCTCAAGAAGCTGATCTATTTTCGCGAGGGCGGCTCCGAAAAACATTTGCGCGACATTGCGGGCGTACTCAAGGTTCAGGGTGAGAAACTTGACCGTGACTACATCGCCTTGTGGGTTGGGCAACTGAATGTGGAGACCGAATGGCATCAGGCGCTTGCGCGTCTGACCCCCGTGGATGAAAGGAGAGACTAATGCCGTCATCACACAACTTGGCACTACTCCGATGATGCGGGGGCAGCGTGCACGTGAACGACTTGGAGATCTTCGCCGAAACCGTTGTACGATTGCAGGGTTTAAGAAATAACTTATGATTGTTGTGTGCCACCCAGCACGGACATGAATTGGCGAAAAGGGATCCAATGTTTGCCAGATGGAATCTCCAGTTGTGCGGTTGCTTCTTTCTCTGCGCCACTCTAGTTAGCGGCCAGGATCGACCCCAGCAAAAAAAGGAACGCCCCAAGGCCGCCAATGCCGTTCAGTTGCTCGAGCGCATGGACAAAAACAAGGACGGCTTTCTCGATCAGTCGGAGGTCCCGGAGCGCATCAAGGAGCGCTTCAAAGAGCTCGACTCCAACAACGACGGCAAACTGAGCCGGCAGGAATTGGAAAAAGCGGCGCCCCGTTTGGGCCAAGAGCCGGCGCCAGAAGTCGCCCCCGATGCCTTGTTCCGCCTGCTCGACGCCAACAAGGACGGCAAGCTTTCCAAAGAGGAACTGCAAAACGCTCCCAAGCTTCTCGAAAAACTGGATCGCAACAAGGACGGCATGCTCGATGGCGACGAACTCAAGGCCGCGCCGAAAAAGAAAAAGCAGCAAGGACGGCCCGGCGAGGTCATCACGCCCGCGGCCAAAGGCGAACGCCTGAAAGACAAACTCAAAGCCGGCGACGAAGCGCCGGACTTCACCTTGCCCGATCCCAAAGGCACTTCGCAGCTAACTCTGTCCAGCTTCCGCGGCAAGAAACCGGTCGTGCTCGTCTTCGCCAGCTACACCTGACCTCCCTTCCGTCGCCAGTCTGGCGACCTCGAAAAGCTCTACCAAGAGTACAAAGACCGGGCGGAATTCGTGCTTGTGTACATTCGCGAGGCCCATCCCGATTCGGTTCTGTTCACCATTAGGGATGGCGCTGAGACGCTCCTCAAGATCACGCAAACGGAATCGGCGGAAAAACGCGCGGAAAACGCCCAGATGTGCTCGGCCACGCTCAAGCTCAACGTGCCCACCGTGCTCGACGGCGACGACAACCGCGTCAACATCGCCTACGCCGGCTGGCCCGATCGCTTGTACGTCGTGGGCGTCGATGGCCGCATCGCCTACCAAGGAGGGCAGGGACCGTCGGGCTTCAAGGTCGGCGAAGTGGAAGAGTGGCTGAAGCAGAATACCAAGCCGAAGTCCGCGGTTCCTTGACAAACGAGCCTATTCCATTTCATTTTGACCAGTTTGTTGGTTCATTCTCGTCGAAAAGGTGTCTGTTTTCCTAAGAGCACTCGCTGTTAGGCTCTTCTCGCCTTCCCAAGTTAATTGACAACAACCAAATGAATTGGAAAACGCTTGTTTCCGTCGCGTGGGGAGTCGTCTGCTGCGCTTGCGGTTCTGCGCATTCGGAGGAATGGAGAATCCTCGAAGAAAACCGCGTCCTGCATGGGGGCGGCGTACAGCGCTTGGCCCTCAGCCCCGACGGCAAACTGCTCGTCTCCGCCAGCAAATCCAACCTCCGCCTTTTCTCCCTCGACGGCGTCAAAGCTCGGGAGCAGGTCGCCGCCAAGGGCATTCAAGCCCTGGGCTTGGGCGGCGTGCGCTCGCTTGCTTTTTTGCCCGACGGCAAAACGCTAGCCGCCGGCGTCGGCGGCAACACCCTCCGCATTCTCGACATCGGCGACCGCATCGAGGAACGCCTCAAGCTGCAAGATCAAAACGGCAACGTGCAATCGCTTGCCGTCACGCCCGACCAGAAGACGCTAGCAGCCGGCAGCGACGACATGACCGTGCTCTTTTACGACATCACCGGGCCGCGCCCCAAGGAGCGCTTTCGCATCAAGGTCAAGAAAGCCAACTTCGGCGTCAAAACCCTGCATTTCACGCCGGACGGGCAGCGTCTCGTGCTGGCGTGCGGCAACGGCGCGGTGCAGCTTTGGGATCTATCCGGACCCGAGCCCAAAGAGACCGCCAAAGCACAGGTCCGCACCAATACCTTTCAGGTCATGGCAGGATTATCTCCGGACGGCAAAAACCTCGCCATTGCTGATGACGGCAACCGCACGATTCATTTGTGGGAGGCCACCGCCGACGGATTCGTGCCGAAACATTCGTGGACCAAGGCGCACGCCAACGCGATCGGCGCTCTGGTGTGGTCGCCGAATGGGAAGTACCTGGCCACGGCGGATAAAGACGGGCGCATCGTGCTTTGGAACACAGCGACGCGCGAGAAAGTTTTCGATAAACAAAAATCCGGCCACTTTGAAAGCGCCGTGCTGGATGTGCCGCCAGAGAATGCAGCGTTGTTGCGGCTGATCGTGGCCAATTGGACCGGCAAAGGCGAAATCGACCTCTATTTGCTCGGCGCACAGCAGTAAACCAAAACGGAAAACAGTCATGCCTATCGTCGTCAAATGCAAGAATCCCGAATGCGGCAGGACCCTGCGCGTCAAAGACGAGCACGCCGGCAAGACCGCGAAGTGTCCGGATTGCCAGCAACTAATCAAGATCCCAGCCCAAGCCCCGTCACCCTCAGGGAGAGCGGAGGGGCGCGCCGCCCAGCCAGCCGCCGTCGTGGTTGACGAAGAACGCCGCCTACCGATGGCCGCGCCGATAGCCGATGCGCCATTGCCGGTCGCGCTGCCGATGCCGGTCGCGCCCCGAGCCGATGCGGCGCCGGAACGCAAGAAAAAGAGAGCTTCGACAGACAGGGCAGGGGAGGGGGCTGGGATCTTTTCACTGCCCAGTCTTACCGTTCGCGCTCGGGGCGGCTTCAAAGGCATCTTTAGCAGCGACAAAGTTGTGGTGGATACCAAAACCGATGAGCCCATCGGCGTCGTCAGCAACCGCCAAAAGAGGCTGCTTGGCCTGTTCCCCACGGGCCGGCCGCAATGGGAAGTGCGCGAAACGCCCGAAAGCGAACCGCTCCTGACGGTCTTCATCGACGAAGATCGCACCCTGATCAAGGACGAACTGGTCGGCTACGAGTGCGAAGTGGCCGACGACAAAGGCGATACCATCGGC
>JAKEHV010000376.1 GCA_022614915.1 Gemmataceae bacterium | reverse complement strand
AGGCGGCAGCGTCGTAGCCTGCTTCGACAATAAGTATCGCCGTCGCTTGGAGTTTGTCCCCGATTTTTCGGTAGGCTTCACCCGCAGTCACGGCATCAGTTTGCCGAAGGCCGGACTGCGCCTCTTGCGCGGCTGGGAATACTCCGAGCAATACCCTGATGGAAAACTACATGACTTGACCGGCCAGCGACTCCACATCAATCGATAGCCCGTTCACGTTTCGCGCTCGCTCCAACCTTGCAAAAATAGCGCGCTCACCCCTCCCACCCCGGCAACAGCGGCTGAATCGGACTCACCGCCAACAACCGTCGCGGCCGGCGCTTGGGCCCCGCGACTCCCGCCGGATCGAGCCGCAGCAGCGCGCCGGCGCGATTCTGGCCTGCAAGGTGTAGCCCGATGGAAGCGTTCTCCAAAACCGCCAGCGCGGCGGCGCGGGCCAAATCCGGGCGATTGCATTGCCGGCTCAAATGCAGCAGCACGAGGTGCTTCAGCCGGCCAGGCTGCGATTGCCGTGCGATTTCCGCCAAAAGCCGCGCAGCTTGGACGTTTGACAAATGGCCACGCGCTCCCAGGTTTCGTTGCTTTAAGAATTCCGGCCGCGCGCAGTTTTTCTGCAGCTCTTCGTCATGGTTGAATTCCAAAGCCAACAAGTCCACGTCGGCCAGGGCGCGGACCAAGGCGGCATCCCAGGTGCCCAGGTCGGTCGCATAGCCAAGCGCGCAACCGTTGGCCTCGACGCGGAAGCCGCAGGTCACGCCGCCGTCGTGCTTGAGGGGCAGCGGCCGGCACAGGATCCGCTCGCCCAGACAGAAGGTCTCGCCGAGGCGATACTGTTGCACGAATCCTGCTTTAGCCAGTTCCGCGAACGCCGGGCTCTGCGCGTTAAGCGCTTGCGCGTGCTGGGGATGGCACAAGAGGCGAATGCCGCGCTGACAAAATACCTCGAACGCGTTTTCGTGCCAGTGGTCGTTATGGGTGTGGGTGAGCAGCACCGCGCCGACATCGTGCCAAAACGCGCCCGCCTTCGCCAAACGGCGATCCAGAGCGCGAGCGCCGAAACCGCAATCGATAAGGAGATGGAAACCTTCGGCGCGCACCAGGCTGGCGTTGCCGGAACTGCCGCTGCCCAAAACGCAGAACTGCATGGTAAGTCCTTTTACCCCAAAGGATGTCCGTCTATCCTAGAAGAAACACAAGCGCCATGAAAGGGGTTTTTGTTGTCCACCGATTCGACCGAGCGTTTCACGGGCCTGGCCGACGTCTATGCCAAGTTCCGGCCCGATTATCCCGCCGGGGCTTTGGACTACATCGTCGAGCGCTGCGGTCTCGCGCCGGGCGATCTGGTCGTCGATGTCGGTTCGGGCACCGGCATTTCGGGCCGGCTTATGGCCGAGCGCGGCTTCCGCGTCATCGGCATCGAGCCCAACGCGGACATGCGCAAGCAGGCCGAAGCGGTCCTCACGCGGTGCGTGAGGTCTACGTTGGAATATCGCGACGGGACCGGCGAGGCGACGGGCCTCGCCGAAGGCTGTGCCGCGAACGTGTTGTGCGCTCAGGCGTTTCATTGGCTAAAGCCCGAGCCGGCGCTGGCGGAGTTCGCGCGTATCCTAAGGCCCGGCGGTTGGGTCGCGCTCGTGTGGAACGAGCGCGACGACCGGGACCCATTCACGGCGGCCTATAGCAAAGTGATTCGCTCTGCGCCCCACGCCGAGCGCGTCGAAAACCATCGTCAGGCCGCCGGCCGCGTGCTGTTGGGCCATCCGCATTTCGAGGAAACTGCCTGCGCAACCTTTGGTCAAAGGCAGCCGATGAACGTAGAACAGATGATTGGCCGGGCGTTGTCGGCGTCGTACACGCCCAAGGCGCCGGCCGAGCGCGAAACGTTTGTCGCCGGCCTGCACTCGGTGTTTCTGGAGTATCAAGAAAACGGACTGGTCACGCTGCACTACGTGACTTCGGTCTACGCGGGACGGCGGCGCTAACCCTTGTGCTGACGCGCGCCCCTTGATAAGTTGGACGCAAACGCTTGAAAGGAAGCCCCATGCCAGAACAAAAACTAGTCCTTATCGTGGATGACGACTACGAGCTGAGCGACGGCATCCGCGCGGTGCTCGAAAATCAAGGCCACAAGGTCATGCAGGCCAAGGACGGCATTCAAGGCAAGCAGCTTATTTACAATCAGCGGCCCGACCTCGTCATCCTCGACATGATGATGCCGCGCATGGGCGGCTATCCCGTGCTCGAACACTTCAAGGGCAAGACCGACGCCCCGCCCATCATCATGATCACCGCCAACGAAGGCAGCCGGCACAAGGCCTACGCCGAATACCTGGGCGTCATCGACTACATCCGCAAGCCGTTCGCCATGGAGCGGCTGATGGAGGCGGTGGAGAGAGGGCTCAACCCGCCGCCGCCCGGGGAAGAGGAGAAGAAACCGGGCAAGGAAGAGAAGAAGTAGGGAGGCTGCGATTCATCGCTTCGCGCTCGCTTGTCCCGCAGGATTATTCGAACGCGAAATAAATCACGTGGTCGCCCGTCCCACCCCCAACCCGTCCGCCACGCGGTTGATGTAGTTGAAGTAACTCGCGATCAGGTTGATCTGCAGTATCGCACGGTCGTCGAAACCCACTTGCCTCAATCGATCCAAGTCGTCCGGCGTCACGCGCACGGCGTGGCGCGTCAGCTTGGCGGCATAGTCAAGCATGGCCCGATCCGCTTCCGACAATGAGGCCTGCGTGTAATCCCGCGCCAACTGGGCGGCGAGCTCGGCGTCCAGCGACACAAGACGCAGAAACTCGGCATGGCTCTCGATTCAGTAAAAGCAGTCATTGAGCGCGGAAACGACGGTGGCGATCATCTCGTGCTGCCGGCGCGACAGCGGCAACTCCGGCGACAGCATCACCGCCAATCCGGACATCATGTGCCTAAGCGCCTGCGGAATCAGGCTATGGGCGGCGACAATGCTGTCCGACGTGCCGTCCGGGCGGCGAACCGTTGGCACCTCGACGCCATATTCCGGTGGATAGAGGGCGTAGACAGCACGGTAGGCGTCGGCCAATTCGCCCGTGGCTTCTTCAATCGGAATGACTTTGATCCAGGTCATTGGCCAGGACTCGTCACAGCGACACTTGTGGTTTCGTTCATTACGACAACCCCATCCGATATCGCTTTCAAATCGCAAAAATGTGAAAAGTGGTTTGAAAAATCACAAGTCATTTGACTAAATATACTTGCGTCCAATAGCTACCCCTCACTTTTCAAATTGGCGATTAGGAGAAAATGTGAAAAGTGAGGCGCTACGGCTGGCGCGCGTTCCGCGCAATTAGTGCCGCGACATATCCCCCTTTGAATCCGCTATCAATGTTCACAACGACGACATTCGCTGCACAGCTATTGAGCATAGTCAGTAGCGGGGCGACGCCCGAAAACGCGGCGCCGTAGCCCACACTTGTCGGTACGGCTATCACAGGGCAATCCACCAAACCGCCGACCACGCTTGGCAACGCGCCATCCATGCCGGCGACGACCACAATGCAATCCGCGTCGGCAAATTCTTTCTGATGTTTCAAAAGGCGATGAATGCCGGCCACGCCCACGTCGGCAATGAGATGAACGTCCGCGCCCAACGCCTCAGCAGTTACGACAGCTTCGCGGGCGACCGGCAAGTCGCTGGTGCCGGCGGTGAGGACCACGACCCGTCCGGCTTTCGCGGTTGGCGCTTTGGCGGGCAGCCAAAAGGTGCGCGCAACGCGATCCTGCTGGGCCTTGGGAAAATGGCCGCCCAGAAAGGCCGCTTGCTCGTCGCTCACGCGCGTGGCCAAGCAATCCTGACCCGCCTCGTGGAGCTTACGCACGACTTCACCGACCCACTCGTTCGCCTTGCCCTGGCAAAAAATGACTTCGGGGAAACCGCAGCGCTCGCGGCGCTCCAAATCGACTTGCGCGAAACCGAGATTGGCCACGGGTTCCATGATCGGCCTATGGGAAAGCCCCAGACTAGATCGCCGCCATCAAGAGATTAGGATCAAGATAAAGATTACGATTAGGAACATCACGCCTTCCCTTCCAGCGCCGCCAAGAGCTGACTGACATCGAGTTCGGGGGGTATTTCCCCTTTCTCCTGCATCTTCTTGAACTCGCGCTCGAAGGTCTTGAGCGATGAACGGCTCGCGAGCTTGGCGATGGGTCCCATCATGTCGATGAACAAGACGCCGTTTAGGTGGTCGATCTCATGCTGCCAGGCGCGGGCCTCCAAGTCGCTTACTGTCTTTTCGACCAATTCGCCTTTGAGATTGTAGGCCTGCACTTTGATCGTCTTCGAGCGGCGGATTTTTTGAAACAGCCCGGGGAAACTGAGACAGCCTTCTTCGTCCTCTTGAAAGCCTTTGCGGTCGATGATGACCGGGTTGACGTAGACTTCTTCCTTGTCTTTCTGCGCGGGGTCGCCGGTAATGTTCGTCACCAAGAGCTGATAGGGCAGCGCAACCTGAGGCGCGGCCAGGCCCAGTCCCTTCGCCTCATACATAAGCTCCATCATGCGGCCGACGGCAAGACGGATTCCCTTGTCGACATGCTTAAGAGGACTTGCGGGCTGGCGCAGGACCGGGTGCGGATAGTGGACTATCTTCATGATGCCTCAAGAAAGCTAACCACGGATGACACGGATGAGCACGGATAGGAACTCCGGGAGGACAGTGCGAGAGTTCAAGAGCCAAATCCGTGTTGATCCGTGCAATCCGTGGTTAGGAGAATTATACCAGAAATCAGTTGGCGGCGGCGACACGGTCTTTGCCGAAATACGAAGCGCCGCGCAGGTAGGGGTCGATGCTGACGCCGGGGAGAAAGAAGACGGCGTCAGGCCAGGCCGAGGAGTGGGCGTAGTAAAGGCCGCGCTCGAAGCCCGCGCCGACGGTGAGGGTGACGGTTTGGCCCCCTTCGAGCCCGAGTTCAATCTTCAAGATGGCGTCCTTGGGCCCGAGTTTCTGATCGGACTGCGGTCCGCCCGCAATGCTGACCCAGCGCTCGGCCTTGAGCTTGGCGAGCTGCTCGACCAGTTGATTGACCTTCGCCGAATCGAGCTGGAACTCCATAAGGCCGCTGCTGTCGGTCCAGGTGCGGTCTTTGTCCTTTTCCTTCTCTTTATCCTTTTCCTTCGAAGCCGCTTGCGGAGCGCGCGTGAAAGCAAAGTTGCGCAGCTCCTCGCGCGTGCGGATGGACAGCTTCACGCTCTCGACTTTGTCCGGGTCGAACCGATGCACCTGGTTGGTCCAAAGCGGCGCGGCCGCGAACACGGCGGCGTGCGGCTGGGCCGCTTCCATGCCGACAAGCGCCGTCGCCAGGTACGGTTCGGTCAGATACACAGTCGTGCGGTCGCGCAGGTCAGCTTCGCGCAGGAACTTGGCCATGCTCTCCGGGATGAGGAAAAGCATATCGTGATCGCTGCGCTGGGCAAAGAGAGCGCCTTTATCGTGCTCCGCTTCCTTGCCGAGCTTGAAAGTGACGGGCTCGCCCTTCGCGGTTTCCATGTTGGCGACTACGGACGCATGGACCAGGAAAGGCCGCCAGGGCGACGGCGTCGATAATAGGCCGAGCGCGGCCGCCGCGCTCGACGCCGGCATGCTTTTTTTCACCCACAACGTCACCGTGAGCGCCGGCGACTTGAGGCCGTACTTTTCCAGGTCTTCCTTGGCGTCCGTTTTCTTTACCCAGCGCTTGGCGTCCAAGAGCGTGACTTGGTTGATGAGCATCTGCGTCTTGAACAGGTCGGCCGGCGTGTCGTTTTTGCCTTCCTGGAAGTACCAGCGCTGCGCTTTGTCCCCTTTGCCGCGGGCGACGTCGATCTTGCTCTTGCCGCCGGCGATTTCGATCCGCGTGACGTCTTGCCCGGACAGGATCGGCAGGCCGGTGTCGAGGAACGCCAGCGCCGCCCCCTCCAGGGGCGCGGCCTTGTCCAAAAGCGCCTTGGCCACGCTGAAGCGGCTGGTTGTGCCGTCGGCCAAAACGCGCTTGACGTTGACATGCTCCTTGTCGTTTTTGCCGAAGACGAGCGTTTCCGCGGGTTTGGCGTCCTTCTTGAGCTGGGGCGCATCGTCTTTCTTCTTGTCATCCTTCTTATCTTTGGCGTCTTTTTTATCGTCCTTCTTCTTGTCCTTTTTGTCCTTGTCCAATCCTTCCGTGTAAAGGGCGATCTCGGCTTGCGGGTTGTCGAAACCCAGGTCGACGTCGAGCTTTTTCCAGTCGCCTTCGTCGAAGAACTTGACGATGGCGCGTTTGCCCTGAAGCGCTTCCAACAAGCCATCGACCGCCTTGCCGTCGGCGTTTTTAGGGCTGTCCGCGCCCGCCAGGACTTGCCAGCCTTTGTCCTCGCGGTGAACGAGGCGGACTTCATCCTTGCCTTTGCCGAAGGAGACGACGTCCACTTTCTTGATGTCGAGGTGGCCGATGTCGAGGCTGCGCAGCTGGCCCGGATCCTTGAGGAAACTGCGCAACGGCTCGAGCAATTTGGCGTTGATGCGGAAGACGCCTTGATCGTCTTTCAATCGTGCGAAGTATTGGTCGCGGCCTTTATCCTTGGAGCGCAGGCCGATGAGCAGCGTCTCTTTGGTGACTTTCTTCCCGTCGGGGCTGCCGATTTCGATGCGCATGGTTTCTTTGCCGTCCAAAAGACCGAAGGCGGCAAGGTCCGTGTCGCCGGCGGGGACGAAGTCGTCTTCGGTATCGACGCGGATCGAGCTGACGGCGGCCAAAAGGGCCTTGACGCCGCCCTCGGGTGACTTGACGCCAAAGGGCAGCTCCTTGTCCTTGGGCGCGGTTGGTCCTTCGAAGTCCGCAAAGCCCAGCGCCGGCTTGACGAAGCGCCAGGTCGCGTCTTCTTCCTTCTTGAGTTCGAGGACGTCGCTGGCTTCCTTGACCTCGATGGTCTTGGCGGTTACATCGCTGAAGTCGAAGATCCGCCGCGAGCGCAAGTGGTTGGGATCGGTAAAAAAGACACTGTCGATGGCGCCGCGCGAAACGGCGAAAACGCGCTGGGGCCGGTCCGAGGAATTGACGAACCGAAAGGCTTTGTCGGCGCTTTCCTTGCCGATGAAAAACTTCCATTCGCGCGTTTTCTCTTTCTGATCCTGGAGCCAGACTCCCTTGAGCGTAACCACGATGGACGGCTTGTCCAAACCGTGATCCGACAGAACATCCCGCACGCTGACTTCGTCGTTCTTGCGCGCTTCCTTGATCTGGTTGACCATCTGATTGATGCGGAAGCCCTCGACTTTGACCGCCGACTTGGCGCCGGGCTGACGATAGGTCCACACGTCCTTCGACACAAGCTTGACGCCGTCCTTCTCCTCCTTGCGCTCAAAGTCTTGCGTGAATTGGAACACTTGCTCTTTGTCTTTGTCGCGGCGCTCGACGGTGACGGACTCGACGATCATGTCCGGGGGCATTTTCTGCAGGGTCGGCACGATGGCGCTTTCGTCGACTTGCGTCTTCTTGTGGGCCAGCATGAGGCCGAACAGCCAGAGCATGGCGAACAGTAGCGCGAACAAGATGCCGGTGCTGCGAAAGCTCATATGGCAATTCTCCTAATCTCCGCGTTTCTTCGCATGGCGAGCCGAGCCGCATGGCGAGCCGAGCCGCGTAAGCGGCCGGGTGCGCCGCCAGGCGATGCACCCATCGTAAGCGGCCGGGTGCGCCGCCAGGCGATGCACCCGACGCCTAACGGCGTTCGGCTCGCCAGGTCCGAAGTTATCTTCGCCGGGTGACCCAGATGCCCAGGCCGAGGCCGCCGATGGAGACGGCCATCAGCCAAAACGGGATCAGGATCATGCGCGACGTATCCACCGACGCGCTGTTGATGGAATAATGATTGCTCGTCTTGGGGCGCGGGCCGACCAGGCCGCTCTTGTCTGACATCCACTCGATGGCGCTGGTAAACAGGGAATAGTACACGTCCTTTGCTCTTTGCCGACCGCGCAAGATGTCATAGTTGCAAATGAATTCGGCATCGCCAAAGACGACCATGCGCGGCTTGGTCCCGTCCTCGGAGACCGTGACCGCGACGGGAATGGGTGTGACGCTAAGCTTGGGCTCGATCATGTCTTTGCGGTCGAGCTCGGCGACATACGCGGCAGGGTTTCGCAAAGGCGCCATGGCAGTTTCGGGCCAGACGTAGGTTTGAGGAGGCGCCTGTAAGAGCGCTTCAGCGCGGTATTTGATAGCGCTTGGCTCCGGGCGCACCACGCGCACGGTGTCAAGCGGAATGATCATGCGCCCGAATTGACGCGCGATTTCGGATCTTGACTCTTTGTTGAAGATGGTGATTATCGAACGCGCGTCTTCTTGCACTGTAGCGCGCAGGACAAACTCATTGCTGGCTTGTACGCCGTACTTGCGCAGGAAGTCCTCAATGCCTGTGGATACGAGCGACGTCGCCTTGGCGTCTTGAACCACGTCGAGCATCACGATCATGCGTCCGCCGCGATCCATGTAGCGCTCGAGAGCTTCAAGCGTATCTTCCGGAATCTGCTTGCTGGGACCTGGCAGGATCACCGCAAAGGCGTCGTCCGGCACGTCCTTTTTCTTGTCGCCGGCCGCTCTGGCGTAAACCAGGATGTCGTCCTTCTTGCCCGGCGCCGGCTTGGCAAAGCTCAGTCCAAACACTTCGTAATTGTCTTTCTTTAACCATTCGACCAGGACGCCCATGCCGAGCGGCCCCATGGGATCCCGCATATCGCGACGGAATTCGCGGACGCGCGTTTGGACTTCCAGCTCGTCGTGGTCCTGCAGGAAGTAGAGCTTGCGTTTCTTTTTCTCATGGACCAGAAAGCTCAGCTCCCTGAACATTTCCACTTCGCCGTTGAATTCCAGGAGCTGCTTGGACTTCTCTTGGCGCGGCTTGTGCTCGAAAAGCTTGGATTCGTGGATAAAGGAGTGCGGCACTTTCTGGTCCACGTCCGAAGGCAAAGCGCCGTAAACCAGCAAGAGTCCTCGCCCTGTGGATTGGTCGAATCGCGACTGTCCTTCTTTAGGTATGATTTCAGGAAATCGTTGGGACAAATCGATGAACTCGCCAAGATCGCGCGGGTTATCCGGATTCAAGTACTTGACATGAAACTTGCCGGGGTTCACTTGCTTGGCGTTATCCAGCATGCTGTTGACTTCGGTATAGAGCTGCGCCCGCGTGACGGTCACGAACACCGTAGTCGGCTTATCTAAGTTCGCGAGCAGGCTCTTGGTGCTGGGGCTTAGGGTGTGCAGCCCCCGGCTCGCGGACCAATCGAACGAAAACGGGAACTGCGCGTAGAAGACGATGTTGAGGACGACGAGGAACGCCAGCAGCAAGAGGCCCGTGAGGACCGCGTTGTAACCGTACAGCGTGCGGCGCAGCACGGGGTTGACGCGGACGTCGGCTTTGCCCAAGACCAGGCTGGCGAACATGAGCGCCAGCCCGCCCAGGCCGACGTAGGCGCACAGCCACACGCGCCAGGCGTAGGGCCCCTGCCACGCCGACAGGCCGCCGGCGAACACGTCTTCGCGCCAAATGAGGGCGCGGCCCAGCGTTGCCAAGGCGATGATCAATCCCGACAGCCCGCCGAGAATCAGCACCAGATAGCGTATGCGGGCCAAAGACAATTCCGGTCCGGACGCGAGAAAAAGCCAAACGCCGCAGCCCATGAACGTCAGGCCCAAGAGCAAGAGACCGAGCGTTTCCGGGGCCCATTCCCAGCCGACCTTCCTCAAAAGAATGAGTCCGAGCGCCGTTAGAGCGGCGATCGCGCCCAAAATGATGAGCGCGAGGCTGATGGCCGCGTGGTTATTGCGCAGACCTTCCAAAAACGAGGAGGATTGAGCGCCTTCCGCTGTTCCCTCGCTCGCGCTTCGGGCTAGTGTTCCCTCGCTCGCGCTTCGGGCTAGTGTTCCCTCGCTCGCGCTTCGGGCTAGTGTTCCCTCGCTCGCGCTTCGGGCTAGTGTCTCATGCAGCCAATTGCGGCCCAGCACCAAGACGACCAGTCCGAAGATCATGAGGCCGACGCCTTCGCCGAACGCGTTGAGGTTGTACCAAATCAAGAGGAGGCCGCCGAAGAGGACGGTGAAAAAGCCGGTGGCGACAAACAAGAGCCCGGCTATTTTCTCCTGCGCGGACCGAATGGACGCCTTCTGCTCTTGGGACATCGATTGATTGACGCGCACCACTAAACGCCAAACGGCCAAGCCGAGGCCGGCGCCCCCCAAGACGGCCAAGACGATCGCCCAAAACTTGGAAAGGCCTTCATGCTTGGCAAGCAGCCAAAGCGCCATCGTAAAGAGCAGGACGGCGCTAAAAAGGAGCGTGCCGCCCAGGGGTCGAGCCGGCGTCGTGGGCATGCCGGGTTGTGCGGAGGGTTGAGCCGTTGCGGCGTCCATGTTCACCTCAATAGTCCGAGCTTACTTCCACTTGCGCGATTCCAAGACTTTGATCGTCACGAACAGAAAGAAGATGGCCGACGAAATATGGAAAACCAGAAAGCGCGGCGCCAGTGTCCCGTCCAATGTTCGCATCCACAAGTCCAAGAACGAAACATAGTCGAAGACTTCCGCCCAATCGCTCGCGCGCGTTTGGGAGAGCAACTGCGCCAACATGTGGAAGCCAAGATGCGTCACCATGCCGACAAACGTGAGCACGGCGGCGATTATCTGATTGCGCGTGATGCTCGAAAAAAACAATCCCATGGCCAAGAAGCCGGCGCTGGTCGCCATCAGCGCGAACACGAAACTGAGGAGCGGCCGGTAATCAAACGGATCGCCGCCCATAGTCGGCAGGGCCACGAGAAACAAGAGCCACGGCAGCCAGGTGAAAAGATAAAAAATCCAGACGGCCACGAATTTGCTCAACACCACGGTGGCTTCGTTGACCGGCGCGGTCAACAGCACTTCGAGGGTGCCGGTGCGCGCCTCCTCACTCAATAGCCGCATGGTCAAAACGGCGACGACGAACATTTGCGCGATCACCGGGAATAGACTGTAGATATAGCGCAACAAAATGGGTTCGAACATGCCGCCGCGCTGCCGGTCATCGAGCAAATCAAGAAACGTCCAGAACATCCACACGCCGATCAAGAGCAGGCCGAACATCACGAGGTAGGCAATGGGCGAATAGAAGAAGGCGGCCAACTCGCGACGCACCAAGACGACGAAGGGCCGGTCGGAACAGATGCCGAGGAAGAGGGCGAAGCAAACGATGCTCGTAGCCGTCAAAAGGATGATCGACGGGACGGCGAAGTCCACGTCCCCAGAGGGAAAGAAGACATGCCGCCAGGCCAACAACAAATTGACCGCGCCGATAATGCCAAGGGCGACGCCGCAAGAAAAGGCAATGTCGCTGCCTGCGTCCTGCATGCCGATATAGCAAGCCAGGTAGCACAATCCGAGCATGATCAGCAAGACGCCCTCGCGCAAGAGGAAGTCTTGATGGAATTGGCCGACCAGTAAGCCAAAAGCCAGCATCGCCGCGCCAAGGATGCCGATCACGTTGACCAGAATCTTGCGGAAACCGGCGTCGGTTTCATTGCGCAGAGGCGCCAGCAGAAAGATCAGTGCGAGGGACAGGAAGGAGATTCCCAGCGGCAAAAACCAGCCGCCCATCGTGCCGCCCAAGGGCAGAATGCGCAGGACCACGCCCGCGGCAGCGAGCAAGAGGCCCGCGGCCAGGTACAGCCGGCGGAATTGCACGTCGCGGTCGATGAACGCGTGATAGAGGATGAACATCAGCCCGATCGTGAAAACGAAGAAACCCCAGCCCGGGCTGATGATGTAGCGCAGGTTCCACGAGGGGGCGAGCATGGCCAACACGCCGACCGCGACGAACAGAGTGCCCGCCATGGCGAGCACGCGCGCTGCGGTGGGCGCGTCCTCGCGCACGATCGACGGCGCCTGTTCCGGCATCGACTGAAAACCGGTCAAGAGCGTGTCTTCACGCTTGGGCCTTATCGCACGCGTCGCCATATGCAGTCACCTCTCACCATTCACCACTCACCCAGCCGCTTTAATGGCCTCTTGTTGCTTCAATGGATCTTGAGCGCGGACGACTTCGAAGAAGGCGTCCTCCAGCCGGCGGCGTTTCCGCTCCAGGCGGCGGATGGCCCAGCCTTTTTCCGCAATGGTTTGGCTGACGCGCTCGCGCAGGTCGGCTTCATCGGTCGTGTGCAATTCGAAGGCGAACAGGCCGTCGTCGCCGCCTTTGGGAATGACCTGCGTGACGCCTTGCAGCGCGCGCAAGACGCCTGAAATCTGATCGGACGGCCCACGCGCTTCCACCAAGGTCACCGCCTGCGATTCGATTTCATCCAGGTTGCGGCTCATGCCGATACGGCCGGCGGCGATGATGATCACGCGCTCGCATATTGCTTCCACTTCGGAAAGTATGTGCGTCGAAAGCATAATGGTGTGCTTGTCCCCCAATTCCTTGATGAGGGCGAGCGTTTCGCGAATTTGATGCGGATCCAGCCCCACGGTTGGCTCGTCCATGATGAGGATGGCGGGATCGTGAATCATGCAGTCGGCCAGGCCCACACGCTGGCGGTAACCTTTGGAGAGCGTGCCCAAAAGCCGGCGGCGGACTTCACGCAACCGGCAGCGCTCCAGGCAGTATTCCAATCGGCTTGGGCGCTCCTTGCGGTGCACGCCTTTGAGCTTGGCGCGAAACGTCAGGTACTCGTCGACGCGCATTTCGGGATAGAGCGGCACGCTTTCGGGCAGGTAGCCGATGTGGCGGCGCACGTCCATCGATTCGGTCATGACGTCGAAGCCGGCGACCTTGGCGACGCCGCTGGTGGCGGGCAGGTACGTTGTCAGAATGCGCATGGTCGTGGTTTTGCCGGCGCCGTTGAGGCCGAGAAAACCGACGATTTCGCCTTTGTCCACGTCGAAGGAGACGCGATCGACGGCGAGGATGGGGCCGAAGTATTTGGTCAGGTCGCGCACCTGGATCATGAATGAGTCTCCCAGCAACAATCCCGCCTGCGGGCAATGTAGTAGGCACACTCCGTGTGCCGTTGCAGGCGGACGGCACACGGAGTGTGCCTACTACATAGTCGCCTGCGGGCGGGGCGTGAGTATTTTCTAGGGATTCTACGCGGCATCGTGCAGCGGTGTTCTCCACCACGGGTGCGGCATTTTCTCCTTGCATTTCCAGACGGTGCTTCACAGGATAAGGTTTCCTCAAAGCATCATTCTCTAGGAGTTACCGATGAAGAGACACGTTTTTGCCGCCGGCATGATTTTGACACTTGGTTTTTGCGCCGCCCGGACGAGTGCGCAGGGAGAGCCCCAGATTAAGGATAACTCGCCGCCGCCGGGCTTTGTCGCGCTGTTTAACGGCAAAGACCTGTCCGGCTGGCAGGGAATGGTGCCGATCAACCAGCGGGCCAAGTTGTCCAAGGAAGAACTCGAGCAAGCCCAAGAGAAAGCCAACCGCAAGATTCTGCCCAATTGGACAGTGACGGACGGCATTCTCCACTACGACGGCAAGAGCAACAGTTTGCAGACGGTGAAAGACTACGGCGACTTCGAGCTTTACGTCGATTGGAAACTCGCGTCCAAGGGGGATAGCGGCCTCTACCTGCGCGGCAATCCGCAAGTGCAGATGTGGGCCGAGGACGCCAATAGCGCCAAGGACAAAGCGACCGGCAAGTTCATCGGCTCCGGCGGACTTTACAACAACCAGAAGAATCCGAGCAAACCGCTGGTCGCCGCCGATCGGCCGGTGGGCCAGTGGAACACGTTTCACATCGTCATGAAGGGCGATCGTGTCACCATCAAGCTCAACGGCAAGCTGGTGGTCGATGACACGCCGCTGGAGAACTACTGGGAAAAAGGCAAAGCGCCGCTACCCGCGGCGGGACCGATCGAGCTGCAGCACCACGGCGATCCCTTGTGGTTCAAGAACATCTACATCAAGGAATTGTCGCCCGGGAAATGACGACTTGCTGTCATTTTTTCATTTTCTTGGGGTCGATTTCGCGCGGCGGCTTGTGCACGTCTTCACGCAGTTTCTTGCGGGCGCGCGACAGGATGGCGCCGATGCTGTTGGTCGGAATGTGCATTTCCCGGCTAATCTCCTCGTAGGACTTGCCTTCGAGGAAATAGAGGCGGACAACCGAACGATCTTTTTCGGGCAACTTCTTGAGCAAACGGCCGACTTCTTCGAACGCTTCCATGCTCTTGCCGGGGGGCGGCTCATCGGCTTCCGGCTCGGCCCTTTGCGGTTGGTTGTTTCCCGCCGGCGCCACGTGAGTCGCGGCGCGTCGGGCCAATTCATTGACGGCGGTGCGGCGCGCGATCACGGTCAAATAAGTGGCCAGGCTGCATTGCCCTCGGAATTGCCGCAGCGCCGCGTAGTCATTGTTCACAATTTGCAAGAGCACCTGGGCGGCGATGTCTTCGGAGTCCTCCGGAGTCAGCGGAAAGCTACGCAGGTCGGCGGTGTGTTGAACGACATGATAAACCAAGCCCAAGAAGCGATCGACGAAATCGTTCCAAGAGCCCGGCTCGTGGTGCAAGCAGCGCCTTAGCAAGTCCCGGTCGTGGGGTGTCAAGGCCACGGAAAGCTTCCCAGGCAGTGAACGGACAGTCCCGTGCGCGGGTTGGGGATTCCTAAGCATTGTACCGGGCGCGGGCTTGGCGCGGTAGGCCGGGCTGCTAGAATCTGGATTCAGCGCTCGCCGCGACGTATGCAAGGATTCAGCGAGCGCGAACCGATAAATCAATCGGTGGTCTTCCATCGAGCACCTTCGAAAGGCATGTTTCATGGCCGATCCTTGGTTTCAATCCCGTTTCGCCGAGCGCATCGGCGGCGTCCAATACGGCAAGGGCACCCAGATTTACAAGTTCGAAAAGATCAAACGGGCCAAGCGCGCCGTGCTGGCGGCTCATCCCGAGCGGCAGCTTCTCGACTTCGGCATCGGCGAAAACGACGACATGGCCGACGCCGAGGTGCGCGCAGTGATGAAGCGTGAAGTGGACAAGCTCGAAAACCGGGGCTACGCGGACAACGGCATCGCGGAGTTCAAGGAGGCCGCCGCCCAGTTCATGAGGCGGGTCTTTGGCGTGGCGCTCGATCCGGCGACCGAGATCAATCACGCCATCGGCTCCAAGCCGGCGCTGGCGATGCTGCCGGCGTGTTTCATCAATCCCGGCGACGTCACGCTCATGACAGTCCCCGGTTATCCCGTTGCGGGCACGCACACGAAGTATTACGGCGGGGAAGTCTATGATCTGCCGTTGCGCGAGGAAAGCGGCTTTTATCCCGACTTGGCGGCGATTCCCGCGGACGTCAAGAAGCGTGCCAAGTTGCTGGTCATCAATTATCCGAACAGTCCCACGGGCGCTGTCGCGACGCGCGACTTCTATCGCCAAATCATCGATTTCGCGCTTACGAACAAGATTGTCGTCGTTCAGGACGCGGCCCATTTGCTGTTGACCTACGACGGCCCGCCTTTGAGTTTCCTACAGTTGGAGGGGGCGAAGGAGGTCGGCGTCGAAGTGCATTCGATGTCGAAGGGCTTCAACATGATCGGTTGGCGGATGGCGTTCGTCGCCGGTCATGCGAAAATCGTGCAGGCGTTTGCTGACGTGAAGGACAACAGCGATTCGGGCCAATTCATGGCGATTCAGCACGCGGCCAAGGCGGCCCTGGAGCGGCCCGAGATCGGCGATCGGACGCGCGCGAAATATCGCCGGCGCTTGCACAAACTGGTCGCCGCGCTCAATCAAGTCGGTTTTCGCGCAGCAATGCCGGGCGGGACGTACTTCTTGTATGTGAAGTCGCCGAAAACCTGTGGAGACAAGTCGTTCGCGAATGCCGAAGAGGCGTCGCAGTTTCTGATCGAGGAGCAGTCGGTGATTTGCGTGCCTTGGGACAACGCCGGCCCGTATCTGCGTTTTTCGGTCACCTATTTGGCGAAAGACGAGAAAGACGAAGACGCCCTGATGGAAGAAACGGTGCGCCGGCTGGGAAAACTGCAATTACGTTTTTGATCTGATGTTCATGCAACGAAGCGCCAGTGCAATCAAGAATGAGCTGTTGCCTGGCTACAATCCGTCTAAATGTGAAAATTGGCAATTCAGGTAAAAAAAACAGGATTTTTTTCTTGATTTTTTCTTGAGGTGTTTGATAATCATCCTCAATCTTCCGACTTTCGAGACGCCACCCCCACCGTCCACGTCGGCAAGATCCGCAAGAGGAACAGCAAGGTCGCTCTGGTATGGAGTGCAAGTCCGCACTAGTGGACAAGCATTCCCCAACCTAGCTTTCCCCCTTTCGTTCCCGCTTGAGCAGTGCCCTAAACGATTGTTAGCGCCCCCTAAGCGCAGTGCTTAAGGTGCGCGCTGCGTGCCGGTCCGCGACCTCGCGCAGATTGCCCTGTGCTTTCCGTCCACTTGGCTTCTTACATAGCGAGATGCACCATGATTGCCTGGACTCAGTGGATTCGTCGCCTCGGCCGGCTCTTCACCCGGACCCATCGCAACGAGCGAAACAAAACCAACAAACTGCTGCGGCATCGGCTCGACTTTGAAGCTCTCGAAGACCGGCTGGCGCCGGCCATCGGCTACGTCGTGCCAAACCTACCCACGCCCGGCAACCAGGGCTTTGGCGGCTCCCTCGGGATGGATTTCGACGTCAACACCCCCATCACCATGACCCAAATGGGGGTATTCGACGACAACGCCGACGGCCTCAGCGCCTTCACAATCATCACGCCGTTGCAGGTTCGGCTGTTCAACCGCGACACTCAGGTGCAGGTCGGGCCAACGGTCACGTTCGATGCCCTGAGCCCCGGTACCCTGATCAACAGCAGCCGGTTCAAGGCCATCGCACCGATCCTGCTGCCCGCCGGCTTCCACGGCACGATCGAGGCGAATGGTTTCTCGGCGTTCGATCAGAACGGCAACACCAACGGCGCGGCGACGACCCCCGGGGTTCTGCCGTTCCCGTGGTTCACGGATAGCGGCGGCGGCTTGATCAGCTTCGTCGGCAGCGGCCGTTTTGACGGCACCCCAGGTGTTTTCCCGACCAACGTCGATGGCGGGCCGGCCGACCGTTACGCCGCGGGCACCTTCGTATTCAACGCGTCCGCCGTGGACCTCGCGATCACCAAGACCGATGGCCAACTCACCGACATCGCGGGCACCACGAACACCTACACCATCGTGGTGAGCAACCCCGGCCCGGCCAGCGTCGCCGGTGCCACGGTCAGCGACTTGTTCCCGGCGGCGCTGAGCGGCGTCACCTTCACCTCGGTCGCCGTGGGCGGTGCCACCGGCAACTCCGCCGCTGGCTCGGGGAACATCCTCGACACGGTCAACCTCCCGGTGGGCAGCAGTATCACCTACACGGCGACGGGCACGATCGACGTCAGCGCGACCGGGACGCTCAGCAATACGGCCACGGTCACCCCGCCCGTCGTCGTGACGGACTTGAACCCGGCCAACAACTCCGCCACGGACGATACCGTGTTAATAACGCCGGCGGACATCCAGGTCTCGAAGACCGACAGCCCCGACCCGGTCATCGCGGGCACCAACCTGACCTACACGATCACGGTCACCAACGCCGGCCCCAGCGACGCCCAGAACGTCCAGCTCACCGACATCGTCCCCGCCGGCACCAGCCCGATTTTCTTCATCCAGACGTCGGGGCCCGCGGCGACGGGCATCATCTTTACCGGCACGTCGTTCGTCGCGACCTTCAACACGCTCGCCGCCGGCGCCACGGCCACCTTCCTGCTCGCCGTGCAGACCAGCCCCGGCGCGGCCAACGGCAGCGCGGTGACCAACACGGCCTTCGCCATCGCCAGCACCGCCGACCCCAACCCGGGCAACAACTCCGACACGGAATCGACCACGGTCATCAACCAGGCGGACCTGTCGGTGACGAAGACCGACACGCCCGATCCGGTCTTCGCGGGCACCAACCTCACTTACACCATCACGGTGAGCAACGCCGGCCCGAACGACGCCCTCAACGCCGCCCTGACCGACGTGATCCCAGCGAACACCACGTTCGTATCGGCGATCCAGACGGCCGGGCCAGCCTTCACCTTGAGCGCCCCACCGGTGGGCGGCACCGGCACTTTCACCGCCACAGGGGCCAGCTTCGCCGCCGGCGCGACGGCCACGTTCGAGGTGACGGTGCAGGTGAACTCGAACGTGCCCTTGGCCGGCACGGTCACCAATACTGCTGCGGTCAGCAGTTCCACCGTCGATCCCAATCTGGCCAACAATAGTGCCACTGCGTCGACCCTGGTCTTGACCCAGGCTGACCTCGTCGTTGCCAAAATCGACACTCCCGACCCGGTCATCGCCGGCAGCAACATCACCTACACGATCAGCGTTACCAACAACGGGCCGTCCGATGCCCTGAACGTGACGGCGGGCGACATCGTGCCCGGCAACACCACCTTCGCCGGCTTCGTCTCGATCAACCAAGGGGGCGCGTCGTTTGACGGGACGGCCACCGTCACGGCCAACTTCGGCACGGTCGTCGCGGGCACGACGGCGACGCTCGTGTTCGTGGTGACCACTGACGTGAACCTGGCCGACGGCACGACGATCACCAACGGCGTGGCCGCGGTCGGCAGCACCGCCGACCCCGCTCCGGGCAACAATTTCGGCTCTGCAAGCACGACGGTCATCACCCAGGCCGACCTGACCGTGACCAAGAACGACAGCCCCGATCCGGTGAATGCCGGCGCCAACGTCACATATACGATCACTGTCACCAACAACGGACCCAACGCGGCCCTAAATGTAGTCCTCAGCGACGCATTGCCGGCCGGCACCTCGTTTGTATCCGGCACGGCCAGCCAGGGCACGGTCACGGGCGGCGGCATAAGCGCGATTGCGAACCTCGGCGCCATCGCCGCGGGCGACTCCGCCACTTTCACCATAGTCGCTCACGTCGATTCGGCCCTGGCCGCCGGCGCCGTCCTGACGAACACGGCCACGGTAGCCAGCGACACCACCGACCCCGTCCTGAGCAACAACACGGACGCGGAGACGACGAGCGTCCTCACGTCCGCCGACATCTCGGTCGTCAAGAGCGACGGCCCCGACCCGGTCATTGCCGGCAACAACGTCACCTACACGCTGACAATCACCAATAATGGTCCTTCCGATGCTCAAAACGTGACCGTGGAGGACGTGATCCCGGACGGAACAAACTTTGTTGCGGCGTCGACCCAGCAGGGCGGCATCAACCTCGTGGGAGACCTGGTCACCTTCACCGTCGGCACTATCGCCAGTGGCGCGACCGTGCTGGCAACTGTCACTGTAAACGTTCCCGATACCATTCCCGACGGCACGGTATTCACCAACACAGCAGTTGCCCTGACCAGCAGCAGCGACCCCAACCTCGCCAACAACACCGACACGGAAGACACCGCGGTCATCAACCAGGCCGACCTGTCGGTGACCAAGGCCGACAGTCCCGATCCGGTCTTCGCCGGCACCCTGCTGACGTACACGATCACCCTCACCAACGCCGGACCGAATAGCGCCCGCGACGTGAGCCTGACCGACGTCGTTCCGGCCGATACCACGTTTGTCTCCTTCACAGCGCCGGCAGGCTGGGCCGTGACCACGCCGGCCGTCGGCGGCACCGGCCCCGTTACCGCCACCAATCCGCTCGTGCCCGTCGGCGCCAACGTCTTCACCCTGGTCGTCCAGGTCAACAGCAACGTCGCCAACAACCTATCCATCACCAACACGGCAACGGTCAGCGAAAGCTCGGCGATCGTGACTGATCCCAATCTGGCGAACAACAGCGACACGGAAACGACGCTGGTTCAGACGCAAGCCGACCTTGCCGTCACCAAGGTTGACTCGCCCGACCCGGTCATCGCGGGCACGAATTTGACCTACACCGTGACGGTCACGAATAATGGGCCCTCGGACGCGCAGACGGTTTTGCTCACTGATACGCTGCCCACGGGAACTACGTTTGTCTCGGCGACTGCCAGCCAGGGAACGGTTCAAGGTTCCGGCACGCTCGTCGTTTCGCAACTGGGCACTATCACCGGCGGAGCGACCGCCACGGTAACGATCGTCGCCGTTGTGGCCGCGAATGTGCCCGACGGCTCGATCATTACGAATTCCGCGACGGTCAGCACGTCGACCCCCGATCCGAACCCGGCCAACAACACCGATACGGAAGACACCACGGTCATCAACCAGGCCGATGTTGCGGTGACCAAGTCCGATTCGCCCGATCCGGTCATTGCCGGCACGAATCTGACCTACACGATCACCGTCACGAATGCCGGGCCCAACGATGCCCGCGACGTGTCTCTCACGGACGTCGTGCCCCCCAACTCGACCTTCGTGTCGTTCACTGCCCCAGCGGGCTGGACGTCCGCGACGCCCCCAGTCGGCGGCACCGGCACGGTGACCGCCACTAACGCGCTCGTGCCTGTCGGCGACGCCGTGTTTACGCTCGTCGTGCAGGTCAACAGCAACACGCCCCAAGGCGGCACCATCACGAACACGGCGGACGTAGCCGAGAGTTCCACAATCACCAATGATCCGAATCTCGCCAACAACTCGGACTCGGAAGTCACAGCGGTCATTACGCAAGCGGACCTCGCCGTCATCAAGACGGACACGCCCGACCCAGTCATTGCGGGCACCAATCTAACGTACACCGTCACTGTCACGAACAACGGACCGAGTGACGCCCAGAGCGTGGACCTGACCGACACTTTGCCGGCGGAAGTCACTTTCGTATCGGCCACTGC
The DNA here is from genome assembly GCA_022614915.1 of Gemmataceae bacterium. GTDB lineage: Bacteria > Planctomycetota > Planctomycetia > Gemmatales > Gemmataceae > JAKEFD01. Next base: position 2,196 of record JAKEHV010000376.1, on the reverse strand, counting down.
CAGCCAGGGAACAGTCAGCCAAGCCGCAGGCGTGGTCACCGCCAATCTCGGCACCGTCACCGCGAGCGCGACGGCAACTGTCACCATTGTCGCCACCGTCATCTTGGCTACGCCGGACGCCACCATACTGACGAATACGGCCACGGTCACTTCGGCAACGACCGATACCGATCCGTCGAACAACACGGATGAAGAAACTACGTTGGTGCAGATTGTCGATCTAGAAGTGGTCAAAACGGACAGCGCGGACTCGGCAGACACGGTTGTGGTCGGCACGAATCTGACCTACACCATTACGGTGACGCACAACGGCTCGGGCACAGCCACCAACGTCGAATTGTCCGACGACGTCCCGGCGAACACGACCTTCGTTTCGTTCACCGCGCCGGTGGGCTGGACGTCAACGACTCCGGCCGTCGGCGGCACCGGCACGGTCAACTCGACGACGCCGACTTTGGCGCCGGCCGCGACCGCGGTGTTCACCATGGTCGTCCAGGTCGATGCCAATGTTGCCCAAGGCACGGTCCTGTCGAACACCGCAACGGTGGCCAGCGCTGAACCGGACCAAGACCCGGCGGACAATACCGACACGGAAACCGCGACAGCGCGCGGGGCGCAAGGCGCCTTCTTCCTCACCGGTGACAATCGGCTGTTTGTGTTCAACAGCGACGCTAACAGCATCGACAACACCGGCGCCTTTGCCAAGTCCGTAAGCGCCGGCGTCGATGCCCTCGGCCACGCCCAGGCCTACTTCACGGACGGCAATAACCAAATCCACCGCTTCTCCAACGGCGTCGTCACCAACACGGGGGGCTTTGCCAAGGCCATCTTCGCCGGCCAGGCGCAAGCCTTCTTCTTGGACGGCAACAACCAGATTTGGATTGTGCGTGACGACGGCAGCTTCACGCAGACCGCCGGTTTCGCCAAAACACTCAGCCTGGGCCGCGACGCCACCGGCCAGGACGAAGTCTATTTCACGGACGGCAACAACCAGCTCTGGCGCTTCCGCCAAGGCGTCTTCACCGACACCGGCGGGTTTGCACTGACGCTGGAAGCCGGCCGGCACGGACAGGTCGCCTTCACCGACGGCAATCAACAACTCTGGCTCTTCAAGGACGTGGGCGGCTTCGAATTCCACGGGGCGTTCGTCAGCAAGATGAGCGCCGGGCTCGATGCCGCCGGCAACGACGTGTTCTGGGTGCTCGATTCGGACAACATGCTTCGGCGGCTGGTGCCCAGCGCGCTCAACGGCACCGGCGGCTTCGGCCTGTTCGTCGAGGGGTCGCGCGAAGGTTTGGTCGCGTTCAGCGACGGCAACCAGGACTTCCATACCTTCGACGACGCCACCGGATTCGCGCCTACGGACACGATGGCCTCGGCATTGACTTCCAGCCTGAACGCCATCGGACCCGTGGAAGCGTACTTCTTGAATGGTCCGGCTACGACGGATCAGGTCTTCCAGCTCTTCCGCTTCGGCCCGCTCGGCTTGACCCCCATCGCCGCGCTGGCCAAGAGCCCGGCCGCGTTTTAGTGACGACAAGTCGCCACGATTTGGCCAACTCGCAAGGGGAGTTGGCCAAATCGTTCGGGCAACACAAGGTGACATGGTTGCAAATTACAATGCAACTAAGTCCCTTGCGCCCTATTCTCCATTGCCAGCGCGCTGCACCTCCCCTATGGAAACGACATGCACACATCACGTCCATTCCGTTGTTTTCTGCTAATCTCTTTTTGCGCCGTTGTTTTTGCCGGCGCCCAAGAGGGAAGCGCCGGCAATCAGGCCGCGCTCACGCGTCAGACTGCTGACGTCGATCGCCTTTTCGCCGGTTGGGACCAGAAGGACACCCCCGGCTGCGTGGCGCTGGTGCGGCTGGACGGTAAGACCGTGCATCAAAAAGCCTATGGCATGGCCAACCTGGAATTGGGCATTCCGCTGTCGCTTTCTTCGGTGTTTCTGCTTGCGTCCGTCTCCAAACAGTTCGCCGTCTTCCTCATCATGCTCTTGGCGCAACAAGGCAAGCTGTCACTGGACGACGACGTGCGCAAGTATGTGCCCGAGCTGCCGCAATTTGAGAAAACGATCACCATCCGCCACTTGATCCATCACACGAGCGGCCTGCGTGAAGATCTGACGCTGTTCAACCTGGCCGGCTGGCGCGCGGACGATGCCATCACGCGCGACGATTTCTTGCGCCT
>JAKEHV010000375.1 GCA_022614915.1 Gemmataceae bacterium | reverse complement strand
CCGGCGCCAAGATCGCTTGCAAGGGCGCTCAGCTTTTCAATCAGGCGATACACCAAGCGATCGGCATCAACAACCTCATCGCGATCATCGGCCAGCCGACGTTGGAATCCGCGGACGCCATCTTCGCCCATCGCGACGTGCGGCTTCTGTGCGTGACCGGCGGGCCGGCGGTGGCGCGGGCGGCCTTGAAAAGTCCCAAGCGGGCCATCGTCGCCGGGCCGGGCAATCCCCCGGTCGTCGTCGATGAGACTGCGGACCTCGACAACGCCGCCAGGTGCATCGTCCAAGGAGGCGCTTATGACAACAACCTTCTGTGCATCGGCGAAAAGGAAGTCTTCGCGATTGCCAGCATCTTCGACGAACTCTTGCAGGCGATGACCCGGCACAAAGCGGTCCGGCTCGACGCCAAACAGATCGACGCCTTGACCAAGGCCGCGTTCGTCAAGACCGAGGGCGGCAAGCTGGTCGTCAACAAGGACCTCATCGGCCAAGACGCGGCGGTGCTCGCCAAGCACGCCGGCGTCAGCGTTCCCGCCGACACGGAGCTGTTGTTCGGCGAGACCGACGAGTCGCATCCTTTCGTCGATCACGAGCAGATGATGCCGTTTGTGCCGTTCATCAAAGTGCCCGATGTGGACTCTGCCATCGCTTTAGCCAAAAAGTACGAGCACGGCTTTGGGCATACCGCGGTCATCCATTCGCGCAACGTGGAGACGATCACGCGCATGGGCAAGGTCATGGACGTATCGCTCTTCGTCGCGAACGGGCCGAGTACGGCGAGCCTGGGTCTCGGCGGCGAAGGCTACTTGAGTTTTAGCATCGCCACGCCGACGGGCGAAGGCGTCACCACGCCGCTGACGTTTACCCGGCAACGGCGGATGACCGTCGCGGCGGGCGGCTTGCGAATGATTTGATTGTTCACGTTTCGCGCTCAAGGAATCCATGCCACAGCAAGGCATGCTCCGAGCGCGAAACGTGAACGGAGAGATTCATGCAAATCGGCGAAGTTAGAGGGCACGCCGTGGCCACAGTGAAGCATTCCAGCATGCAAGGCTGGCGGCTTCTCGTCGTGCAGCCCTTGAGCGCGGACGGCAAGGAAGACGGGGAGCCGCTCTTGGCCATCGACAGCCTGGGCGCCGGCGCGGGCGACCGCGTGATCTTGTCAAACGATGGCATGGGAGCGCGGCAACTGGTCGGACACATGAACTCGCCGGTGCGCTGGATGGTGCTGGGGATTTGCGATCGATGAGTCAAGAAAACGGAGAAGCCACGGTTTGGCACTGGACGCAGCGTGTCTTCAGCTCCGAGGATTTGCGGCGCGAATACCGCGGGCAAAAGTCCCTGGTGCTGCCGCCGCGCGGTCTTGTGACACCGCAGGCCGCCGATGAGTTGAAGAGTAGAGGGATCAGCGTCTCATGGCAGGTGTCGGCGAGCGGGGGGCGTAAGCCCCCTGATGACTGCACTCGTAACGCTTGGCATTATGCCACAGAGAATCCCGATAGCCTGGTCGATGCGGCGATTCAGTCCTTGGCGCGCGACGGATTGCATTTCGTGAAATGGAAAACGGCAGCCGAACCGATCGCCGCTTGCGCGAAAGTGTTAACTGGACTGTTGGTGGGCAAGGAGTCGGCAGGCGGCGTGGTGTTTTGCAGTAACCCGTGGCTCATGTGCTGCGTGGCAAACAAGGTGACCGGTGTGCGGGCGGCGACGGTGCAAAATGCCAAAGAGGCCGCACAGGCCCGAGCGAGCACCGGCGCGAACTTTTTCGCAGTGCCTATGCCCGGCCGGACCGTGTTCGAAGTGAAGAGCCTCTTGAAGGCGGTCGTGACGACAACGCCGAAGTGTGCGGACGAAACGACAAAGGTTTTTGAGGAATTAGACCAGCATGCGCGTGGCTAAAGTCATCGGCACTGTGACCTTGTCGCGCTGCCATCCGGCCGTCGCCGGTTTTCGCTGGGTGATTGGCGTGCCCTACAGCCTAAAGGCGCTGAAAAAAGGCGAACCCGATGGCGAGGATTTCGTCATTCTCGATCAGCTCGGCGCGGGCCACGGACAACAGATTGGCGTGAGTGAAGGCGTGGAAGCGGCGGTGCCGTTCTTCCCAGAGCGAAAGCCGTTGGATGCATACTGCGCGTGTATTTTGGATTCGATTGAAGTCGTTTAGCGTTCGCAGCATCTTGGCAAGAATGTGTAATTGCAAAAGCGATGCGAACGCTAAACGGTCCATCGATGGTTGGAGCTTTAGCATGATGAACGAGTATCAGATCAAACAGGAAATCTGTGAGATCGGCCGGCGCGTTTACAACCGTGGCTTCGCGGCCGCCAACGACGGCAACATCTCCGTCCGTCTCAATGCGAAGGAGATCATCTGCTCGCCGACGATGGTTTCCAAAGGGTTCATGAAGCCCGACGATATCTGCAAGGTCGATTACGAAGGCAAGCAGCTCGCCGGCACGCGCAAGCGCTCCAGCGAAATCCTGTTGCACCTTTCCGTGTACAAGCACCGGCCCGACGTCATGGCCGTCGTGCATTGCCATCCGCCGCACGCGACAGCCTTCGCGGTCGCGCATGAGCCGATTCCCAAATGCGTGCTGCCCGAGGTGGAAGTCTTCTTGGGTGAGGTGCCAATTGCGGTATATGAAACGCCGGGCGGGCAGAAGTTTGCCGACACCATCGTGCCCTATCTCAAGGACTGCAACACCATCCTCTTGGCGAATCACGGCACGGTCACGTTCGGCCCGACGTTGGAGAAAGCGTACTGGAACTCGGAGATCATCGACGCGTATTGCAGGATTCTCATTCTCGCGAAGCAACTGGGCCGCGTGAACTACTTCTCCGACGGCAAGACTAAAGAACTGCTCGATCTCAAGAAAAAACTGGGCTACGACGATCCCAGGCTGCGCTTGGAGAATTGCGACACGTGCGGCAACAGCATCTTCGACCGCGGTTATAGCGAGTTCGTTCCCGAAGCCGTCGCCTTCGCCAAGGAACAAGGCGCCGCGTGCAGCGGGGCCTGCCCGGTGCCCGCCGAGGCCAACGGCCAGGACATGGACAAGCTCGTAAGCGCGATTACGGACCAGGTTTTGGCAGCATTGGGCGGTGCGCGGGCGTGACGGCTCGTATTGAGGTTCAACATGAAAGTCACCATCATCGGCGGCGGCGGATTGGTCGGCAGCAACACGGCGTACGCGCTTCAATGCGGCGGCGCGGCCAGCAGCATTTGCCTGGTCGATGCCAACAAGGACCTCGCCGAAGGGCAAGCGCTCGACCTTTTGCACGGGGCGAGCCTGGTCGCGGATCAGCGCATTTCCGCGGGCGCTATGTCCGAAGTCGCCACCAGCAACATCGTGGTCATTACGGCCGGCCTGCGCCGCAAGCCCGACGAAAGCCGGCTCGACCTCATCAATCGCAACGTTGATCTCTTCATTAAGATCCTTGACGATGCCAAGCAGGCCGGCTTCATGCAAAACGCCTACTTGATCGTCGTCAGCAATCCGGTCGACGTGCTGACCTATCTCGCGGTGCAGCGTTCGGGATTGCCGAAGGAACGCGTGCTTGGCCTGGGCACCGTGCTCGACACCGCCCGTTTCCGCAGCAACCTGGCCAAGCGCCTGAAGGTCGCTGCCACGCAAGTGAACGCCCTCATCCTCGGCGAGCACGGCGACAGCATGGTGCCGATCTGGTCCAGCGCCACCATCGGTGGCCTGCCCTTGGAGCAATGGCCCGGCTTCGACGCAAATGCGGCCAAAGAAGTGTTCGACGCCACCAAAGGCGCTGGCGCGCAAGTCATCAAGCTCAAGGGCGGCGCCGGATTCGCCGTCGGCTTGTCCATTCGCGACGTGATCGACTCGATCATTCTCGACAAGCGTCGCATCCT
>JAKEHV010000374.1 GCA_022614915.1 Gemmataceae bacterium | reverse complement strand
GCAATTAGTAAGAGTAGCGGCGCCGAAAGAGCCAAGAAGACCGTCGCTAGACAGCAATCGGCCAAGACCTTGAGCGGAGCGTACCAAGATTGTCGCGGCGGTGCCACCAACAGCGACTTCGATGGAGCGGTCTTGGGGCTGTGCAGCACGTGTCGAAAAGCGCTTTCGCTCTGGGCAATCATTTCGTGTCCTGTACAGGTTGAAGGTGGGGCACTATGAGGAATCGCAAGAGGTCTTGGCGGCGTGCGGATTCGTTTTCGAGGCGGAGGGACTCGGCAACAGGCAGATTGACCGCCGAGTTATGGCTGTTTGGCTAAGCCGCGCTCGAGTTCTGGCACTAGGCGGGCGATGAATTCCCGGCATTGTGCGTCATCCATCGCTTCGTCGGAACTGACCAATTCCTGAATCACGTAGAGCTTGTAAAGGAAGGGCTGGCCGGCGAACGCGACGCGCGGATTATCCGGCGCATCCCAGCGTTCAGCGCCGCGCCAACACCAATAGAGTCGCAGTCGCGAATCTTCGACGCCTTGTCCTTTGGTGAATTTGGCGGTCCAAAACTCGGTCGCTTTTGCGCTGCCGTTCCATCGCTCGCGCGTCGGGCTAGTGTAAACGTTCGTGGTCAGTTTGCGTCTCGTCGGATCGGACATTCTGTAACCAGCGCCAACGTAACAAACTTCCGGCGTGTGTACCGACATTGGGCCTGGCCGGCCACAGGTCACCAGTACCACGATGGCTTTGCCGTTGCGCTGATTCTCGTAACGGCGCAACATGCAGCCGACTACGCCTCCCTGTTCCCTCTGGCGTGCATCCAGCTCCAATGGCCGACTTTGCCAATCTTCGAGCTCCGGGACAAGGGACTCGAGTCGTTGCGCCGCGTTTTCCACCTCCTGGGCAACGGTCCAGCGATCAGTCCACAGGCCATGAACATAGCCCGACAGGACTATTAAGGCGGCAACGGCCAGAACGGGCAGGAATCTTTTCATGACACTCCAAGCGAAACTTGTTATGTCCACGAAGTCCCTGCGGGCGTACAAGGTGTGGACTCGATCCACGCGAAGATCAAACAGCCGCTGCGGGCGGCTCGTAACGATAGGCGTAGCTGTCTACTGCTGCCCCTCCCACCACGGCGCCGAGGATCCGAATGCCGAGCATGGACATGCGTTCGAAGGCTGCGTGAACAGTGGATAGCCGGCTGACGTCGCGCAGAACAGAAAACAGGACTCCGTCGGCGTGCTGGCCGATCAGTAACGTATCGGCGGCAGGCAGGATGGGCGCCGAATCGATGATGATGAAGTCATACGAGCTTTTCACACTGTCGAGAATCTCGCCCAGTTTCCGTTGTGCCAGCAGTCGGATCGAAGTGGCGTCCCAGTGACCGGCGGTGATGACGGACAGATTATCCAGCGGCCCGCTACGTACTACGGATTCCAGATCGACTTGGTCACGCAGCAATTCGCTCAAGCCAGGTCCATAGGGCAAGTCCACGATGCGATAGACCGAGGGACGACGTAAATCCGCGTCCATCAGCAGCGTTTTGAAACCGGCGCGCGCCAGGCTGACCGCCAAATGGCTCGACAGCAACGTCTTGCCTTCACCGTTCAAAGCGCTGGTTACCATGACCACGCGTAAGGAATCTTGCTTCGCGGCATGGACCAACATGGTCCGCGTGGAATCGATGGACTCCATCAGCATGTGCTGCCAGCGGAGGTCCGACTGCCTGCTGGCCCCTTGCCCCAGTGCTCGCGCCGGCACGTGCGGCAACACGCCGACCAACCGCAGTCCCAAGCCGTAGACGACTTCGCCAACGCCGCTGACGCGCCGGACCCGGAACTCCAGGAAGGCGACGCCGAGCAATGCCAGGCCAAACAAGCCAAACCCAGCCATGCCTGCGGTTCGCATGCGGCTGGCTTGGTTGCGCGTTTGAATGGCGTAGGCGTCTTCCAATATGCTGACGCGCGAAGGCGCGTCAATTTCCACCTGAAGCGCTTCTTTCTGCGCGCCCACTTTCTTGTGCACTTCGCTGGTGTGCTGGATTTCCTCTTCCAGCCATTCCAGACTGACGGCTTGCTTGTTAAGACGTTGGATGTCGAGCGTTTTCTGATTGATTTGGCCCTCCAGGGAATTCTCCAGTTCTTTCAAGAGAGCCAACTGTTCCTTGCGCGTAAGCATGTTGTTGTTGACCTGGGCCAAGATTTCCGCGCGCATTTGCTTGGCGACGTCGTCACGCAACTGGGCACGGCGTGCCTCCAGGGCTTTGGTGTCGGCAACTATAGCCTCATTTGTCGCAATAAAGATTTGGTCTTTTTCCGGATTCCGAAGTCGCTCTTTCAGTGATTGAAGCCGCTTTTGCTTTTCAGCGATGCCATCCTGAAGCCGAATCAATTCGGGATGTTTTTTCAAGAGGGCTTCCACCAATTCGTCAGGCAAGGCAAATGTATCGGCTTCTTTCTGCTTGAATGCGGCGCCCTTTAGCTCAATCTGAAACTTGCGTGCTTGCGATTGCAAACCAAGGAGGTCGCTTTGCAGCTTTTCCAATTCGGCATAAAGAGATTTTTGTCTCAGCTCCAGATTCTTGGATTGCTTCGATCCCAGCGATTCCGCCAACTCCTTGAGCTTGGCGCGTTTATCACGCAGCACATCGTCGTATTGGCTGTACAACTTCCGCAGTTGATTCAACCGTTCTGATCGCAGGCGCTGTTCCTTTTCGAGAATCTCCTTCGTGTAGGCTGCGCGGACGGCGTTGACTAGCTTGTTCATCGCGTCCGGATCATCGCCGGCCATGCCGATGGACATAATTTCCGCGCCGAGGGTAAAATCGACGACAAGCTCTTTTTCCAGCCATTCCACAGGATTGACTTGCTTTTGCACGATTTCCAACCCGGCCACTTCCGGATCGCGCAAAGCGGCGTTGAGCACCAACCGGCTGCGCACCAATGCCAATTGGGAACGCTGATAGTTGGCAAAGTCGGTGCGGGCTTCCGCATTTTCAAAAATCAGAACCGGCCGGATCGAGGCAATATGCAGGAGCGTGCGGGCACGCCACGAAACCGGCAGCATGTACCAGGCGACGGCAGCGCCGATGGCGGCGCCCAGCAAGCCCAGGGTTAATGCTAAAAGCCAGCGCCGCTTGAGGGCGACCAGAAGCGCCCACGGCGTAGGCGGCGACGTCAGCACCGACGGAGGAGCTGCCTCGAGGGCCAGGCCGGTCTGGCGTGGCGGAACGGCAGGCGCCAAGATCTGGGCGCCGGCTTCCACTGCAGGAACTAAAGGCAGAAGATTATCTTTTGTTGACTGCATGCGTTCCCTCTTCCGTTTTGGTCCTTGGCTTGTTCCGTAGTGTCGCACCAATCGTCCTTGTGCGGCTTGGCGCTCAAATCCAGGCCATTCATCCAACCAGCGCAGTAGTTTTCACAGACGTTGTCAACCGACATGGGTAGGCGCGGACAGCCCAAAGCGGCGCAGCGGTTGGACGCTTGCTTCCACCTCATAAAAGAGATTGTCGAGAATCCAAAACTCGAACCATAAGATTGCTAATGCGACCGGCATCATGACCCAGCCGGCGAGGTCATGAAAGAACACATCCGCTGCGGTGCCTCCCCAGATTTCGTAAAGGACGCCGGTCAGAGTGATCCGTAGCACGTTGGCCAGCATTGCAATTGGCACAGCGCTCAGGATAACGACTGCCTTATGCCAAAGCGGCCGCTTAAACAGGATGCCGGCGGTGAAGGTGAGTGCGAACAGCGTGATGATCATGCCCAGGCCGCTACAGGCTTCCACGACTCCAATCGTGAAATCATCGACCAAGATGATGTTTTCTTCGGCAACGGCCGGCACTCCCAGCGTTTGCAGCCAATAGGCGCTGGCAGAGGTTGCGATGCGGCGCAGCGGATTCGTGAGGCTGTGTTCGATGCGATGCGGCAGTGGCAGGACGAATATCAAGAGGAAGATCGCTGGCGACGCCCAACGTAATAGCTTCCAGCCACCCAGTGCCAGGCAGCAGCCAATCAAACAAGGCAGGATCGACACCAATTCAATGGACTCTACATAGAAGCGCGCTCCGCCCAGCCGCAGGAGGACGGCCAAGCCGACAAAGGGAACGGCCCACCAACTCCCCTGCAGCGGCTGCTGAGGATAGCGACCTCGCCGCGCCCACAGAACCGCGACGGCGAAGGCAACGACAAAATACCCTTGGGCATATTGCGGATCATTGGCCCAACGCGCCACCACTTCTTCCATGGAGGTCCAATAAAACCAAACCAGAAGGAGGCCCAGTCCAAGGGCCAAAAGCAGCAGCAATTTTCGGTCGGTTTTCATTTACCCTTCTCAGGTCCCGCACTGGCTGCGCGTGACTCACTTCGCGCAAACTCCGTCCCCGTGGGATGTGAGGCGCTCCCAGTGACACAAGGTTTTGTTCCGCCGACTGTATGCAAATTCCACGCCATCGGAAAAGGCGATGCCGACACGAGAGCACCGTTTTGCGTTTCGCTCACGTTGGCTGCGACTTGTATCTTCATTCCGATGCAATTTCATCCGGCGAACGAGTGTATTCGGTGCACGGGGTGTCAACCGACGTTTACATGTTTCAGAAGGGTGTACGCCGGGCGCTTTGGGCAAGTTTCCCGGCCGTGCCAAGGAAAGATGGGCAGACCATTCCGGGCGTCTCGGAACGTTTGGAGATTCGGGTTGTTTGCTCTAAACAAACAGAATTGGAAATGCCGATTGTGGTGCAGGCAACGAGATTAGCAGCGATTTACCCGCCGAGTCCTCGCTGCTCGGCTCTTTGGCTCGCGAGGGTTTCTACCCATGTTCTCGATCCGACCCAAGGCGCTATGCGCGCTTGTCGTTACTTTACTGGCGCTTTCCGGCTCCGGCTGCTTGCATACACATCGCCAGCACAAGTATGCCCCCGTCGCGGCCCCCAATGAGTCCATGAAAGTTACCCAGCCAACCTACAGGATTGAGCCCCCCGATGTACTGCTGATTGACGCGGCCAATCTCATTCCCCGGCCGCCGTACAAGATCGGCGCGTTGGACGTCTTGGCTATTCAAGCCACGCACGGCGAGAAGAAGCAATCGCTTGTTGAGGGCGAGCCCATCTCGGGGCTCTTCGCGGTAAGTACCGAGGGAAAGGTCGATCTGGGCTTTTCCTACGGCTCCGTGCAAGTGGTTGGCATGACGCTAGATCAGGCCAAATCCGCTGTCGAAAAACATTTGCTCGTGCGCTTCAAGGGCCCGCTTAATGTCTCCGTGGACCTGGCCCAGTCCAATCAAGCGTTGCAGCAAATCCGCGGCGAGCACCTGGTCCGCCCCGACGGCACTGTCGGCTTGGGCACGTACGGCAGCGTCTATGTGGACGGGATGACGCTGGAGCAGGCCAAGTCCGTCATCGAGAACCATCTGGCCCAGTTTTTGCTAAGTCCGAAAATCTCATTGGACGTAGCCGGCTTCAACAGCAAGGTCTTCTACGTTATTACAGACGGGGCCGGCTCGGGCCAGCAGGTGTATCGTTTGCCGATTACCGGCAAGGAGACTGTGCTGGACGCCATCGCCCAAGTCAACGGGCTTACTCCGGTTTCGTCGAAGGATCATATTTGGGTGGCCCGCCCGGCGTTGGCGCCGGAAGAGCCGGAGATGACTATGGCGGTGGACTGGAACGGCATCACGCAAAAAGGCCGGACTTCCACCAATTATCAACTCATGCCGGGCGATCGAGTCTACGTGATGGGCGCACCGTTGGTCACAGTCGACACTTACCTGGCACGCGTGATTTCGCCGTTCGAACGTGTTTTGGGCGTCATACTCTTGGGACGCTCGGCCTTCCAATCGAACCTCAATCAGGGCTTTTGATATAACTTAAGAGAAACCGGTTGACCTAGGGAGGCGACGATGAAATATGTCATTCTGGCCGGCGCGCTGTACTTCTGCTGTGGGCCGATTGAAAACGCGTCCGCACAGGCCATCAAAAAGCCAACGGTCAGTCCTTACCTCAATTTGGCCAGGCGAGGCAGCAATCCGGCCATCAATTACTATAACCTGGTCAAGCCGGAGTTTGCGTTTCGTAGCGCGCTCAAGCAACTCGAAGAAGACGCCCGCGAAACCGACCAGACGATTTCGGAGTTGCGGGAAGCGTCGGAGCAACTGCCGGCCACGGGACATGCCGCCGGTTTCCAAAACCATCTCAAGTACTTTGGAAACCTGGGGAGCAGCAGTCGCGGCACTCCAAGAGCTCAGTTCACTACGACGCCTCGGCCCAAGTCCGGCGGTCGATGACCAGCGTGTCCGGAATTGTCCAACACTTCCTCAAACCGACCGAGCTGTCGTCCGGGGCTAACTCGACACGATTTGGCCAACTCGCAGAGGGAGGGGGGGTTAGTGACTGCACAGAAACGGGTGCTCGTGTACCTAATTCTGAAACAGACCTGTTTCTGCCATGTCCGCCATTTCCACTCAATAGAGGCGCGCATTTTGCTCGTAATTCTAGGTTTACACCATCCCACCGGATTTGAAGAGAGGAATCGAAAGGGAACTCATCGTGCTCACCGACCCCGCGGCTGCGTTTCTGCAAGCTTGTGGCGCTCGCAAACCGATTCATCTCTGGGTGGAACGAGACGGCAAGGCTCACGAACTGGTCGTGCAGCAACCGTTTGCCGTTCTGGGCAACTCGCCGAAAGCTGACGTGCTTTTGGAAGACTCGTCCGTTAGCGCGCGTCATGTGTACTTGCAAGTATTTGGCGGCCGGCTTTTCTTTTTCGTCACCGATCGCATTCGCGGCGTTCTGCATCATGGCCAAAGCGTTTCGTACGGGTGGTTCGCGCGCCAAGAAGCGCTCCGGATCGGCCCCTATCGTGTTACTTTGCTCGATGATGTGGGGGTTCCGCTTCCTAACGGGCGCGGCTCGGACGGCAACGGCTTGAACAATCCGCTGAGTTCCGGGTCGTCCGCGCATTTGGCAATGCCATTTGTCACGTTTGATTTTGGACAAGAGTCGCGCATCGAATCGCATTGGCACATGCGCCGGCAATTGGTGTTGGTCGGGCGCTCGTCGTTGTGCAAAGTGCGCATTCATACACGAACCGTTTCGCGCGTCCATTGCAGCCTGGTGCTTACGCACGAAGGGCCATGGGTCGTCGACCTCTTGGGCAAAGGCGGCATCAAGGTCGATGGCCAGCCGATACGCTTCGCCAAGATCAAGAACGGTTCAGTTCTAGAGGTGGGCAACTATCGCACATGGTGCCGCTATCCCAGCGCGGGGCACGCAGTGGGGCACGTTTTGAACGTGCCGTCGTCCGCTGGCACGTTTCAAACGTCCCCCACAGAGTCGACCGTAGGCCGGCAATTGGCCCCGCTCCCGCCGAGCGCGCAGCCGCTTGTGCCATTTTCGGGGCCGCCGGGCGCGCTGCAAACCGATACCTTGCAATCTCTGCTCCTGCCGCTGGTGAGTCAATTCAACCAGATGCAGAGTCAAATGTACGATCAGTTCCAACAATCGATCTTCCGGATGTTTCAGCTGTTTAGCGCGCTGCACAACGATCAGCTCCAATTGATGCGCGAAGAGCTGGAGCGCGTGCACAATCTGGCGCGCGAATTGCAGACCCTGCAGCAACAGCAGCAACTGCTCGCCCTGGAGAACAAGCAACTTGTCGCCAGTTCGCCTTGTCTTCGGTCGGACATGACGCTCCCGGACAACGTGCCGCATGCTAACGGGCGCGGTTCGGACAGTCCGCTGTCGCCCAGCCGCGACCCGCAAGGTGGTGCGGAACGTATGCCGCGCGACCAGAAAACCCAGGGTGCTTCGGAGTCCGCGCTCCACTCTGGGTCGCGGTCCAACGAAGTAGCGCAAGGAATCGTGCAGAATCCCGCAACACCCAAGAAAGAGCTGCCGTTTCCCGCGCCAAATCCCGCGCTGGCAGCCGCCGGCGGCGACCACGTCGAACTGCACAACCTCTTGTCGCAACGGGTCAGCAAGCTCCAGCAAGAGAGGCAAGGACGCTGGCAACGCCTCATGGAGTCGCTGTTCGGCCGCAGCGGCGCCGAAGTGCCTTAGGACAGGTTGAAAACCTGTCCTACTGAAGACTCAGCGATTCGCAGGCAGCATCCCACTTGCGCGCAATAGTGTTTCCTGCACCGCCAAATCGTGCTCCATGCTGAAGTCGGGGCGCTTCTTGCCCGTTACCACCGCGGCGAATTCGCGCAGGTCGGATATTTGCAGCGTCCGCGCCGGCAGTTGGACTGTTTGCCAATCGCCCTGGCCGGCGCGATACACTTCGACCGGCTGCACATTCTTGTTCGCCAAATGCCCGCTCCCCAAATGGGGAATGACCAGCGCCCCCTCGGTGCCGAAGACTTCGAGGCGGCGTGAATGCGGCGCCACTTCCAGCGCGGGAATCTCGATGATCGCCCAGGCATTGGGATAACCGAAAACCGCCACGCCGTTGTCGATGTAATGCGCCGGTCCTTCGCGAAGGTGGTGCGCCAGGAAGGGCGTGATCTGTCGCGGCGTGCCGAGTATGGCAATCATCATGTCGATGACATGGCCGGCCATTTCAAAGAACATGCCGCCTTTGTAGGGCGCCAATTCTTCGACGAAGCGCTTGTACGAGCCCAGGTCCTTGGGCAAGCGCGCGCGAAAGTGATAGATGCGGCCAAACTCATTCTTGCGGGCGCGCTGGAGCATCTCTTGAACCGCTGACATATAGCGGAACAGATAGATCATCTGGATGTGCAAGTGCTTGCGCTGCGCTTGATCGACGAGCCGGCGGTAGTCTTCGAGATTGTCGCCGGCCGGCTTCTCCAGCAGGATCGGTTTGCCTTGCTCCAGTGCCAGGCGCGCCAAGCGCAGATTTTCGTTGACGCGGCCTTCGACGACGACGCCGTCGAGCTGCTGCTCGAAAAGCTGCTCGGGCTTATCGACGATGCGCAGGTTGCCCAGGCGCGGCCCCCATTGCTTGCGCCGCTCGGCGACGACCTGGGCGTCGCGGTCGTAGAAGCCGACCAGCGCGAATTCCTTGGGATGTTCCGCGACTTGGCGCACGATGCCGTCGGCGTGCGTGTGCCACATTCCCAGCATTCCCAGACGAAGCGGCATACTGTGTCCCCTTTTCTGACTTATCGTTTCGCGCTCGCAGAGATCTTGCGAGCGCGAAACGATAAATCAGATGCTTCTACTTGCAACATTGGAGAAGGAAACTCCAACGCCTCCAGCGTGCTTTCTTTCTTCTTTTCAGCATCCAGCGCGTTTTTCCCCGGCAGCTTCGAAGCCATGTCCCGCTTCACGTCGGCGTAGGCTGGATCTTTGGCCAGGTTCTTCCATTCCAGCGGGTCTTTCGTGTGGTCGTACAGCTCTTCGCTGCCGTTCTTGTATTGGATGTAGCGCCAGCGCTCGCTGCGCAGACTGTGGTTCTTCAGGCCGTGCGTGGTGAGCGCGGGATAATCCCAAGTGGTTTGCGGATTCTTCAAAAGCGGTACGAGGCTATTGCCTTCCAGGCCCTTCTTGGCCGGCAAGCCGCACAGCTCATTGATCGTGGGATAAAGGTCGAGCAGGCTGACGGTGCGTTCGCAGCGCTGGCCGGCCTTGGTCAAGCCGGGCACATTCATCGTGAACACGACCCGGCAATCCTGATCCCACAGCGAAAACTTACGCCAGTGCTGCTTTTGCCCGTGCGTCCAGCCATGATCGCTCCACAGAATAATGATGGTGGTGCCCGCGTTGACGCTGTCGGCCAAGGCATCGAGCAAACGGCCGAGCTGCGCGTCCATGTACGTGCAGCATGCTAGATAGGCTTGCACCGCTTGCTTCCATTGTCCGGTGGCGACGATCTGTTTGTGGTCGCCGTCGGGTTTGGCCATCTTGACGCCCGCGGCGGGCACGTCATCTAGGTCGTTATCGAGTACTTTGGGTAGTTGGATATTGTCCAGAGGGTGCATGTCGAAGTACTTCTTCGGGACATGCCAAGCCAAGTGCGGCTTGACATACCCCACCGCGAGGAAGAACGGCCGGTCGTGCTTTTTCTTGACTTGCTCGATGGCCCAGTTGGTGAGCTTGCCGTCGGGCAAGTCGGTGTCGGCGGCGTCGAGCGGGCCCCAGGTCATGTTGCCGCCGATGCCGCCCTGGGCCAGCGGCTCCGCCTTTTTCTTGCCCTTTTTTTTGATCTTCTGTTCGGCGACGGCTTCCGCTTTTTCCTTTCCTTTGAAGTATTGATGCCAGCATTGCGGGTCCTGGTAATGGAAGATCTTGCCGCCGCCCAGGACGAAGTAGCCGTGGCTCATGAGGTATTGCATCAGCGTGACCGAATCGGGCAACGCGGGCCGCCACGGCTGGTTGTTGTGATAAACGCCCGTGGATGCGGGACGCAGCCCGGTGAGAATCGCGGTGCGCGACGGATTACAGGCAGGCGCGGCGCAATAGGCGCGCGTAAAGAGCATGCCGCTTTTCGCTAGGCAATCCAGGTTCGGCGTCTTGGCTTGCGGATGGCCGCCCAAGGCGCCGGTCCAATCGTTGAGATCGTCCACGGCGATGAACAAGATATTGGGCGCTTTGGTTTGGGCATGGGTAACCGATACGGGCACGACAAGCCAAACCGCGGCCAAGAGTATTGCAGCCTTCATAGTCGATCCTCATGCGAAAAGATGTGATGCACCACAAAGTAGCGGATAGACATCGCAAGGGAAAGAGAATAATGAAAGTAAAGCCTGAAGCGGAGAAGCACCATGCTTGGATTCGCCATCGTCGGTTGCGGGCTAATCGCGCGCTTTCACGCCAAGGCATTGGCAGACGTGCCAGGGACGAAGCTACGTGCCGTGGTCAGCCGGTCGGCCGCCAACGCCGCCAAGTTTGTCCAGGAGAATAAGCTCGACGGCATCGCAGCCTCGACAGAACTTACGGCCGTTCTAAAGCGCACGGACATCGACGTCGTTATCGTCACGACGCCGTCCGGGGCGCATCAGGAACCGGCGGTTGCATCGGCCAACGCCGGCAAGCACGTCGTCGTCGAAAAGCCGCTCGAAATCACCCTGGAGCGCTGCGACCGCATCATCGACGCGTGTGACAAGAACAAGGTCAAGCTGTGCACGATCTTTCCGTCGCGCTTCGGCGATGCCAACGTGGCTCTCAAGAAAGCTATCGCCGCCGGTCGTTTTGGCCGGCTCACGCTCGGCGAAACCACATGCAAGTGGTGGCGGCCGCAATCGTACTATGACGAAGGCGGCTGGAAAGGCACGCAGGCGTTGGACGGCGGCGGCGCCCTTATGAATCAGGCCATCCACAACGTCGATCTTTTGCTTTGGATGATGGGCCCGGTCACGCACATCGCCGGTTTCACCGCCATGCTCGCCCACGAACGCATCGAGGTGGAAGACACCGCCGTTGCTTGTCTGCGTTTCGCAAACGGCGCCTTGGGCGTCATTCAAGCGACGACCGGCGTTTGGCCAGGACTGCCCAAAACCATCGCAGTACACGGCGACAAAGGCTCCGTCGTGATCGAGCAAGACGATCTGTTGCGCTGGGAATTCAATCCGGAAGACCCGCGCGACAAGGACATTCGGCAACAATTCGCGGTCAAGACCGGCGCCTCGGGCGGTTCGAGCAACCCCGCGGCCATCTCGCACGTCGGCCACGCGCGGCAGCTCGCCGACTTCGTGCAGGCGCTCGAAACCGGCCGGGCCCCGCT
>JAKEHV010000373.1 GCA_022614915.1 Gemmataceae bacterium | reverse complement strand
TTCTTGGCGCTGTGGGTCGCCGGGGCGATCCGTGCGTTGCTCTTGCCCTATCCGCAGACGCCGGTGTGGCCGTTATCGGCTTCCATCCACGAAGCCGGGACGAGGCTGCCCCAGGGCAACAACCTAAAACAGATTGGCTTGGCATTCACGCCGCTGCCCCTGGTGCTGGATCAGCCTGACGTGGAGAAAATCCAGGTCTTCGACAAGCTCGCGCAGCTCGCGATCGGCACCGCCCAATTCGACGAGGACAAAGCCCGCGTCCGTGCGGCACTGGCGGCGCACCAGGCCGTCGTCTTCAATGAGCGCAACGGCGGCATTGCTCCGCAGCAACGGCTGACGCTCGAAGTCGGCGTGCATCCCGAAGAATTCGACGCCCTGGTGCGCGATTTGCGCGGCATCGCGCGGCTTGATTCCATCAGCGTCGATCATCGCGACCGCACCAGCGAATTCCGCCGGCTCAACGCGCAACGGCAGGCGCTCAAGAAACACCTGGAGGCGGTCCTCAAGCTGCGCGGCGGCGCGAACAATCCCTCCATCGACGACACCCTCAAGCTGGAGCAGAAAATCCAGGACATCCAAAAAGAGCTGCAAACACTGGGAGTCCAGCTTGGTGAAATGGTCGGCAAGGAATCGTACTATCTGGTTTTCGTCACCCTGTTCGAGTATCAGCCCGGCAGCCGGCTCGATCCGACGTTTACATTGCCGCAACGGCTGTTCCACGGCACGCTGTGGGCGGCCGGCTGGTGGCTTGCCCTCGCCGCGTCCATCGGGGCGCTGGCGCTCGCGTGCATCAGCGTCGGCACACTGTGGCCCAAGACGGTGGCACGTTCGACCTGATTCGCATTGCCGGCGAATCAATCCTTCGCTTGAAGTTTTCTCCGGACAGCGGAGAATGTCCAGGTGCGACTTCTGCACACGTTGGCGTCCCGATCCTATCTTCATGGTCGATATCTGCGAGTCGGAGAGCCGATTATGGCTGGTCGAACTGAACAGCTTCAGTGCTTCGTGGCTGTATCAATGTGATCTTGCCGGCGTTGTAGCCCAGGCAAGCGCCTTAGCAATTCGCTGCATGGAAGCGCGGCTGGATGGTGAAAGAAATTGACTTGCTTTACTCAAAGGAGCATCGCATGAACGAAGAACTTGAAATGGTGCGTGCCGAATTGGAACAGGTTCGCCAAAAAGTCTCCCGGTTGGAGGCGCGGAAAGCCGCCCGCCTCGGAATGTTGGCGCTCGGACTGGCGCTGGGACTTCTGGTGGGATGGGCATCGTTGGGCGAAGTGCAAGCGATCCAGCAAAAGGAAGAGAAGGACCTTGTGTGCAAATCGCTGCGCGTCCTTGGGCCGACCGGCAAAAACCTGATTTTCCTCGGCCGCGACCAAGACGGCGGCATCTTGGAAGTATCCGGGCACGACGGCGACGTGCGCGCGGTCGTCGCCGTGGCGCCGAGGCAAGGCGGCGGATTGATCAATCTGTTCGACACCAACAAGAAATTGCGGCTGGTCCTGGAAGGCGCCAACGCGGGCGCGATCATCGAGAAACGCTAATCGGCGCTAGCTCAGGTTCTTGCGTGCTCCTACGCGCTGATTATCAACGACACATTCTGACCGCCGAAACCGAAGCTGTTTGACAGGGCGTGCCGAACGGGAGTTGCGCGCGCCTGGTTGGGAACATAATCAAGGTCGCAATCCGGATCGGGAAATTCATAGTTGATCGTCGGCGGCAGTAGTCCGCGGCGCAGGGCCAGCACGCAAACGACTGCCTCGACCGCTCCCGCGGCGCCGATGAGATGGCCAATCATGCTCTTGGTGCTGCTGACGGGAATGCGATAGGCTTGGGCGCCAAACGTTTTTTTGATCGCCAGCGTTTCGACCTTGTCGTTGAGCTGCGTGCTCGTGCCGTGGGCGTTGATGTAGCCGATGTCCTCGGGGCTCAATCCGGCGTCCGCCAGGCACGCCTGCATGCACAAAACGGCATTGCGGCCTTCAGGATGATTGTCCGTAACGCGGAAGGCGTCGGCGGTCACGCCGTAGCCTGTCAGCTCGGCGTAGATATTGGCGCCCCGGCGGCGGGCGTGTTCCATTTCCTCAAGGATTAGAATGCCGGCTCCTTCGCCCATGACGAAGCCGTCGCGCTTTTGATCGAAAGGGCGCGACGCCTTGGCCGGCTCGTCATTGCGCGTCGACAAGGCCGTGAGCCGCGTGAAGCCCGTGACGCCCAAAGGGTGCACGATGCTGTGCGAGCCGCCGGCGACCATGGCGTCGGCGTCGCCCCTGCGGATCATCAGTGCTGCTTCGCCGATGGCCTGATTGCCGGCCGCGCAGCTCGTCAAGCAATTGTAGTTGGGTCCCTCCAGGCCGAAACATTCCGCGACATGACCAGGCGTGGTGTGCAGCTCTTGTGCGTACTCCCGACCTGGGTGATACAGTTCCATGCCTTTTTCCACCATAGCGCGGCCTTCAATGGCGCGCGTCGAGTCACGATAGCTATGGGCGACGACGCTGATCAGCGCATGAAAATCCTGCGTCCCTTCGCCGCAGCCCAGGTAGATGCCGATGCGTTCGGGGTTGATCCCTCGCTCGCGCGTCGGGCTAGAGTCGATCGCACGCTCGCGCGTCGCGGAAGTGTTGATCCCGCGCTCGCGCGTCGCGGAAGTGTCGATCCCGCGCTCGCGCGTCGCGCAAGTGTCGATCCCGCGCTCGCGCGTCGGGCTAGTGTGCAACAATTTTGCATCGGCGAGGGCCTGTTGCGTTGCGGCCAGCGCGAACAGCGTGTTCGGACCGCAGTGCTTATAGGGCGACGCGTCGCGCAGATAACGCCCAAGATCGAATTCCCTGACTTCGGCGGCGAAACGAGTGGGAAACGTGCTGGCGTCGAAGTGCGTGATCGGGCCGACGCCGCTCTTGCCGGCGCAGAGCGCATCAAACATCTTGCCCGGTTCATGTCCAAGCGGCGACACGACGCCCAAACCAGTGATCGCAACACGCCGGCGCATAACGACTATTCACTCCACTTCCGCACGACCAATGCGGCACATTGGCCCAACTCTGTGATCGCCACTTTCAAGGCATACGGTTTTTCCACAGGACGCGGCGTGCGCGCCACCTCGATGGGGCAATCCGGATCGGGATCGTCGCAGTTCAGCGTGGCCGGCGTTTCGCCGTGGCGAAAGGCGAGCAGGCTCGCCGTCAATTCGACAGGCCCGCCGCCGGCAGCCATGTTGCCGAAATATCCTTTGAGGGCGACCACGGGCGCCGGCACACCCACAAGTGCGTCGCGGATGCCATGCGCTTCGCGGCGATCGTCGGCCACCGTGCCGTAGCCATGGGCGTTCACGTGGTCGAGCTGCTCCGGCCCGATCCGCGCTTCCTGTAGAGCCAAGCGCGCGGCGCGGCTGATCCCTTTGCCGGTGCGGCCGCAGTCAAACGTGGAGGCAAAACCGGCAAGCTCGGCGTAGATCGACGCCCCGCGCCGCCGCGCGTGGTCCAGTTCCTCCAGCACGAAGCAACCGGCGCCCTCGCCCAGCACCCGGCCGTCGCGCGCCCGATCGAACGGCCGGCACGCCCGCGCCGGTTCCTCGTTGTGGCGCGACATGGACGCGAACTTGCAATGCCGCACCATGTTGACGGGGATCGACTTGTTGTCTACGCCGCCGGCGAGCAGCACATCGGCGTGGCCGCGCTGGATGACCCGAAAACCCTCGCCAAGCGCCATGACGCCGCCCGCATCGGTCTGCGTGATCGTATTGCTGGGGCCCTGCGCGTCGTTGAGAATCGAAACGTGGCAGGCCAGGATATTGGGGATGTGGTTCAAAAGCCACATGGGCGGGACCAACGGCAGCCCGATCTCGCCCCACTTGCGCAGATCGACGCGGGCAGCGGCGATATCGGTGCAGGCCTGCGCCGCCGGGCCCAGCTCCGACAGTTCTCCGGGCAGAGTGCTGGAGCCGACGAAGACGCCGAATCGGGTGGGATCGAGTTGGGCACGGTCGATCTGCGCATCGCCCAGAGCCATTTGCGAGGCGGCGACCACAAACTGAAAACCGCGCGCCATCTGTTTGATGCGTTTGCGGTCTTTCTTTTCGACGTATTGCATCGGGTCGAAACCGAGGACTTCGCCGCCGATCTGCGCGGGCATGGGCGCGGGATCGAAAGCTTGCAGCCGGCGCACGCCGCTCTCGCCCGCGCGCAGCGCAGCCCAGAAATCCTCCAGGCAAAGTCCAAGGGGACTGACGAGACCCATTCCGGTGATGACGACGCGGCGCTCGGACATAAAGAGTCTAACTATGCCCGTTTCCGAGCACGACGATTTCGCGGCGCGAATTACGGCGGCGCAGGTCCTTTTTGGTCAAGTTCAGCTTCTCGAGAATCGGCTCGAAGACGTGCTTGTAATAAATGTCGTAATCGAAAATCCGCAGTTGCTTCACTTCCTCCATGCGCATGCGTGAGTCGGCGAGCATATGCACGGCCGGCATGGAGAAATCGTTGACCACGCGCCGCAGCGCTTCCAATGTCCCCTCGCGGTCGTGCTCGAGGTAAATCAATATCATGCGGCGGAAAAAGTCGAAGTGCGCCCGCTCGTCCACGCTCACCAGCGTCAGGATTTTCTGCAGCGCCGGATCGCCGCCCTCCCGACGAACGACGTCCAACAGCCGGTTATAGTGCAGCCAGGTCGCCAATTCTTGCGTCAGCGTGTAGCAGGCCATCGTGCGCGCGCACTCGTGCGGCAGGTTCCATTCGTGGGCGAAAACGTCGCGCTGCAAGTCGGCCATCTGCTCTTCGGTGCGGTGGCCGCTCTTAAGGAGCCAATCCTCGAGCACCATGGAGTGTTTCGATTCTTCATAACCCCAATTGGCGAAGAACCAGGCCCGGCCGCGCATGGCGCGGTTTTGCGGGATCACTTTGGCAAGATAATCCGGCAGATAGAGTTCGACAGCGCAAAAGGTCTCGACCACGTCGGCAATGGCGCGGTTCAGCGACTTGTTGCATTGGTCCCAGGGGATGTCTTCACGAATGGACCAACGGCGATTCTTCTCGGCCTTGTCGAAGAAATCGCGGAACAGGCGATAGAGGGCGGCGAGTATCTGGGGGTTTTCGGGCTTCAAGGGCGGATCGCAGACAAGTTTGCCGGACATGAGTGCCTCAGCCAAAAGCGCGGGGCACGCCTCCGTGCCGGTGGGACAGGCGGCTGGCAAGCGACATTGCCTGTCCCACAAAAGCCCCGTCAAACGCACGTCGTTAAACCGCGGTGAATTCCTTTGGAAGAGTATAGGTATTCGGCGCGCATCGCACAAACCCCGCGAAGATTTTTTTCGCGACCGGGCCGCCGAGAGTTGACACTACCCCCCTGCCCTGCGAAACTAATCTCCAACTCTTCCTTTGCGCCTTCGCGCCTTTGCGTGAGTTTGATTATGTATCTCTCGCAAAGCCGCAAATACGCAAAGGGGGCCCGCCTGGCACGATGCTCGCTTCCCGCCTGGTGCTTCCCCTTCCGGAGAATTGCCATGAAACCGCAGCAACGGATTGTTTGCTTTTCGATTCTTCTTGCATCGCTGGGATTCGGCATCTGGTCCCTCGATGCCGGCGACAAGAAAGGCCCGGAGATTGTCACCGTTCTCAAGGGCCACACCGAGCTTGTTTACAACCTCGCTTTCAGCAACGACGGCAAGCACCTGGC
>JAKEHV010000372.1 GCA_022614915.1 Gemmataceae bacterium | reverse complement strand
GCCGCAAATCAAGTGAGTAGGCCTCCATGCCCACCTCCTTTCGGCCCCTAGCCTACCCAAGTCGCGAACTCGACGCTACATCAACTCCGAAACCGCTCTAAGTTCTTTGACTTTTCGGGCTTCGTCCCGGCGCCTTTCGTCTCGTAATTGGGAGAGTTGAGGAATTGACGGCATGACAAGGCGAGTCCATTCCTGGACTCTTCGCTCCAGCTGAATGGAAAGGATCTCCTTTTCGCGCGCTATGATTTGTCCACACTTTGGCAGTCTTCGGCGAACAAAGTGTGCTCACAGCCACCTAACGCAATTCGCCTCCCAAAATAGTAGGTGAGTGGCAAAACGAGAGCGACTCCATACACCAACAAGCCACGAAGGAATGCATTCGGTTGGTTAGGTTTCCAATCATTCTGCTTTGCAATCCACACTCCGCCAAGCAAAAGGGCGATCCCAAGAACTATCGCCGTCCCGCTCAACCCTTGTGTTCGTTCGCGCAGCAGTTGGGCGCGTTGCATTCTTGATTCAAGCGCAAGTATCTCAGGGTTCCGATTGTTCATTTTCTGATCAACTCTTGGCCGACGGGGATAGTGCGGACGCTACGTCTGAAGCGGACGCGGATGGCGCCTTGGCCAAGGCAGTCAAACATGTCTTCAAAAGCCGGTGCACTTCCTGGCGGCTTTTCGAGGAAATCGGACCCGCCAGCGCGGCGCGAAACAGGTTCGCGGCGCGGCTCCAATCGCCGATTCTCATGAAACAGGTCGCCGCACTCGCCCGGTGAACGGCCGCCTCGCCTTCCCTCCCCAACGTTTCCATTAAAGGCGCAAGTTTTTCTTCTTTGCAACCGGCCGCTTCCCACAATGGCCGCGCAGTCGCCAACATGTCCATTTCAGCAAAGGCCTGCGCCTTGCTCAACAAGCCGGTTTTCTCAGCCAGCAAAGCCTGAACCTTCCGAGACAACGGCTTGGCTTTCGCCATGGGTCTACTCTCCGATTTCGTGTTGAGACAACCGAATCCGGTGACCGCTTTTGGAAAACCCACAAACGACTACGTGCGCTCCCCAGTCGAATGGATTCGCCAAAGCCTGTTTCACCTTGTCCTTGTGTCTCCGGCTCAATTCGGCGAGGTTCTCCGTTCCGCTTACTTCAACAACATACTCGGATTGGAGTGAACGGTAGTCGGCCTTTTCTCCAAGGACCGTCACATCGAGTGGGCCAAGAGCCAGCACTTCATGGACCAAAACCATCGCCAGCGCAACGGAAGCCATTTCCACAAGGACGTGCGGCTGAACCGTGGCTCGAAATCGGCGTCCTTTGTCAGCCGTTTCCGGGGTCCAGCTCACAAGCATTTGGAATTTCGCTTCTTGGTCCTGAACCTTCTCACAGTCTACATCGAATTTCGCAGGCGACTTCGAATAGGCTTCCAGGATCGCGCCGCATGCGACGATGTGGGGTTCGAGAAAAAGGTGCGGATGCCAGTCGGCGATCTCTTCAATTCTACAGCGAAGAAGCTCCAAGCCAACACTCCGCTGAAAGCCCAGCAATCAGTTTTTCGGATTCGACCGTCTTCCAGATCAGGATTCTCGCACCGGAAATGCGCGAATTCAAGATTTTAGCCCTTCTGCTTGCCTATCCCCTGCCGCGCGTCCTGCTCCTGCCGATTCCACGTCTCCACCGCATACACGTGCGTCGCCCCGTGCATGTTCGAGCGGAAGACGATCCAGGCGCCGTCCGGAGTGAAGGTGACGTTCGGCTCGAGCGTGTAATCGTGCTTGGCCAGATCGACCAGGCGATCGACCTTGAGCGTGCCGTCTTTTTGCGGGGTGTAGCGGTAAATCCATTGACCGTTGCCGGGGGCGGCGACGCTTTTCGGTCCGCCGCCGTCGCCGGCGAAGAGCTTGGCGTCCGGAGACTGGTTGAAGTGCACCGACCAATGTTCGCGGGCCAGCTTGTAGCGGATCTTGTCGCCGCTTTCGAGCACAACGCCGGCTAGCCAGAATTCCTTGTACTTGGGCGTCTGCAGATCGAACCAGATGGTTTTGCCGTCGCTGCTGAAGAACTCGTGGCCGGCGATCTCCATCGGCATCGTCCGCGCGTGCATCCTGCGCAGGCCCGTGCCGTCGGTGCGAATCGTCCAAATGCGATCGACCTCGTGCCAGGGGCCCTCATGGCAAAACATAATGAGGTTGGGATCGGTGGGCGAAAACTGCACGTGGTTCTGCCAATCGGTGGCCGGGTGGAACTTCTTAAACGCGCCCGTCTTGATATCGACGGTGAAGAGCACCATGGAGCGGCCGCCGGCGACAAAGCCTTTCTTGCCTTTCCCCTGGGCGGGTGGCGCCTTGGGCTTGGGTTGTTCCTTGCCTCTGTCTTTGACCTCGTCCTTGGCCTTGGGGTCGTGCGCGCTGCCGGCCAGCATGGTTTCGTCGGCGTTGACGGCCAGACCAGAGCCCATGCGCAAATCCGCCGGCAAGTCCGCGATCTTGCGCGTGGCCTTGGTGTCGAGGTGCGTGGCGTAAATGGCGTTGCCGCGCGTGTAGAACGCCTGCCGTGACTTCCTGCCGACCACGACGCTGCCGGCCCTGCCCTCCACGATGATGTCGGCTTTGCGCTCCCAGTGTGGGTGAAGGAAGCCGACGAGATTGATCGTTGCCAGCCCGCTTCTTGTGGCGATGAGCAACTTGTCGCCATTCGTCGTGTAGCCGTTCTGGTGAAAGTAGAAGCTCGAACCGCCGCCGACGCCGCTGAGCCGAATAACGCGGTGGCCCGTGGCCGGCTCGACCCAGTCGGTAGGCGGCTGCTGGCCGGCGGCGGCCCGCGTCAGAAAGCAGCAAAGGAAGAGCGCGAGGGCTTGGGATGCTGTCATTTGATTCTCTGCCAACAAGTCAACGATGGTTATCTTAAACCGCAGAGGCACGGAGGAACGCAGAGAAAAAAAAGGCGAGAGGAAACAATAGTCTTCCCCCTTAGTTCCTATGTCTTTTCTCTGCGATTCTCTGCATCTCTGTGGTTATTCGCGTTGCAGTTAGTTCAAACGAAGCCGGGTCATTCTATACCAATCCGGCATCTAAAAGCCGGATCAGGTCCGTCAACCGTGCAATGCGCGGCCCGTCCCAAAGATGCTCGTACTTTTGCTCTGAATCGAACAACACCGCTCGCAAGCCGGCCCGGCGCGCTCCGTGGGCATCGTTATCCACGTCGTCGCCGACGAAAACGATTTCCTCGGGCGCAAGCTGGACGGCGCGGCAGACGGCTTGGAAGAACTCCGGCGCGGGCTTCTTCCAGCCCACTGTGGCGCTGACGACAACGTGGAGACAGCATTCTTGCTTGCCGGCGGAAAGGAATGGCATTCCCAAATGTCCGCCGACCACCGCGTGCAGGCGCTGGTCGTAGTTGGAAGCCAGCCCCAGCCGATAGCCGGCGTCGGCCAAGTGCGCCAGCAACGACGCCGCGTCCGGATGGCATTGCCACGCTTCGGGCCGGCCAAAATGCGCGTATAGCTCAGCCAAGCAGGCTTCGGGGTCGGTCACGTCGGTCAACGCATAGCGCACGATGTCCCGCCAACGCCGCAGTTCGCGCGCTTCGTCGGTGCGGAATGCGTTGTCCCGATCGCGTGTTTCTTCTGCCCCGAAGGCGTAGGCAAATCGACTTTGGATCTCCGCAGCCGTCAAGCTCGAACCGAACCGCTTGGCGACGGACCAATAGACTTTCGCCACCGCCGGCTTGGCGTGAAACAGCGTGCCCACGGCGTCGAAGAAGACCGCTTGAAGTTGCTTTGCCATCCTTTTCAATGTACGGCTGCTGCGTCAACCTTAACGATTCTTCCGGATAATCCACACCGACTATTCCCGCTGTTCCAGCCGATTCATCTTTAGCACATGAGCGGATCTTGCCGCGCGTGCTTCTCCTGCGGCAGCGCCGGCATGGCAAACCAGTCAAGACGGCGAAAGCGTTGCGCTCCCAAATCGGGTCCTGCCGAAGATAGGAAGGAATGTCTCCCGTTGTGACTTCATCATGGGCTTGAAAGGGAGCGCAACCGGCTCCATGGCCTCGACGCGAAACTTACCAGGGAGGGGAAACCATGAAGGCCTTAGTTGGAAACGGTTTGGTCGTCGCATTGGGTTTGTGGGCCGCGCAGTCTTCCGCACAAGAAATCCGTTGGCGGCCGGTGAGCGCAGCGCCGGCAGCCTCGAAGGCGCCCGTTTCACTCAGCACTCCCGTCCCCTTGGTCCGCGCCAAGCCGGACATGCAAGATGAGCCCAAGGCGCTGCCGGTTGGCCCGACGCTGACTCAGGGCGAGGAGCCCGCGCTGCCGCCGCTGCCGGGCGCGCTAGGCGGCCAGGCCAAGCACCAACCCGAATACGTCCCAGGCATGCCTTCCAAGGCGCATGCAAGCCCCGGGCCCGTCACGGATGCCGTGGTCGGCGATTGCCGCGACTGCGGCGACCGCGGCTGCCGGCTCTTCCCGCTCTTTAACCGGCCGATCTTCCCGCTGTTCCCGCGCCTCTGGGGCCACGACGATTGCATTGATTTCAATCAAGAATGCTGCGAGGAACGGGCCCGCATCTGGTTCAGCGCCAGCTATCTATTGTGGTCGTTGCCGAATCAGGCCATTCCTCCGCTTGTGACCTCCAGTCCGCTCGGCACCGTGGTCGATCTGGCCAACCAGGCGAACAATCAGTCCGGCGTGCTCGGCCTGCCGACCACCTCGATCCTCTTCGAAAATGACAACCAGCAAAGCGGCGTCCACAGCGGGGGCCGATTCCACTTCGGCTTCTGGTTCCCGCGCGGCAATTGGGGACTCGAAGTCGACTACTTCGCGCTTGCCGAACGCAATGATTCCTTCACCTACGGCGGCGGCGCCAACGGTCAGGTGCATCGCCCGCTTATCGATGCGGTCACCGGCAACGAAACAACCCAGCTTGTGGATGTGCCCGGCATCGTCAACGGCTTTGTCACCGTGGACACGTTCACCAAAATGTGGGGCATCGAATTCAATGCCCGCCACAAAATCCGCTGCGGTCAGTGTTATTGGCTCGACGGCATCATCGGCTATCGCCACATAACCTTGGACGAAGGCATCACGATCTCGGAAAACCTGAGCATTCCCGTCGCCGGCGTGGGAAATGTCGCCAATTCGGTGCGCGACGCCTTCGGCACGCAAAACTCCTTCAACGGCCTGCAAGTGGGCCTGGTGGGTGAACGCCGCATCTGGCGGCGCTGGTTCCTGGGCGGCACCGCCAAAATCGCGGTGGGCGACATGCACCAGATCGTCAACATCAGCGGCAGCCAGGTCATCGCCCCGCCCGCGGCTGCGGCCGAAGCGTTCAACACCGGCATCCTCGCCGCCCACAGCAATGTCGGCAAACACCAGCACGATCGATTCGCGTTCGTTCCCGAAATCGGACTGAAGTTCGGCTTCGACATCAACGATCGCTGGCGCATCTGGGCCGGCTACGACGCTCTGTACTTGTCCAACGTCGTCCGCCCCGGCGATCAGATTGACCGCACGCTCAACATCGCCCAGGTCCCGGACATCGGCAATCCCGGCGTCACCAACGCCGTCCCCGCCCGGCCCGCGGTGCTGTTCCGCACCCGCGACCTTTGGGTCCACGGCTTGAACGTTGGGATGGAGTATCGCTACTAATTCTCTTCAACTTCGTTCACTTCACGATTACCAGTGGCGCCTACTCGTAGGCGCCACTTTTTGCACCCGGTTGGCACCACCTCTTCTTTGACGCGCAGCATCCATTCCGCGTTTGTCTGGGCCAGGCCGCCCACGATGCGGATGGTCTGACTGGACGAGCCGGTGATCTTGGTGATTTTATGATGGGACGAGGCGTGCGTTGGCGTACACGCCGCCGGTCAGCGTCCCGGCCTGATACAGGCGGCTCAAGCTGCCGGTTTCGTTGCCGGTGAAAGTCGGGTTGCCGGCGCCTGGCCGATGTCGTTGGCCCCCGCAAACGTCTGCAGCGACGTCCCTGTCGCCAGGCTCGAATACTCGCTGGCCACGGCGACGGCGAACGCGAAACTCGACAGGCTGAACGTGCATTGTTATCGTGTACTAACCACTGAATCATAAAGGTCCTTGCCGCGTCTCAGGGCAGGCCTCTTTTTCAATTTGCGAAAAAGTGAAATGTGGGTTGGAAAGCCGCAACTAGATGGACAAATGAGACTTGCGGCGACGAATGACCCCTCACTTTTCAGATTGGTGCATAGGCCCGAAAGTGAAAAGTGCTGATTTCGCCTCTTACGCCTAAGACGCAGCCAGCTCGCGAACGTGGCTGTCGTCGCGCGCACTGACCGGCAGCAGTGCCCGGAAAGCACCGTGGCGACGGCGAGGGTCTGACCGGTGAGGGTCATGAACTCGACCTGGTAGGCGGCGGCGTTCCGATGAATATGGACCACCATGCCCACGACGCCGGCGTTGGTGTCGCGCTCGCGTTCGCGCAACCGCGGCGCCACCTCTTGTTTGACGCGCAGCATCCATTCCGCGTTTGTCTGGGCCAGGCCGCCCACGATACGGATGGTCTGGCTGGACGAGCCGGTGATCCTGGTGATTTTCTGATGCGACGAGGCCTGCGTGCCGCCCAGCCAGGCCCGCGCGTCGGCCACGGCTTGGGTCTTGATCTGCACCGGCACGGGGGCGCCTTTCCCCGCGGCGGCCAGGGTCGCGTCGTCCGCCGAGCCGCCATCGATGGCGATGTGCTGTCCCGCCCCAGCCAAAGGCACCAGCCGCGCGTCCGGCGCCGCGAACATCACCACGGCCGACGTCTCCGGCCCCGGCGCCGAGCCGCTGCCGGCGTTCTGCACCGTGACCGGGCTCGCGCCGTCGAGATAACTGTAGGTCGCCGCCGCCGTGTTCGTCTGCGCGCCGCCCAGCACCACGTTCGTGCTGCGCGCCTGCGTCCAGGTCTCGTCGATTAAGAGGCCCTGCGCCTGCGCGTCTATGGTGAGCGTATTCGCCGAACTGTCCTGGTAGCTGTAGCTGGTGTTGGCGTACACGCCGCCGTTCAGCGTGCCGGCCTGATACAGGCTGTCCGACGCCGTCAGCGACTGGCTGCGCGCGAACGACTTCGTGACCGTGCCGAGCGACTGCGTGCGGCTGTTGCTGGTGCTGCCGTCCACGTCGGCCGAGCCGGACAGCACGTAACTTGACAGGCTGAAACTGCCGGCGGCAAAGCTGCCGGTGGCGCTGACGCTGTATTGATCGCTGCCCGAGGCATCGCTCGCATAGGTCTCGTTTCCGGAAAAGCCGCCCGACCACGCCGCGTCGCGCCCCTCGCTCGAGGTGAGGTCCGTGCTCCCCGACGCCGTGTAGGTCACCGTGGTCAGGTTGAAGCTGCCGCCCGCGAAAGTTGCCTGTTGGCTTAGGCTGCTGCTCTTTGCTTCCGAGCGCTCCCGGCTCAAGCTGCCGGTTTCGTTGCCGGTGAAAGTCGGGTTGCCGGCGCCTTGGCCGATGTCGTTGGCCCCCGCAAACGTCTGCAGCGACGTCCCTGTCGCCAGGCTCGAATACTCGCTGGCCACGGCGACGGCGAACGCGAAGCTCGACAGGCTGAAGCTGCCGCCGGCGAACGTGCCCTGCTGCGACAAGCTGTGGCTGGAGCTGTTCACCGTCTGTTCGACCGTGGACCGCCCGCTGGTTTCGACGAACGTGCCGACAAGGTCGTAATACAAGATGCCGGCCGCGGAGTACCGAGCCGAGAAGTCGCCGCTCTTGGACGATGCAGCCACGTCGGCATGGCTGTAGGTGCTCACGCTTGCACTTTCATTCAAAAGGTTGTAACTGGACAGATTCCAGCTCTCGGAGGAGTACACGCCCCCCTGGTACAAGGCATAATTGCTCGTGCTGGCGTGGGTGAAGGCTGTGGTGCTGGTGACAGTGTCTTGCTGCGTGTAATTGTGCGTCGAGGCGTCGCTGAAACTGTTGCCGGGCGCACCCTGATGGCTGGCGGACTTGCTCTCGCTGGAAGCCAGCGTGGTTAACATGGTGTGGCCGGAGTAATGGGCGCTCGATTGGCTCTCGGTGCGGACGACGCTGTAGGTCATGCTGCTGAAGGCGAAGCTGCCCCCCGCGTAGCTGCCCGACCGTGCCGACGACTGGCTGAACGTGCATTGTTATCGTGTACTAACAACTGAATGATAAAGGTCCTTGCCGCGCGTCTCAGGGCAGGCCACTTTTTCAAATTGCGAAAAAGTGAAATGTGGGTTGGAAAGCCGCAACTAGATGGAAAAATGAGACTTGCGGCGACGAATGACCCCTCACTTTTCAGATTGGTGCATAGGCCCGAAAGTGAAAAGTGCTACTTTCGCCTCTTAGGCCTAAGAGGCAGCCAACTCGCGAACGTGGCTGACGTCGCGCGCGCTGACCGGCAGCAGTTGCCCGGGAAGCACCGTGGCGACGGCGAGGGTCTGACCGGTGAGGGTCATGAACTCGACCTGGTAGGCGGCGGCGTCCCGATGGATATGGATGACCGTGCCCACGTCGCCGGCCTTTAGTCCTTCGTCAGGGATATCTTGGGTCAAAACGATGCAATCATGTTCCCGAATCATGGCTTCGCCTCCAACGGATGAGCCGTAATGAGACGCGGGGCTGATTCGGCCGCATGCTGAGTTTGAATTGGCAGTCTTGACCGATGTCGTGTCGTCTCTCGAGCGCCTCATTCGCTTGTAGTTCGTCGAATGTCAAATGGCACTCGGAAGATCTTCTTCCAGTCGAGAATTATGCTTGGCTCCAAGGTCGCAGGTCCGCCTCCCCGGATGAGTTTCAAATACTTGCAGACCACTCGGTTAAAAGCATCGATGCACTGATGCAACTCCCCAAAGGTCACCGAGCCGTCGAAGCCTCGCTTGTCAAGATGTGCAAGCTTGCGGTCCGCCAAGACTTCGATCGTAGCGCCCAAGTCCTTGAGTTCGTCGATGTCCTTTTGGACAAGCGCTGGCGCAACGGTCTTGCCGTCTTCGCTGAATTGCCGGAACGTGGGGACTTGCCATCTCACATACTTTGGGTCGATTGGAAACTGCTCCAGATAGAATGCGTACGTGAACTGGCTCGCGCAATCTCGGATTTGCTCGAGCAGGCGCATCAACGAGATACTCTCGTTGGACACCTTCAAATGCCGTCGTATGGCGATAATGGCCTGTGAGCCGTAGCATTGAGCCACGAAAAGGACGAATATGCCGCCTTCGTTCTCCTCGATGTGTTTCTTATTGGCATCAACTATGTCCACGAAGCCAAGGTAGACTTGACGAGGTTCTACAAGCCAGAGCGTAACGTCTTCGTCAATCCGCTCTGCCCATTCATGCCATTTTTTGAACTCGGAGAACGTCAACTTCACGGTCTTACCTCCCGGCAATCGGCGCCCGGCCACATCAGAGACACACGCCGATAGCGGAGGTTCGACAGTTCCACGACAACTCACGTTTCCAACGGCGCTTCCAACTGCCGCTTCAATTCGTCGCGCCAATCTCTGTCTTCGTAGTCCCCTTCATCCAGAATCTGAAATCGGAATTGATGGCTTTCGAATTCTTCGCCGAGCTTTTGCCAAGTTACCTTCTTGCCGACTTTTTCGAAGTAATCCGCGACTTTTCGCTTATAGCTCGTATCCTCGCTTCCCTTGAGGTGGCTCCCCTTGCTGTCTAGGACAAGTACGCGCGCGATGGGCTTACGTTTCTGGCCATTCTCCTTGCCTTCTTGGACCACGAAGTCCGGGAAAATCTGTTGACGGCGAAAACCCTGGATGGCGAAATTCTCCCGGCCAACCAGATTGCGATACCACCACAAAACTTGGGGATGCCTGTCCAGAAACAGCGCGACACTGCGCTCGTATTCGTTTAGATCATCGTCGACGTAATCGTAAAGTGATTGTGACACTTGATCGGCGTTCGCGTGATAAAGAGACTTGGTTGGGCGAATCTCGACCGATTCCGGGATTTGGAATCGGCACTCTTCGCAGAGCAAATAGAAGCAAAGCTTCTTGGTTTCGAACAACCGCTTGAACGCCGCCTCGGTCAGGCGATCGGTCTCTCGATCGACAAGACCGCCTAGCTTTTCGCGCACTATGAATTTGACAAGCCCCAGCTTCCCCGCCAAGTCTGCGTTGATTTCGGCCAGCCGCGCCATTGCGCGCTCAACGACGACGAGCATTTGTTTCAAGCTGTAGTAATCGTAATCGAGATTGGCCGCCAGCCAGCGTTTCACCTGTTCGTCAGTCTCCATCACGGCGGCCTCGGCCTCCGAAACGCGCTCCATGACCTCTTGTCCGAGCGTCAACCGATAATGCTGATCCGTCGCCGCCGCCAACTCGGCCCGCAGGTCCCAGTTGATGCCGGCGTAATCAAAGTCCTCAACCTCGACCTGACTGATGAGGTGCCGGAAATAATCGAGGCGCTCGGGTTTGCCGTTGCCGTTCTTGACGCAGAACACCGGCAAGTAGATCTTGCCCTCAAACTCATGGCGATAAATGCGCCTGAAATGGTCGCGAATTGTCAGAGTGCGCTTCGGCGGCGCCGACGCGTCCGTCGCGATGGCGATCAAGCTCGCGGCCTCGCGCTCGTAGCCCTCTTTCTCCAGCGCCTTCTTAACTTCTTTCGAAATGTCGGCGGCTTTCTTCCGCAAACAGAAGACATAGCTCTCGTTGAGTCCCTCATAGGCCGTGCGCGTCACGTCAGGCTGCCTCAGCACGCGGCCGACGAGTTGCGTCATGCTTTGTTGGCTGGCTGTATTGTTGAGCGAAACCAGGATGTAGGCGAACGGGCAATCCCATCCTTCCTGCAGGGCGGACTTGGTGATGATCCATTCAATGGGGCAGCCTTCATCCAAGAGATTCAGTCCCTCAATGTCGTCTTTTTCCGACGACTTAATGGCGATGGCTTCCTTGGTTACGTTGAGCCGCTCCATGAGATGCACTTTTACGTCCTCGCTATGCACGTAGGTCGAGTCGCGCTGGTCCTTGCCGGTGCGTTCGACCTGAACGAGGACAATCGGCCGAATCGTGTGGCCGCTGTCCTGCCAGTGCCGGCTGGCCAGCTCTGCCAGCTCCAGGCGTTTGTCGCGCGCGTGCGCCAAGCAGTCCTTCCAAGACTTCACGCTGGAGGCGGAGATATTGAGCGGCAGCTTGATCATTTGCTCTTCAAGCAACTCCTGTCCCGAAACCCGAACCAATACATTGGCCCCTTTGGGCGGCGTTGCCGACAGCTCAACCACAATAGCCGGGTTGAATCCTTCGATGGTCGTTCGTGCCTGTTGCGTGGTCGCGCGATGTCCTTCATCAAGAATCACCGCCGGCTGGCACAGGCGCACCAAGTTTGCCAGAGACGTCTTCACGAGCGCGTCTGGACCATCCCCAAGCATTTCCAAGTTCGGGACGCGCTGTTTGAGGTTCCCGTGCTCCTCGGGTTGGTCCTCCGGCGGAAAGTGCATGACGATGTTGCCACCGGAGTCGCGAAAGAACTTGAGAGACTCACGGTCTTGACGGTTTGTGCTCGGCAGCTTGATCAGAAGTATGTTGAGATTGGCCGCAAGTTGACCGGGCGTAAGCCGCAGTACATCTTGCTTCTCCCAGACTTCCAGTCGCCTGCTCAGGGCGAATTCGAGCGCCTCGCGGTACGGATGTCGTCGGTCGCGCAACGCTGCAAGCGTGTCCTTGTAGATTTGGTCGCTGGGCACAACCCAAAGAACTAGTCCGGCGCCGTTGCGCTCTGTCAGGATTGTCTCGTGCAGAATCGCAAGAATGTGCGTGGCCAAAAGCGTTTTGCCGCCGCCAGTTGGGACCTTGATGCAAAAAGTTGGCAGATCGTCGCCGACGCCATTCTTGCGCTCCTGGTAGGTGCCCGCGATGGGAAAAACGCGTTTGGCTTCGGCCCAAGCATCGAGCGACGGATGCCGCGCGCCGGCGGCACGGTGTTCGGCGAGCTTCTCCAGGAAGTGCTTGACCTCCTGTACTACGCGCACTTGGTAGCGTTTGAGTTCCATTTCGACACTTCACCAACTGGCCACACTCCCGTCAGCCGCATGTGCATTAGCCTAATCATGCTGCTTAACGGCGCGCATTAGGTACAATCGCTCGACGTCTTGGACTGCTTTTTTCACGATCTCGTCCTTCGGATACTTCTTTGACGCTTCTTGTCCGACCCGCCGGAGTGCTTCCCACTCGTTTGGAGAGATCAATCTGCCGGCGGCTTGGTACCACCGGACAACATGCGTAAGGTAAGCTGCATAGGGATACGAGTCAGAGTCACCGCGCTCCCGGATTTGTGCGGTTAGTAGGCCAATACCTTCGTTGGCCCTTTCCTGTGCCGAAACAGAATTAGAGGACTTTGCGGCTTGCATGAGGTAGATGATGCCCAGGTGGTGTAAGGTTTGATGGCTGGTGGCGTTCAAGGCGAGCGACTGCTTGAGAAAATTCTCCGCGATATCGAGTTCGCCTATTTTTGCATGTGCCATGCCACGCTGAAGCCAATAGAGGAAATCCTGACCATAAAAGTCGCGGAGTTCGTCATATAAGCCAAGGATAATGGCACTGTCGCCGCCACAAGATTCGAACAGTCCCTCCGAATTGATCATTCCGCGGTATGCCAAATAGGCGGGCGAACGGCGCTTGATTTCGTTTGGCACAATGTCCGAAGCGATTTGCCGGAGAAATCCTGATAACGCTTCATGTTTGATCCCTTGTGGGGCAACTTCCGTCGCGATCCAAAAAGCAATAAGACGGTGGCGCGGCTTGAGCATAGTTGCGCACTCATTTGCCGGTACGAGAACGCCGCGCAGAAGATCGTTGATGACTATTCCCTTCCGAAAGTTGGAATCCGGCAAACATGGCGTAAGGTGCTTACGAAAGACTCCGGGCGCGCCGCCATACACGGCGAGACAGCAAATCGTATACGCCAGCTTCGCTGGGTCAGGAAGTTCCCCAAACTCGCTCCGAAGAATGGCGTCAAAGCCTTGCCCGCTTGTGGCTTCTCTCATTGCTACCAGCAATTGTTTCGAAGCTCTGATCAGGAAGGCCCTGATTTGCTCTTCGTTCGTCATTCCTCGGAGGACTCCCAAGTAGCCGAAGGTTTTCAGCCGGTCAAGAATCGCAACGACATCTTCTTCAACCAAATCCGGCATTTTCAATTCTTGAGGATTGAATTCGGCAATCGCTTGGCAGCTGCTGTAGTATTTGTTGCTACGCTCCGCAAGAACGATGGTTAAGTATTTGCATTCCACTAGCCTTGTTCGCACCTGGTCAATAGCCGCAAGTTGGCGAGCCATAACGTCAATGAAGATGAAGACCGGTTCGCTCGACTTTTCGGCTTCCTTCGCCAGCTCAATAATTCCATTCAGGTCGATGCGCTCTAATCCTTTGGCGTAGAAGACGCGGAATCCAGCCGCCGCAAGATCGCATGCTACACGCATGAATGTTGTTGTCTTGCCGCTTCCCGCAGGACCATGCAGAACCACACATCGGAAACCCA
The DNA here is from genome assembly GCA_022614915.1 of Gemmataceae bacterium. Taxonomy (GTDB): domain Bacteria; phylum Planctomycetota; class Planctomycetia; order Gemmatales; family Gemmataceae; genus JAKEFD01. Next base: position 14,324 of record JAKEHV010000372.1, on the reverse strand, counting down.
CGTGATCTTGCTTAAGAATGCCAAACAAGTCTCGGTTGATTAGGCGCGCCCCATCTCGCCTATGTGCAATATCGTCCCACGTTGGTTCTGCTCCGAGGAAGAAATTCTCCGGAACAATATCACAGACAGGTGGCAGCGCGTGCGCCAGAATCAAGTCAAAGTAACGTTGAACTGCACTGTCGACGTCGGTTCGCCTTTCCCGGATGGTCACATGAGGGAAGACTCGTTTGCACACCACCGGTGCGGCGAGGTCGGCAAGTCGGAATTGAGCGGCAATAGACGTGAAAAACTCTTCTCCTGTGCATTCAATCGGCTGAATATTGCGGTCTTTTAGCGATTCTGCACGGATTGCTCCGATTGCCGGGCAGACCAAAAACGACTTTGGTCGAAATTCCTGAACATGCCGATCCTTGAAGTCCCGCATTTCGATGTAGTGGTGAAATGGCGCTTCCTCCAACAGCGTTCCAACGAACAATACCGATTGGCGATACAGGTCGTCGGCTAACGTCTGATACCACGGATTCGGTTTACCAGTCTGCTGCGCAAACTCCTCAAGTGTGAACGTGAAACCGAGCTGTGGATAATTCACTTGGCCGTGCAGATGTACTGCTTGCAGCCGCCGAAAATGAGGGTCACGATCCTGAGGCGCTGCTGGGCATACGATTGTATCCAACCGTTGATTCGCTCCGGACTGGTAGACGAAGTGCAAGAGATTGTCGATGTTCGTGGTGTAGAGACGTGCCCAGGTGATCGAGGCCACGATCTTGTACCATTCGGCGCACGACTCTATCTCATAAAGCTCTTTAAGATAGTTCCATAGCGACTGTGTTCCGATGCGCTTTCGCACAGCATCGAAGACAACAGGGAGTCGCTCGTTGTTAAAGGGCATCGCTGCCCGTTCTGCGAGCAGTTTTGAGAGTTCCGCGCCAAGCGGCGGACGACGACCGGTCGCATTCTTTGCGTCGAAAGAAAACCCGGCACCGGAGAAGAGGATAACATTACCTCGCTCGAGTTGCTTTCGCAAGAACGGCAGATTGTTTTGGCTCCAGTCGATGGCCATTGACACTCACTTCACTCAACAGGGACTATTGTCCAACCGGATCAGCGCTCTTCACTTCAACCCCATTGGCAATTGCATCACTCGCAACGATTTCCCGGTCTTGTGCTCCCACTTCTCGCGGTCCTGGCGGTGAAGCCACAGCTTTTCGCAGTAGACGACGAGCTTCTTGCACTTTTCTGCTTGGCCGACCGACGCCAACCAGTCCGTGTCCAAGCTGCGCCCGTTCTTGTCGCCCGGAGCATAAAGGAGGTAAAACGCCGTGCCCTTGTGCTCACCGATCCGCCCCGTCTTCTTCTGCCACTCCTTCGGCTGAAACTCGCGGCTGGTCTCAGTGTAGAAGATGTACTTCGCCAGTTCCTCCGTTCCCGGCAGTTCCTTTTCCCACACCTTGTACTCGCCGAAAAGACAGGGGCCAAGGCGGGCGTAGGTGAAGGAGCCTCCGAGACCGTCAACCTGAATGCGTTTCTTCTTTTGGTTCGAGTATGAATAGCCCCCAATCACATTTCTCAAGCGTTGAGCGGTGACCGACTCGCAGATATTTGTCTTGTCTTTGCGATGCTCCAATGTATCGAAGCGATTCTGGCAAAGCACAAATGACCGTTTCCCACCGTCGTCCCGATTGAGCTTTAGGACGGCTTGACCGGTTGTCCCACTGCCGGCGCATGAGTCCAACACGATTTCGTCTTTCCGAGTAGTGATCTGAACAATCCGATAGATCAAATCGACAGGCTTTGGATAGGGAAAGAAGTCTCGCGAAGAGCCGAGGATCCTGGTCAGTTCGCGCGTTGCATCTTGGGTATGTCCGACTTCGTCGTAGTACCAAAGCGTCTCGGGCACGCGGCCCTTTTGAACATCCTTTAGGAACTTTTTCCGGCGAGGCATGTTGTTGCCGTCTTCGCCGAACGAGATTTCGTCGTTTTCAATCAACTCCAACATTTCCGATTCAGGATGCCGCCAACTCGTACCCGGCTCTGGCGTCCATTCCTTTCCCGTATTCGGCGATACGATTGTATACACGCTGTTATCGCGATGTTCGTTTCGAAGCAGATTGTCTGATGCCCAGGGTCCGCGCGGGTCGTTGTCTGCATTCGTGTATCGCTCGTCTTGCTCTTTGGTTCGTGGAAGCAGCTGACGATCCCACTTCTCCACATTCTTCGCGAAGCCCACAACATACTCGCACGAGGTAGAGAACTTCTTCGCCGCTGGCTTTGGAGCGAACACTTTTTGCCAGCAGACAACTGCCAAGAAATTCGACTCTCCAAAGACCTCATCCATCAACAGCCGGAGATTGGCAACCTCGTTGTCATCAATACTAACAAAAATCGCCCCATCATCCCGCAGCAGTTCCTTCAACAGTTGCAGCCGCGGGTACATCATGCAGCACCACTTGTCGTGGCGGCAAGCGTCTTCGGCTTCTTTGCCGACGGTTTGGCCGATCCATTCCTTGAATTGCGGCTGGGTGAGATTGTCGTTGTAGACCCAGCCTTCGTTGCCGGTGTTGTAGGGCGGGTCGATGTAGATGCACTTGATGCGGCCGGCGTGGGTGGGCAGAAGAGCTTTGAGCGCCAAGAGGTTGTCGCCTTCGATGATCAGGTTGCCTTCCAGGTTGGGCGACTCGCCTTTGGGCAAAACGGACAGCTTGGCGTCGAATTCCAAGGCATGGTGCGGCACGGTGTGGTGATAGTTCTCCACCGCCGTCTTGCCTTTGAATTGCAGCACCGGCATGGCGCGTCCTCATCCGTGGGCAGCATTCCAGTTTGCCGCTGCTCCTTGGACACATTCTCGCAAAAGTCGGCGAGAAAGCATGGATTGCAGCTGCAACAAGTGTCCACCCATCTCCTTAGTATTCAAAGGAACACTAAAAAGCAAGCGAAATCCCAAGTGATTGCGGCATATGTTGTGAGGTTAACTGCGCGCTTCCAACAGCCACACCTCCATGCGCGTGCCTTCGTTCACCTTGCTATAGACGTGGATCTTGCCGCCGAAGCCTTCAACGATTTGTTTCACGACGGCGAGGCCCAGGCCGCTGCCGCGCTCTTTGGTGGAAAAGAAGGGCTCGAAAATGCGCGGCAGGGCGTCGTCGTCGATGTCGTGGCCGCTGTCCTGGAAGCCGGACGGGCCTGGAGACCCGTCCTACAACGAGACGCGCACCCAGCGCGGGCTTTCGGGGCCGTTGGTGGGACAAAGGCGTTCCGTGCAAGTAAAAAAATGAAGAAATGTGATAACAGTCCCTCGCTCGCGCGTCGGGCTAGTGTTAACAGAGCGATAGGGTCTGCGAGCACCGTTATTCGGCCGACAGTTTCCGTCCCGCTTGCCTGGCCAATTCGCGTAGCCTTTCTACGATGACTTCTTCGGCTTCCGGAGCGAACCAGCCCGCGCCGCCGGAGTAGAGCCCGCGCGTCTCATATCCGCCTTCGCTCAGCACTTTGGCAGACGGCAAGTAGCCGAACACGTCGTTGCAATAGGCAGCGATCCAGAGTTGATTCGGTCCGAGTGCTTTTTCGAGCATCGTCACATAGTCCACCACCACTTCGCCCGACAAGCCAACCAGGGTTAGATCGTGGCCAAACTGCCAGACTGTCAGCGGACAGGAATAATGCGCCGGCAGCTTTTCACCGCGGTCCAGCACGGCCAACGATTGCTTGGCGGCGAAGGATTTGGGATGGCGCTTGTCGTTGGCGATTTTCTCCAACTCATGTTTCTTGGGCCAATCTTACCGGGAGGTTGCGTGATATTGCAAGTTGGTCGCTGAATGAGAATCTGAAAGAGTTGATCGATGATGGAAGAATTGGACACGATATGCAATGCGGTCAACGAAAAGGCTCGCCGGAAACCCTGTCCCGACGAGCCTTTCGATGTCGGGCCGACTGGATTCGAACCAGCGACCTCCTGAACCCCATTCAGGCGCGCTAGCCAAACTGCGCCACGGCCCGAGTCGCCGGTCTGGCCGGCAACGCTTGTATCTTACACAAAACATACCTGCATGCAAGAGGGGGTCAAAGTCGCGCAGGTTCGCCGCGCGCTTGGCAGTCGCGCAAGAAACAAGGACATTCGTCGCATACTCAAGACGAATGTCCTTTGTTGAGGGTCCGCTTGCGGTCTCGATCAGTTGGCGTCTTTCTTCTTGCCGCCGAAGCCCGGGGTGACGCGGATTTCGGTGACTTTGGCCTTGTCGCCCTCGCCCTCGGTGACAATTTGGACGAAGACCCCGCCGCCAAAGCCAAAGCCCTTCTTGCCCTTCTTGGCGTCGTCGCCCGCGTCCTTCTTCTTGGCCGCAGCTTCCTTGACGCGCTTCTCGAACGCTGCCTTGCCGCCTTCGAGCGCGCCGTCCGTCTCTAACTTCTTCTCTTCGTTGAACTTGGCCTTCATGAACTTGCAGTCGGCGGCCACCGGCAATGTGATTGCTTCGGCCTTGCCGCCGCCGCCCTTCTTGCCGAACTTGGTGAAGGTGATTTTGCCGTCCTCGAACTTGGAGACCGACGCGGTGAATTCCTCTGCGCTCGCGACAGCGAACGCCACCAGGATCACGCACGCGGCCCATGCGAACTTGCGCATAGATGCTTCTCCTTTGCTGAAATCGCACAATAGGGCGGTTTACTTGCCCGTCGCGCAAGCGAGCGGCACTAGACCGCCCCACAACTGGGGAATGGCGTTTCCCGGCCCCGAGCCGGAAGCGCGGTTTTAACTGGCAACCAGCGGCTACCGTATTAAACCAAGACATTTCGTCTTGGTTCTTTTTCGCGCCGCACGGATTTAATCAATGCTTAATCGATTTCCTCCTCCTCCACGACGCGCGTCAGGGGCGGCGCGTTCGGGTCGCCTTCGATACGAAAACTCTGCGACAGTTCGACGCCGTCGATTGTGAGAACGACGCGATAGTCGCCGGACGGCACTTGACGTGGCGCCGTGGGTTGTCCGCCGGCAGTAGTAGGCTGGCCGCCCTTGCCGCCAAAGCCTTTGCCGCCCGCGCCCTTGGCGCCGCCTTTCTCCCCGCCTTCCTTGCCGCCGAATCCCTTGCCGCCAAAGCCTTTACCGCCGAAGCCTTTGCCGCCGCCGGTTTGATCGCCCATGACCAGGTTCCAATTGATCTTGTGCAGACCAGCCTTGGTCGGCGCGGTCAAGGTCGCGACCACTTTGCCGTCCACGTCGCGCACTGTGAGGCTGGCTTTTTGCGCCGGCTGGGCGACCGAGAAGTAGATATTGGCGCCGGACTTCGGGTTTTCGCCGACATAGCGCCGATTGGTCTTGCCATGGGCCGGCTGTGTCTGCCAGCGCGTCACGGTCTGCGGCTTGTACAAGTGCGGCTTGCCCTCCTTGACGATCTGGGGCGTCATTTGCCGCAAAGGCGCGATGTCGAGAATCCAAATGCTGCGGCCATGTGTCGCAGCAACGAGTTCGCCCGCGGTCGGATGCAGGGCGATCTCGTGGACCGCCACCGTGGGCAGATCGTTGTTGATGCGCGTCCACGACTTGCCGCGATCGATGGAGGCAAAGATGCCGAACTCCGTTCCGGTATACAGCACGTTTTCCTTGACGACGTCTTCGCGGAGGCAACGCGTCGAGCCGAAAGCCGGCAAGTTCGCGGTAATGCTGTTCCAGGTTTCACCGAAGTCTTCGGTGACATAGAGATAGGGTTTGTCGTCGTTGGAGCGATGCGCGTCGAAGGCGACGTAAGCCCTACCCTCTTTGAATTTGGAGGCCTCGATGGTGGCCACATAGCGCGGTCCGGGCAGGCCGACGCTGCCGACCACATTCTTCCAGTTCTTGCCGCCGTCCTTGGTGATCCACAGAGCGCCATCGTCGGTGCCGGCCCAGAGCACGTCGGCGTTCTTGGGCGATTCGGCCAAGGCGGTGGCGCTGCCGCGTTTGGTTAATGTGATCTCCGGCGAGATGATCTTCAGATCGTCGCCCCGGTTGACGGAGCGGAAGACATATTCGCCGCCGCAATAGTAAATGCGCGGATTGTGGTTGGACAGAATGAACGGCGTGTTCCAGTTGAAGCGATGCGGCGGCTGGTCCTTGGCGCGCTCGGGGCGGATGCGCGCCTGCTCGCCCGTGCGCAGATGACGCCGGCCCATGCCGCCGTCTTGCATCTCGTAGTAGATCATGTCCGGGTCGGTCGGATCGACGCGGCAAACGTAACCGTCGCCGCCGAAGATGGAAACCCAGTCCTCATTGATTGGTCCCAGGCCGCCCTTGAGGCCGATGCTCGGGCCGCCCCAGGTGCCGTTATCCTGCAAGCCGCCGAAAACCCAGTACGGCCGCTTGAGCGAAATGGCGACGTGATAGAACTGGGCCATCGCCATGTGATTGAGGTGGTCCCAGTTGTTCATGCGGTCGTAGGTGACGTAGGTGCCGCCGTCGCAACCGAGCAGCATGTGACGCCCGTCGCGCGGATCGATCCACATGGCATGGTGGTCGGCGTGGACGCCCTTGCCGCCGGTGTTGTTGAAGGACTTGCCGCCGTCGGAGGAGCGGTGCATTTGGATGCCGCCGACATAAACGTATTTGTCGTCGGTCGGATCGACGCGGATGAGGCTGAAGTACATGGGCCGCGGGTTGAGGCTGTTGACGCGCGTCCATGATTCGCCGCCGTCGGTCGACTTGTAAACGCCGCCGTATTCGTGGGCGTCGGGACCCTGTTGGCTCTGTACGTTTTCTTTTTGCCCGCCGTAGTAGGCGTGATAGGGCCGGCCTTTCTTGGGCCCGCCCGGACCAAAGCCCCCTTTGCCGCCCGGCTGCGTGGGCCGCTCACCGAGCGTGACGGCGATGTCCTTGGTTTCGGCATTGCGCAGCACTTGCAGCATGAGCTTGTCGCCCGGCGCGTGCTCGCCGACGATGCTGAGAAACTCCTCATAGCTGGCGACTTTCTTCTTGTCCACGGCTTGGATAATGTCACCGGCCAGGAGTCCAGCTTTGGCGGCCGGGCCGTCGGCAACGACGTTGTTGACCTTGGCGCCTTGATCGACGCTTTCGCCGACAATGCCGAGGTAGGCATTGCCGCCTTTCTTCTTGGGCGGCGTGCCCATGCCGATCTTCTCGCAATCGATAATGGCGTAGATAGTGTTGGGATTCTTGCGGAAGTAGTCCAAACCGGTGCGGCCAAACTGCGAAGTGGGCAAGCCTTTGGTCAACTTGTTAAAGGTCTTGCCGCCGTCGGTCGTTTTGTAGATGCCGGCCTTGGGCCCCCACTTCTTGATCGGATCGTAACCGTCCATGCCTTCGGGAAGATCGGGGCCCAAATAGCTGTCGAAGCCGTCGCGCTTGCGCTCCCAGGCGGCGACGAGCAGCGTGTCGGGGTCGGTCGGATGCATCTGCACGTCGATGATGCCGGTGTTTTCATCGAGATAGAGCACTTTCTCCCAAGAAAGGCCGCCGTCGATGGTCTTGAACAAGCCGCGCTCTGGATTGGGGCCGTAGAGCCGGCCCAGCGCGCCCACGTAAACGATATTGGGATCCTTGGGATGGATGACGACGCGGCCGATTTGGAACGACTCTTTGAGGCCCATGTTTTTCCAGGACTTGCCGCCATCGGTGGATTTGTAGACGCCGTCGCCGTAGGAGACCGAATTGCGCGGGTTGTTCTCGCCCGTGCCGATCCAGACGATATTGGGGTTGGAAGGCGCCACGCACACGTCGCCGATGGAAACCGTGGCTTCCTTGTCGAACTGATGCGCGAAGGTGACGCCGTTGTTGATGGTTTTGAGTAAACCGCCCGAGGCAGTGGCAACATAATAAATGCACGGATCGGCCTCATAGACGGAAATGGCGGTAATGCGGCCGCCCATGTTGGCGGGGCCGATACAGCGCCAATCGAGCGTTTTGGTCCAATCGGCGGGCACTGCTCCGACGTCTTCGGCCGGGGTCGTCGCCTTTTTCTGTTCTTGCGCCCAGGCACTGGGCCGTTCCGGGTTTACGAGCCACATTGCCACAATGCTGTAAGCCAGCATGCACAGTGTGAGCGCCAGGTAGCGGCTGGCCGCCAAGTTGCGAGCCATGGAGCGTATCCTTTCCAGGAAATGCGCGGTCGAGGACGGGTTGGGGTGAAGGTAATCAGGAAAAGGGGCGATTGCAAGCAGATGGAAAAGAAAATTGCGAAGTAGCGTTTCAAAATTGGCGCCGGCCGCTTATACTACAAATCCCCACACATCGACCAGCGAGATCCCGTGGGGCACGTTTGCAGCGTGCCAAGGAAACACTTTCCCACGAAATAGAGGGGTAGCGCCTTGTCTGATCCCAGTGACCGCAGAAATTCGGAACGGTTCCCGGTGACAGGGGAAACCATATGTCCTTTTGCAGGAAAGGTCCACGACATCGGCGTGACCAAGATCAAAAACGTCTCCATGGAGGGGATCGGCCTGATTTTGAGCAAGCCGGTCGAAGTCGGCAGTCTTCTGGCGGTGACAATTGTCAACAAATCCAAGTCCTTCCACCGCGTTACTTTGGTCAAGGTGGCCCACGTCACGCCGCAGATGAGCGGCCATTATCTCGTCGGCGGCACATTCGACACGGCGCTGTCGTATCAGGACCTCACGGCGCTGGTGATGTAGCAATGCGCGCCGCACACTGAACACGTCGCTTTTTGCAACGATTCACAATCTGATTGCTGTACGTCGCGCGCCGCGGTACAACGTGGCCATGCGCTTCCGCTACGACAAGAGCAGCAAGTGGCTGATTGAACATCACGCCGACGCCATTCTGCGTTTGGCGGGCCTGACGGGAATTCGCACTTGGAAAGCCGTAAACCCGGAACTGGTCCAGCCTCGGCAGTTGCCCGACGGTCTTGTCGAGGTGCAATTGGAGGGAAGAGCTGCAAACGACTTGTTTCTACTGGAGATCTACACGTACCCGGACAGCCGCATTCCCGGCGAATTGGCGGACGATCTGATGCTGACCTACATTGACCGTCGGCGACTGCCCGAAGTCCTCACGCTGATACTTCATCCCAAAGGTAACTTGCAAGCGCCGCCGAGCCATCGCGTCGCAAGCCCGCTTGGCTGGTCCGGTTTGGCCTTTTCGTGGCAGGTTGTCGAGTTATGGAAGGTCCCAGTTGGACCTTTACTTGCTGCGAAAGATCCGGGACTGGTCCCGTGGCTGCTTTTGACGCAACTGGACCGAGAGCCATCGGCTGTTCTACACGATGCTCGGGACATTCTGGGAAACGCAATGCCAAGCGAGTTGGAATCACTCCAAATTGCTACGCAAATCCTGGGACGATTGCGATACAATGACGAAGGATTATTTGCGATTCTTGGAGGGAAGAAAGCGATGATTGAATCCCCGGTATTCAAAGAGATCATTGCCGAGACACGACAAAAGGACATACTTTCCATATTGCGCGGGAAGTTTGAAAAGGTAAGTTCTACTGTCGAAGACAAGGTGAAGACTATACAAGACGATGCGCGTCTTGATGATTTGTTGTTTCAAGCGGCAACGAGTTCTTCATTGGAAGAATTTGAGCAAAAACTTGATTAGGATTCTTCCTGCTTGTTGAAGAACTCCATCTCCGCCTTGCTCCCCACCACCAGCGGCGTCCTCTGGTGCAAACTCGTCGGCTGTACGTCGAGGATGCGGTTCTTGCCGTCAGTAGCCAGGCCCCCCGCCTGCTCTGCCAGAAATGCGATCGGATTCGCTTCGTAAAGGAGCCGCAGTTTGCCCTTGGGATTGGCCCTGGTCGGCGGATAGAGAAAGACGCCGCCTTTGAGCAAGGTGCGGTGGAAGTCGGCCACCAGCGAGCCGATATAGCGCGACGAATAGGCGCGGCCCGTGTCGCCGGAGCGCAGCCTCGCGAGGTAGGTGCGATAGGTTTCCGGAAAGGTGTCGGCATTGGCTTCGTTGACTGAATACAGATTACCATGCTCAGGCATGCGAATTCTCGGATGGCTGATGATGTAGGCGCCGACGGCGGGGTCGAGAGTGAAGCCGGCGACACCGTTGCCCGCGGTATAGACGAGCATTGTCGACGATCCATAAACGACGTAACCGGCGGCGATCTGCTTGGAGCCGGGCTGCAGCACATCGACCAAGGGATCGCGCGTTTCGGTGGGATCGGGATCGCGGCGGAGGATGGAGAAAATCGTGCCGACGCTGACGTTGACGTCGATGTTGCTGGAGCCGTCCAACGGATCGAAGACGACCACGTGCTTGCCGTTCTTGCGGTCGCGCGGAACGACGATGGGTTCGGCGTCTTCCTCGGACGCCATGACGGCGACGTTGCCGCGGCGGCCCAAACAGTCTAAGAGCGCTTGATTGGCCAGCACGTCAAGTTTTTGCTGCGTTTCGCCCTGCACGTTTTGTTGCCCCGCTGTGCCGAGCACGTTGGTCAAGCCCGCGCGGCGGACCATCGCCGCCACAATCTTCGAGGCCAGCGTGATGCCCGACAGCAACCACGAGAATTCGCCGCTCGCCTCGGGATGGTTGCGGCGCTGCTCCTCGAGGATGTGCTGCTCGACGGTCATGAAGGCGGGCATGTTCATAAGGAGGAGATTAACCTCTCGCATTTGGCAAGACAACCGTACTTGCGCCCTTTGCGCCGATTCTCAAACCGCCGCGCAGTCACTCCCGCCTTGATCCATTGCCGCCTTCCGGCTATTTTCCCCACCCATGCAATTCGTCGATCCGGAGATTCTTGCCGACGTGTGCGGGTTGTCGCCCGGCATCACGATGAGCGGCCTCGCCTTGGGCGTGGCGCTGTGGCTGTTTGGCTGGCGCTGGCACCGCTTTTGGATTGTGCTCGCCGGCACCGTGTTGGGCGGCATCTATGGGCTGTTCGAAGGCCCCAGCTGGCAAACGGAGCCGCTGGTCGCCGCGCTGCTCTTGGGTCTGAGCGCGGGCCTTTTGGCATTGGCGCTCATTCGCCTCGTGGCCTTCACGGCGGGCGGCGTCGTGGGGCTTAATCTCGTCCAGCATTTCTTTCCTGCTTTGGCGCAGCCGCTCATCGTTTTTCTGGTGTCCGGGCTGGCCAGCCTCTTGTTGTTCCGCGTCTCCTTGATGGCGCTCACCAGTTGCTTGGGCGCGGTGCTTTTGGCCTATGCGGGTCTCGGTCTTCTCAATCACTATGGCGCATTGGACGCCGTGGCCTGGCTGGAACAGGGCGGCCAACTCTTGACCTGGGTATGCGGCGCTGTCGCGTTATTCGGCTGGGCGACGCAGTTTCTTTTGGATCGCCGCCGTCGCCGCCGCTTTCACGATATTCGCCAGGACGACGACGAGAACGACAACTGGGACGTGCTTTTGGGGAAAGGCTCGAAGTTAGGGCGCATGATCCGCAAAGCGGGATAGCGCGACTGTTTGCATTTCGCATTCGTAATCCTCTATAATTCCGCCATGGGACGCCGATTGCTGCACTGGCTGGGGGCGCTGGCGCTGACGGCACTGGAAGTTGCACCGGCCAGTGCGCAATCCGAAGGCTCCGCGCCCGTCGTGCAGCATGTGGTCGCCTTTCTCGGCGTCGCCCTAGTGTTAATCGTCGTGTGCATGCCCAGCCGAAAACAGTAAGCCGACGCGCACACTAGCCCGACGCGCTCACTATGACTGCCCTTTCTGAAATCGTTGCGTGCTTGCAACAGCTCGCGCCGCTTCATCTCGCCGCCGAGTGGGACAACGTCGGCCTGCTCCTGGGCGATCCGGCGGCGTCGGCCGCGCGCGTGATGACTTGTCTGACGCTGACGCCGGAATCCGCCGCCGAAGCCGTGGCTCAACAAGCGGGCCTGGTGGTTACGCATCATCCCATTCTGTTTCGGCCCACCCAGCGCCTCGCCGCGACCAACCCGGAAGGCCGCATGCTTTGGGCGCTGGCCCGCGCCGGCGTCGCCGTTTACAGCGCGCACACCGCCTGGGACAACGCGCCCGGCGGCATCAACGATTACCTCGCCGAGCGCCTTGGCCTGACCCAGTGCAGTCCACTCGCTCCGGGAGTGGACGACGCGCCGGCTGCGCAACGAAAATGCAAGATCGCCGTCTTTGTGCCGGACAGCGACCTCGGGCGCGTCATGGACGCGATGTTCTCGGCCGGCGCGGGCGTCATCGGCCAATACAGCGAGTGCAGCTACCGTCTGTCGGGGACCGGCACGTTCTTCGGCTCGGATGCGGCCAATCCCACCATAGGCCGCAAAGGCCTGCGCGAGGAAGTCAGCGAATGGCGGCTGGAAGTGCTCTGTCCGGAAGCGCGTTTGGCCGCCGTCGTGGGCGCGATGCGCAAGGCGCACTCCTACGAGGAGCCGGCTTTCGACATTTACCCGTTGCGCTGCGAGCCAGGAAAAAACGGCGTGGGCCGCATCGGCACGTTGCCGCAAGCGACGCCGCTTGCCGAGTTCGCGCAAATGGTCAAACGCCAGCTAAGCGCGTCGTGCGTGCAGACCGTCGGCGATCCAAAACGAGCCGTGCAGCGGGTGGCGATTGTGTGCGGCTCAGGCGGAGAATTCGTCCAAGACGCGGTGGTGCAAAAGGCAGATGTACTCTTGACCGGCGAAGCACGCTTCCACGACTGCCTGGCTGCCCAAGCAAACGGGCTGGCGCTTATCCTGCCGGGACACTACGCCAGCGAGCGCGGCGGCGTCGAGGAATTGGCGCGCCGCCTACAAGAACGCTTTCCGAAGTTGGAAGTGTGGCCTAGCAAATCTGAGAACGACCCAGTCTTTCTTCCGTAGGACATGTTGTTTTAGGTGGCAATAAGAAAGGGCGGATCCTTGCCGCGCGTCCCAAGGGTTGGCAACTTTTCAAATGGCGAAAAAGTGAAATGCGCGTGGAAGAGTCGCAACTCTCTGTCTAGATTTGATTTACAGTAAAATCGACCCCTCTCCATTTCAGTTTGCGTGTCGGTCCGGAGTTTGAAAAGGCGATCCCCGGCCTTGTTATCGATCACTAATAATTGGTGTTTTGGCTGCCACTTCGCCGTTTTCGACATAGACGCGCGTGCTTTCCTCTTCGATCACCGGTCCCGCTTCCAATTGGTCGGCGCGAATCTCAACTCGGAAGCGTTGATCGCCCGGCTTGGCGCCGGCCACGTAAACCTGATACTCCGTTTGTTGACCGGGGGCCAATTGCGGCAAGGCGGCAAACACCAGCACCTGTGCGCCAGGAATCGGCTCGCCCAATTGGTGGTTCACTTCCGCTTTGGCGCGTCGCAACTGGAGCCCGTCGCGAATGTGCGCGCGCACCTGGATGTTCGTGATCGGCGCGGTCCCGGTGTTGCGCAGCTTGATCGGATACATCGTTTCGCCGCCGACCGGGATCGGGTCCTCGCGATCGGTCATCTCAACAGCCAGCGCCGACACCCCCGCAAAAAGCGTGCACACCTCCGCCAGCGCCACCACGCCGCGGTCCGCCAGCGCCTTGGCCTTGTGGCATAACTCGCCGGCAGCCTCGGCTTGCAGCGTCACGACCACGGTGCGGCTCTCGCCCGCCTGCAAGACGCCCACAAGCCATGCCGCTTTGCCCGCGAGGAATTTGCCGTCGTCGCTGGCTTGCAGAAACCTGGCTTGCGGCGCCGGCGTCAGCTCCAACAGGACGTTGTTGGCCACTGTCTTGCTTTTGTTCGTGACCGTGACGAAGTAACGCGTGGCCAGGTTCGTGTACTGCCGCTTCGGCCCTTCGATATTCAAGAAGAGCTGAGCTTTGTCCTCCGTCTCGATGATCGGCGGCGGCGGCTTGTCCTTTACCTGCGGCACGGGCGCGGCGCCGGCCAAGCGCGTGGTCACGCATTGGCCGTGCTCAAACTGCACGCGCACGCAATTGGTCAAATCTGTTCTATCCAACGGTTCGAGCACCAGGACAATGTACTTGCACGCGCCGGCCTGCAGCGTGCCCAGTTTCCATTGCAGCTCCGGCTCCTTCATTTCCGGTTCAGGGTTGGCGCGCACGAACTTGGCGTTCTTCGGCATCGGGTTCTTGACGACGACGTGATGTGCGTCCGCCGCCGAGGGATTGTCGACTTGGATGCGATATTCCACGGGCGCGCCCGGACGCGCCTCGGCCGGCACGCGCACGCGCAGCTTCACAACCGGCGTCGGTGGATCGACCGGCGCGACCACGACGGGCTCGGCGGATTCGCCTCCGGGCCACGCCGCCGCGTGCGAGCAGCGCGGCGCATGGTCGCCGTGACCGTAGAGGACCGGTGGATTGCCGCCTAAGAATGACAACAAGAAGAGAAAGCTCACCGCCGAGCCGCACAGCGCCGCGTTTCGATGCATCATGGCGAAGAACCAAGGACAAGACGTAGGGACTCTGACGCCTGGCGCGGGACAGGCCGATGGGTTCATGCCAT